>SBFY01000017.1 GCA_006227085.1 Gammaproteobacteria bacterium
AATAAAAGGGGTCGGAGGGATTATTTCTTGACCAGCCCTCGCGCTAGCCTTGAATAGGCCGATCCTGCGCCTACCGCCCATTCCTCACCCATTTGTACGTTTCCCCTTGGCTCCGGCCACCCGTAGAATGTCCCGGATATCCGATAACCGACAGGTCACACACCATGAGCAAAACACAGGAAGCCCTCGACAAGGTCATTGATGGTCGCAGCTGGGATGAATTCTGCGATGCCCTGAAAAAAGCCGGCCACGAGGTGGTGCTGGGAGCAGGCTCACCGGCTGATCCGCTCACCCGTGCCGAAGGCTGGCGCTACCTGGCGCGTTTGACCCGTGCCGGGCTGGATTCCTTCCTGGAAGCTGCCGACAAGCAGGCGCCGGAGTTCCGTCGCCCGGTGCATGAAACCATCAAGATCGGCATGGATAACCCCGACAATGTCTACGGTTCGGCGCCGGTGAATGGCAATTTCACCTACAAGATCACTGGCACACGCGGCACGGTGCATTACCTCGGGTTTGGTTCGCAGGCGGGCGGTTATGGCAAGACCAACAGCCTGAACACCACCGGTTATATCGAAGCCGATGACATGGACATCAACCCCGATGGCACCTTCGAGATCATCGTGTCGAAGGAAAAGCAGCCGGGTAACTGGTTGCCGATGACCGAAGAGACCACGATGGTGATCTACCGGCAAACCCGCCTCGATCACAAGAACGAAGTCATCGCCGAGCTGAAGATCGAGCGCATCGATGGGCCTAACCAGCCGCGCCATTTTGACCCGGCCCTGGTCGATCGCGCCTTGCAAAGCGCTGCCTTCTTCGTGCACGGCACGGCAGCGGTGTTCAAGCAGTGGGCTGATGGCTTCCAGAAGCATGTGAACCAGTTGCCGCGTTTCAACCCTGATGTGGCATTGGCCGCAGGCGGTGACCCGAATATTGCTTACTACCACAGTGCCTTCAGGATCGCCGATGACGAAGCGCTGGTGATCGACCTGCAACCGCCCGAGTGCGAGTTCTGGAATTTCCAGCTGGCCAATTACTGGCTGGAAAGCCTCGATTACCGCTATTTCCCGGTTCACCTGAACAAGCACACGGCGCGTTATCGCGATGACGGCTCGGTGCGTATCGTGGTCGCGAAAACCGACCCCGGCTGTGATAACTGGATGAACACCTGCAATCACAACGAAGGCACCATGTGCGTGCGCTGGATTCGCGCCAAGGATCACCCGCAGCCGCAGGTGAAACTGGTCAAACTGTCGGAGCTTGCCCATGGCTGATGTGGATATGTCGGTAGAAGGCTTGTTGGCCAAGGCGCGTGAAAAGGCCGGTCTGGACGATTTTGGCAGCGATGATTTCCTTGAAGGCCTGGGCAAATTGCTGGAAACCTACAGCAGCACCGGCTGGGATGAGAAAAGCCAGAAACGCCTGCGTCGCCGTTTGGGTGATTTGCTGGTGGTGCGGCTCAAGATCGAGGCAGCGTTCAAGCGGCACCCGGAAATCCACGATGAGGTGATCCGGCAGCCGTTGTACCTGACCGGTTTGCCACGCACAGGCACCTCGGCCTTGCTGAACCTGCTGGCGAATGACCCGGCACACCGGCCGATGAAACTGTGGGAAGGCCTGAACCCGGACCCGGTCGAAGGGCTGCCGCGCGGTGCTGAAGACCCGCGTTATGTGGCGATGAAACAGTGGGAAGAAGAAACGCTGCGCGCCAACAAAGACTTTGACAAGATCCATCACACCTCGATCGATACGCCGGAAGAATGCATTCATTTGTTGAACCACACCTTCCAGGATGTGCAGTTCGGCATTGAAACCATGATGGAACCGTATGCCTCATGGTTCCAGCAGCAGGATCATCGCCCCAGTTACCGCTATTACAAGGAGCTGCTGAAAATGCTGCAGTGGCAGCGACCGGGTGATCGTTGGTTGCTGAAGTCGCCCGGACATTTGTGGGCGCTGGATATCCTGGTAGAGATGTTCCCGGATGCCTGCCTCATCATCACGCACCGCAACCCGCTGGAGGCGGTCACTTCCTACGCCAGCATGATGCACGCAATGATGAAAGGCCGTGACTATGACCCGAAAACGCTGGGGCCAGTGGTGCTGGAATACCTGGCGCGTAAAGTCGAAAGCAGCCTTGAACAACGCAAGGCCATCGCAGTGGAGCGCATCCTTGATATCCAGTTCAACGATTTTGTGGCGGATCCGTTAGGCACGGTCAACACGATTTATGACCATTTCCAGCTGCCGATGACGGCAGTGGCAAAACAGCAGATCGAGGCATACGCCGCCGAACACCCGATGGGCAAACACGGCAAGCACGAATACGATTTTGCGGAATTCGGTCTGAGCGAAAAGGCCATCCTTGACCGTTTCGGCTTCTATATCGAGCGCTTTGATGTGCCGATGAACTGACCGGCAGTCAGCAGGGGTCAGGCGCCGCGGCGCAAGACCCCGGCAGCGATGCCCTCAATCGCGAGGTGCTGTTCGCGCATATCGACCACGATCGGTTCAAACTCGTCATTTTCTGGCAGCAGGTTCACCACATAGGGGCTGCGGGTGGTGCGGAAGCGTTTGACCGTGACCTCGTCATCCACACGGGCCACTACGATCTGGCCATTCTCGGCACGGTTGGCCTTGTGCACGGCCAACCAGTCGCCATCCATGATGCCGATGTCTTTCATGCTGTCGCCGACCACACGCAGGAAATAGTGCGCCTTGGGCTTGAACAGGTTGGGGGCGACATCGATGTAATCCTCGATGTGTTCCTCGGCCAAAATCGGGTTGCCGGCAGCGACGCGGCCAATCAGGGGCAGGCCGGGTGGGGCTTCATCGACCAGGCGGATGCCTCGGGAAGCGCCGGAAATCATCTCGATCGCGCCTTTGCGGGCCAGTGCCTTCAGGTGCTCCTCGGCGGCATTGGCCGATCGGAAACCCAGCGCATTGGCGATATCGGCACGGGTTGGCGGGTAGCCGGTTTCTTCCAGGTGATCGCGGATGTAGCCCAGCACCTGGGCCTGGCGGGTGGTCAGCTCTTCCATGGTCTTGCTCCTTGGGGTCCGGGGCTCGGGGCTGTGACCCGTGGCCTCTTGCCTGCCTGTATGGATAACTAGTGTGATTATATACAGTATCCCAGGAGATCCTGCAAGCCGTCGGCCGGATAGCGAAAAAATAACCTGTTATCGGGACAGCTTTTGCCTATAATGCCGCCTCATTCACGGGCCCGTTGACCCTCCGCAAACCCGGCATTGGCCGGCGCGCGTCTTGTCAGCCACCCCCGTGGCTTATTGGGTACAACCGGGAATTTCCTATGACGACGCCTATGACCGATGCGCCCGCATCGGGCTTTGCTGCTTTGGGCCTGCGCCCTGAATTACTCCAGGCACTGGATGGGTTGGGCTACGAAGCGCCAACGCCAATCCAGCTTGAAACCATTCCGCAAGTGCTGGCCGGCCATGATGTGCTGGGCCAGGCGCAAACCGGTACCGGCAAAACGGCCGCGTTTGCCTTGCCGGTGCTGTCGCGCATTGATATGAAACGCGATGGCCCTCAGGCACTGGTGCTGGCGCCGACACGCGAGCTGGCCCTGCAGGTCGCTGAAGCCTTCCAGAGTTATGCCAAGCACATGCCGGGTATGCAGGTGCTGCCGGTGTATGGCGGCCAGGGTTATGACATGCAACTGCGGCAATTGAAGCGCGGTGTGCAAATCGTGGTCGGCACGCCAGGCCGTGTGATGGACCATATCGAACGCGGCACCCTCAAGCTCGATAACCTGCAAACGCTGGTGCTGGATGAAGCGGATGAAATGCTGCGCATGGGGTTTATCGATGCAGTGGAATGGATCCTGCAGCACACGCCAGCGCAACGGCAGATTGCCTTGTTCTCAGCGACGATGCCGAAGGAAATCCGGCGGGTGGCCGACGCTCACCTGAAAGACCCGGTGGTGGTGAAAATCGCCAGCAAGACCACCACGGCGACCACCATTCGCCAGCGTTACTGGCAGGCGACCGGACTGAGCAAGCTGGATGCCTTGACCCGTATCCTCGAAGTGGAAGACTTCGATGCCATGCTGGTGTTCGTGCGCACCAAGATGGGTGCCAATGAGTTGTCGGAAAAACTCTCGTCACGCGGTTTCCTCGCGGAAGCACTCAATGGCGATATCCCGCAGATCCAGCGCGAGCGCATCATTGAGCGTTTCAAGGGTGGTCGCCTGGATATCGTGGTGGCTACCGATGTGGCAGCACGTGGCCTGGATGTGGATCGCATCAGCCATGTGGTCAATTACGACATTCCCTATGACACCGAATCGTATGTGCACCGCATTGGCCGCACCGGTCGTGCCGGTCGCAGCGGTGAAGCGATCCTGTTTGTGGCGCCGCGTGAAAACCGCATGCTGAAAGCGATCGAGAAAGCGACCGGGCAGGTGATTGAACGCATGACCTTGCCAACGGTGGCGGAAGTGAACCGCGTGCGTATCGAGCGATTGGGTGTGCGCATCGGTGAAGCACTCGAAAATCCGCAATTGGCGTTGTATGAATCCTTGCTGGACGGTATCCAGCAAAGCCGGCAAATCGCGCCGATGAAATTGGCTGCGGCATTGGCGACCTTGCTGCAGGGCGACCAGCCGTTCCTGTTGGACACAGCGCAGGACGTGGCAGCCGCCCCGGCTGCGCGTCGTGAGCGTGAAGGCACGCAGGAAGGCCGCGAGCGTCGCTCACGCAAGCCCGATCAGCCGGGCGCGGATGCTGTGCCCCTGCGCGAGTTCCCGGATATCGCCATGCAACGTTACCGCATTGATGTTGGCCATGTGCATGGGGTGAAACCCGGTAACATCGTTGGTGCGATTGCCAATGAAGGCGATATCGACAGCCGTTACATCGGCCATGTCGATATCTATGAGGACTTCAGTACGGTCGATTTGCCGGAAGGCATGCCGAAGGAAGTTCGCGAGTTGCTGCGCAAGGCACGGATTTGTGGTCGTCCTTCGCAATTACGCCTGTTCTCCGAAGCTGCACCTGCTGTGATGGAGGATGATGGGCCGCGCCGGCCGCGCAAACCGAACCCGGGCAAGGGTGGCAAGGCACCTGCTGGCAAACCGCAGGGGAAAAAGCGTAGCAAGGATGATGCTGGCAGTTATTCACCAACTAAATCACGAGCTAAATCAGGATCCCGGAAAAAAGCGAAAACAGGAAAGTAGTGTGTATTGGCTGAGAGTGTTGACGCCGTGCGCGCTATGTGCCATCACCAGATCAGGCCGTTGAAAGCCACGCAGGGTGTACGGGCCGAAGACGGTGGTGCTGTCAGTTTGGAGTGACTGTGGGTTTGCCGGATTCCTGTCCTGACATGATTTCCTGGATAAGGGTTGTCAGTCCTTTGGCAGCAAGCTCGTGGCCGTAAGTGTTCCAATGGCCATCTTTGGGGAAACGGGTTTGGCTGGCATCTCCGAAGATGCTTTTTAATTCGACTGTCTCTATGGCATGCCGTTGCGATATTTCCATGATGAATTGATTGAGATGCTCCGGCATTTTATCGTCGATAAGAAGGGCAAAACTGGCTCCGTGTTCGTTGCTGACCTGATGGATCCTGGAGAGTATTGCTTCGGCAAGCTCGAAACGGTCCTCGCCGCTATGGATAGTTTGGAACATGGATATATCCTGCTCGACCAACAAGTCCTGGATAGCGACTTTCGCGTACAGGAGCAGTAGGTAAACATAACTTTTCTTCATCAGTTCAATATTGATTGATTCCATGGCTGACGGTGGCTGAACGGGATATCCAACTAATTCAAGTTTTTTATTCGCTTTATATTGAAATCGTGGTTTGGGATAACCGTTAAGATCAATGGAAACATTGTGATTGATGTCATTGGATATCAGCAGAAGCACAACAAGATCTGGCTTTAACGTTATCCCCCGATCCTGCAAATACAGCAGTTCCTGGTCTGGGCCGTAGCCAATCACCCCGCTATTGATGATTTCTATCCCGGGAATGTTTCGTTCAACGATCTCCGTAAATCGATCCTCATGCTCTACGCCAACTCCCCATGCAAAAGAATCTCCCAGAACTAACACTCGAAACTTATCGCTTTTTTCAGGGTATTGGTCGTCACGAAGTCCTTGATCGTTGTTTTGTACATGCACATTGAATTCATCAGACACCAATCGGCCGGTGGCATTGGGTTCTCCAGACCATCCTAACAGTGGATCAAATCGCCAAAAACTGAACCCCAGTGGTGTTCTTCCTGTGGAGAATGTGTACTCCGCAAGAATGATCAGGCCTATGATGAAAGCGGTAATCAATATTACGCTGCATAGGGTGGTCGTGAGTTTGATGGCAGGCTTGATCATGGGATGACTCGTAGCGGCAATAAATCACTGTGCGTAGTGATGACCAGGGAGCGGTCAACGCGCAGGCAGCTGCCGGAAAACACCCCGTCCA
>SBFY01000184.1 GCA_006227085.1 Gammaproteobacteria bacterium
CGGTAATGGAACATGCTGATGTTCCAGCGACCACCGAGCTGGTTGAGGAAGTTCATCAACGCACCCGGGCGTTCCGGGAACTCGAAGTGATACACCACTTCGTGCTTCACATCCGCACGACCACCGACCATATGCCGCGTGTGCAGCTTGGCCATTTCGTTGTCGGTCATGTCAACCACCGGGTAGCCCTTGTCCTTGAGATGCTTCAGCAAGTTCTCGCGATCGCCGTTATCCGGGTTGATCTGCAGGCCAACAAAAATGCGCGCCTCTTTGGCATCGGCATACCGGTAATTGAACTCGGTGATGTTGTGCTTGCCGATGGCATTACAGAACGCACGGAAGCTGCCGGGCTTCTCCGGGATCGTCACGCACAGGATCGCTTCGCGGCGCTCACCGATTTCGGTGCGCTCAGAGATATAACGCAGGCGATCAAAGTTGGTGTTGGCGCCACTGGCGATTGCCAGCACGGTGGCGTTCTTCAAACCTTTTTCAGCCACGTACTTTTTCAAACCGGCGAGCGCAAGCGCACCGGCCGGCTCGGCAATCGAGCGGGTGTCTTCAAAGATGTCCTTGATCGCCGCACAGATTTCATCGGTGTTGGCGGTGATCACATCATCCACCGTTTTGCGGATCACACGGAACGGCTCCTCACCGATTTGTGCCACCGCAACACCATCGGCAAAGATGCCGACTTCTTTCAGCTTCACGCGACGGCCGGCTTTCATCGCTGCGGCAAGACAAGCAGCATCTTCCGGCTCCACACCGATCACTTTCACTTCCGGTCGCACGTATTTGATGTAGGCCGCGACACCGGCCAGCAAACCACCGCCGCCGCAGGGCACAAACACCGCATCCAAGGGGCCGGTCACCTGGCGCAGGATTTCCATGCCGATGGTGCCCTGGCCCGCAATCACTTCCGGGTCATCGTACGGGTGCACAAAGGCATAGCCTTTTTCATCGGCCAGGCGCTTGGCTTCCAGTGAGGCTTCATCATAGGTATCACCGTGCAGCACCACTTTGGCACCACGGTTACGAACGGCATTCACCTTGATCACTGGTGTGGTGCGCGGCATGACGATGGTGGCAGCAACGCCAAGCTTGGCCGCTGACAACGCCACGCCCTGGGCGTGGTTGCCCGCCGACGCACAGACCACGCCTTTCTTGAGTGCCTCGGGCGACAGTGAGGCCATCTTGTTATAGGCGCCGCGGATCTTGAAGGAAAACACCGGCTGCAGGTCTTCGCGCTTCAGCAAGACCGTGTTGCCGAGCCGCCGGCTCATCAGCCGGGCTTCGTCCACCGGGGTTTCCACCGCCACGTCATACACGCGGGCAGCAAGGATCTTGCGGATGTAGTTCTGGGGCATGAGGCCTTTCCTGTCAGGGTCTTCCGGGCGCTAATGTGGCATTATACATACCACTTTTTATGCTGGTGGATTCCCATGACACAAGACGAACTGAAGCAGGCCGCTGGCCGCGCCGCCCTTGATTACATCCTGCCGAAACTGGATCCGGACAGCATCGTCGGCGTGGGCACCGGTTCCACCACCAACTGTTTCATCGATGCGCTGGCCACCCGCAAGGGCTGCTTCCAGGGCACCGTGGCCAGCTCGGAGGCCTCGGCCGCCCGGCTGAAGCAACACGGCATCCCGGTGTATGGCCTGAACAGCGTCGACAGCGTGGCGGTGTATGTGGATGGCGCCGACGAATCGAATGACCGGCTGGAGCTGATCAAGGGCGGTGGCGCTGCCCTGACTCGCGAAAAAATCATTGCCGCCGTGGCGAAAGAGTTCGTTTGCATCGCTGATGAGTCCAAACTGGTCGGCGTGCTGGGCAAGTTCCCCCTGCCGGTGGAAGTAATCCCGATGGCCCGCAGCCATGTGGCCCGCCAGCTGGTCAAGTTGGGGGGTGACCCGGTGTACCGCGAAGGTGTGGTGACCGATAACGGCAACATCATCCTGGATGTGTATAACTTCCCGATTGCCACCCCGACCAAGATCGAGGAAGCCATCAACAACATCACAGGCGTGGTGACCAATGGCATTTTTGCCCGCCGCCCGGCCGACGTGCTGTTGCTGGCCGGCAAGGCTGGCGTAAGGACGCTGCGCCGGAAATAGCCCTGCCCATCATGGGTGCTTTGAACCTTTCCAGCTTGTGGCTCGTATGGAGGAAGGGTATTCTGCAACCAACAGGGTAAAACCCCGCAGGCAATGTGTTTCCATGGCTCGTATTGCGCTCATCAAACTCTTCACTGGCTTGAACCTTGCACCCGCCCAACTGTCGGGTGAACTGCAGCGGGCGGGCCATGAGTCCTTGATCATCTATTTCAAGGATTACCGCACCGAGCTATTTGAAGAACACACGAAATTGGCAGTCACGGATTACCCAGGCATCTTTATTGATTCCAATGGCATCAAGAAAGTCTGGAATTGTTACAAACCATTTTCTGCGCATGATTTCCAGCTGTTGATGCAAGCCTTGTCCGACTTCAGGCCTGACGCTATCGGCCTCAGCACCATTTCTGGCACCATCAAGGAAACGGCTCTCGTTACCTCTGAAATCAAGAAACATTTTCCTGTGCCCATCATCTGGGGTGGGCCGGGGCCCACACTCGAACCAGAGCGCTGCATCCAGATGACCGACCTTATCTGCATCAACGAGGGCGAAGGGGTTATTGTTGACCTCGCCAATCGACTGGATGCAAATCAAGACATCACTACCATACCGGGAACCCATGCCCGGCTGGCTGACGGCACTGTGCGCAAAAACCCTGAACGCCCCTTGCTACCGCTCAATGACATTGCCATCCCGGATTGGGACTTGTCACGGTATGTGCATATCAATCATGTCAAAGGTGTTCGCTACGGGGTATATCCGAACAACCTGGTTCGCGAATACCCGATCATGACCCAGCGAGGGTGTCCATTCTCTTGCTCGTTCTGTATTGAATCGCGCTACCAGGACATGTTTGGCAAGAAAAATTCACTTCGGCGGCGCGATGTCCAATTGGTACTGGACGAATTGCATTGGGCAAAAAAGAACCTGGATATCGCCAGCATCTTGTTCTATGACGATGTTTTTACTGTCAACCCGCGCTGGCTCAAGGAATTTTTGCCTCGCTACAAAGAAGAAATTGGTTTGCCATTCTGGTGCTATACCTACCCCACTACGCATGACAAAGCCATGCTTGCCATGCTGAAAGATGCGGGCATGGTCAGCATCACCATGGGCGTCCAATCCGGCAGTGCGCGCATTTTGCGTGACTACCTGAATCGACCCACTGATCGCCAGCGCGTCATTGACGCCGCACAGGAAATCGTCGATCTTGGCCCTGATGTCAAAGGGTTCTTCGACATGATTACGAAAATTCCTTTCGAAACAGAAGAGGATCTCCGTGAGACTTTTGAATTCCTGCTCGAGCTGCCGGTTGAATTCAAAACCCTGGGGTTTGGAGAAATGACAAATTTCCCAACCTATGATTTCACGAACAGTGTTGATGAAAACCATTCGTTGATCAGCAAAAATCGCCAAGCTGTGACAGACAAGCTTTACGATTACTACAATCGCTTGTATTTGATTACCCGCACACCCATGGCGAGGGACGAAGTCCGCGCCATTGGTAACGATCCCCGGTACCGGGAAAACCCGGCGCTGCTGGATAAGTTCATCAATAACGAAACTTATTTCAACTTTACCGGCATCACGTACTAACCAGCTTGCCGGGATTCAGTATCCCGTTCGGATCCAGCGCCTGCTTGATGGCACGCATGGCCGACAAACGGTCGTGTGCTTCCGTCGATTGCAACGCCCTGCTGCGCAACATCCCGATGCCATGTTCGGCCGTGATCGTGCCCTGGAATTGCTTGACGATTTGCCACACCTGGGCCTGCGCATGCAGTGGATCCTGCACATTCACCAGGTTCAGGTGCAGGTTGCCATCACCAAGATGCCCGTAGACCACTGCATCCGGCCACTGCTGCGCAATTGCGGCAAACACCGCGGGCATGCGCGATGCACGGAAGCCGACATCAAACTTGAGCGGATGCCGGGGCTTGAGCGCACCGGTAATCGAGTCACGTACTGCCCAGAAACCCTCAGCCTGCTTTGACGATTGCGCCAGCAGGACATCGGCAACCGGCTGCGTTGCCAGGGCAGCTGACAGGGCTTCTACAGTCATGGCATCGGCAGGCGCCTCAATCATCAGATAACCTGCCGCACTGGCGACACCCAATGGATTGGCTTGTGCTTCATTTCCCAACGCAAAGGCACGCTGATCCATCCACTCGCAAGCATATAAAGGAAAGCGCTGCATTGCCCGCAACACTTCCGGCAGTGTGTTGATGTCATCCAGCAGCAGCAATACCGTCGCCAGTGCCGGCATCGGCTCACACAGGCGCAAGCCGGCCTGGGTAGTGATCGCCAAGGTGCCTTCGCTGCCGATCAAGAGTTCACGCAAGGCATAACCGGCATTGTCCTTGCGCAGGCACCGCATTTCATCAATCCATGTGCCGTGACCCGTTACAGCTTGCAGGCCGGCCACTTGTGCGCGTGTCATGCCGTAGCGCAATACGCGCACACCGCCAGCATTGGTGGCGATATTGCCACCCACCTGGCTACTGCCTTCAGCACCGAACTCCACCGGATAAAACAGTCCGTGTTCGCGTGCCGCCTGTTGCACTTGCGCTGTGATGACACCCGGCTCACAGATGAGCAAACGCTCCCGGGTGTCCAATTCGAGGATGCGGTTCATCTTTTCGAGTGATACCACGATCTCGCCATGGGCAGCGACGGCAGCACCGGTCAGACCGGTGCGCCCGCCCGAGGGCACCAACGGCCAACGCCATTCATTGGCGTAAGCAATGATGGCGTGCAGTTGTTCGCGTGTTGATGGAAACACCACAGCAACCGGATCCGGATCAGCCGCCTGGCTCCAGTCCGCGCCATAGGTTTTCCGGCTGTTGTCGTCCACGCATACGGCCGGCTTGCCCAAGAGCTGCACCAGCGCGTCCTGCTGTTTATCCGATAATGCCCGCTTCATGAAGCTGGACCCCGCTGTTCACGCGCAAGCATCTCGTCAATGATCTTGGTGAACACATCGCCGCGACGAACCCGTGATTCATTCACCAGGTGATGGCCTGCGCCATGGATGGTGTCGACACGCACATTAGGAAACCGCATGCGGATACGCTTCAGGTTATATGCCCAACTGACGGTGGTATCCGCATCACCCTGGATAACCCGCAACGGGAAATCACTTTTCGGGTAATGCCCAAACCGTTTTGCCCAATCGATCATGGCACCCACCCAGCACACCGGGATACGCTTTGCCTGCAAGGGATCGGCGGTCCGCACAAAATCGACAAAACCGGCATTGTCCGCATTACGGACAAACACACGTTTCACCGATGGCATCCAGCGATGGAACATGCGGTATTGCAAGACCACCCATGGCCATTGCACGACCCGCAGTAACGGCGCCAGGGCGATGATGGAGCAAAATCCCGGTTGTTCATTGCGTTCCGCGCATTCAAACAGATAGCGCAACAGGATCGCGCCACCCGTACTCTGGCCAATCGCATGCCATGGCCTTGGCAGCTGGCCAGACAAGGCATTCAGTAAATCGCGGTAACAGTCGCTGTATTCTTCGAATGATCCGATGGCGCCTTGCTCGCCGGACGACAGCCCATGCCCTGGCAAATCCCAGCCGACAACGGCATACCCTTCACGCAACAAGGCATCGATCAAATGATCAAACAAGCCGACGTGATCGAAGTACCCATGATTGATAATCACGGTGCCGCGCGCTTCACGCGGCCAGAATACCTGGCAAGCGATACGGTAATCGCCTAGTTCAAGCACACCCAAATGCTGGCGAACCCCTTCAAGGCGCCGCGAAAAATCAAGCCGGTAATAGCGCAAATACTCCGCGCATACCCCTTCACACGGAGCAGCATGCTCCAGCGTCAATGGCGGTAGCGCATCTTTGAGACTGGAAAAGTCCGGCAGCATATCCATCAATGCATATTGAATAAAAAAGGGCGATTACTCGCCCTCTTTCATCAGTTGATTTTCGGCTTCAACTTGTTGCCCACATACCGATTCGCCATGGCCTCAAGGGACACCGGGCGAATCTTGCGCGCCCATCCTGCCGTACCGAATGCTTCATACCGTTCGATACAGATATCGCGCATCGCGTCCACGCTTTCTTTCAGGTATTTACGCGGATCAAACTCGGCCGGCTTCTTCGCCAGGTAACGACGAATGGCGCCAGTTGAGGCCAGGCGCAAGTCGGTGTCGATATTGACCTTGCGCACGCCATGCTTGATGCCTTCGACAATTTCTTCCAGTGGTACACCGTAGGTTTCCGGGATCTCGCCGCCAAATTCGTTGATGATCGCCAACCAATCCTGTGGCACGGAAGAAGAACCGTGCATCACCAGATGCGTGTTGGGGATGCGCTTGTTGATTTCCTTGATGCGCTCAATCGCGAGGATGTCGCCAGTGGGCGGACGGGAAAACTTGTACGCACCATGGCTGGTACCAATGGCAATCGCCAAGGCATCGACTTCGGTTTCTTTCACGAATTGTGCGGCTTCTTCCGGATCGGTCAACAACATGGAGTGATCCAGCGTGCCTTCCGCACCAACACCGTCTTCTTCACCGGCCTGGCCAGTCTCGAGTGAACCGAGACAGCCTAATTCACCTTCCACTGACACACCGCAGGCATGGGCCATTTCCACCACGCGCTTGGTCACATTGCGGTTGTAGTTGTACGGTGCTGGTGTCTTGCCATCACTCTTCAAAGAACCATCCATCATCACCGAGCTGAAGCCCAGCTGGATGGAGCGCTGGCACACCGCCGGGCTGGTTCCGTGATCCTGGTGCATGCAGACCGGGATATGCGGGAACTCTTCGATCGCTGCCAGGATCAGGTGCCGCAGGAAAGGGGCACCCGCATATTTGCGAGCGCCGGCAGAAGCCTGCACGATCACTGGCGACTTGGTTTTGTCTGCCGCTTCCATGATGGCGCGCATCTGTTCAAGGTTATTCACATTGAATGCCGGCACGCCGTAGCTGTGCTCGGCAGCGTGGTCGAGTAATTGACGCAAACTGATCAAGGCCATGATAAAACTCCGTTTCCTGCTGTTATTCCAATCGCATTATTGTTTGGCGCGTTCTTCAAGAATCGCAACCGCTGGCAACACCTTGCCTTCCACATACTCCAGGAAAGCCCCGCCACCCGTAGAGATATAAGACACATCCTCGGTAATGCCGTACTTGTCGATAGCGGCCAGCGTATCACCACCACCCGCCAGTGAAAATGCCTGGCTCTCCGCAATCGCGCGCGACAGGGCTTCAGTGCCACCACCAAACTGGTCGAATTCAAACACACCCACCGGGCCATTCCACAAAATAGTGCCCGCCGCTTTCAACATATCCGCCATCATCGTGCGGGTTTTCGGGCCGACATCAAAAATCATGTCGTCATCGGCCACGTCGTCAACCGGCTTGGTTTCCGCCACCGCATCCGCAGCAAAGGCCTTGCCCGTCACCACATCCACCGGCAAGGGGATATGAACCTTCTTCATCAAGCGGCGCGCCTCATCCAGCAATTCATGCTCACACAAGGATTTGCCCACCGGCTTGCCCGCAGCCGCGAGAAAGGTGTTGGCAATGCCGCCGCCGACAATCAGCTGGTCCACCTTGTCCGACAAGGTATCGAGCACCGTGAGCTTGGTCGACACTTTCGAGCCGCCGACAATCGCCACCATCGGCCGCGCCGGCTTGGCAAGCGCTTTTTCCAGTGCTGCCAATTCACCCGCCAGCAACAAACCTGCGCAGGCCTGTTTGGCAAAGCGCGCCACCCCGTGCGTGGAGGCTTCAGCGCGATGCGCTGTACCAAACGCATCCATCACATAGATGTCACACAAGCTGGCATATTGTTTTGACAGCTCTTCGTTATCTTTCTTTTCGCCTTTGTTAAACCGCACGTTCTCCAGCAAGACCAGTTCGCCCGGCTTCACGCTCACGCCCGCCTGCAGGTAATCCTTGATGAGTGGCACCTTGCGGCCCAGCAGCTTGCCCAACACATCCGCCACTGGTGCCAAAGTGAATTCCGCATTGTCTTGTGCCGATGCGCCTTCGGTGGGCCGGCCCAGATGCGACATCACGATCACCGCAGCACCCGCATCCAGAGCATGCTGCAGGGTTGGCAATGCAGCACGGATCCGCGCATCGCTGGTGACATGCCCATCTTTCACCGGCACATTCAGGTCTTCACGGATCAGCACGCGCTTGCCGGCCAGATCCAGCTCACTGATACTACGGGCGGTCATCGGTATTCCCCTTCCTTGTTTTCTTATCCAGTGTTTATTGTTCAGGCACGCAGCCAACGGTTAGCCACATCCAGCATGCGGTTGGCATACGCCCACTCGTTATCAAACCACACCAGCACCTTGGCGAGGCGCTGCCCACTGACGCGCGTCTGGCTGGCATCCACAATGCCGGAACGCGGGTCATGATTAAAATCACACGAGGCTAACGGTTCCTCGGTATAACCAAGGATGCCGGCCAAGGGCGGCAGGCGACTGGCTTCGCGCAAAATCGCATTCACATCCTTGCGTGTGGTGTCCTGATGCAAGACTACCGACAAATCCATCGCCGACACATTGGTGGTCGGGACACGCAAGGCCTGCGCTTCAAACTTTCCTGCCAAGGCGGGCAACACCCGGCCAATACCCGCTGCCAAACCGGTATCCACCGGAATCATGGAATCGCTGGCACTGCGGGTCTTGCGCAAGTCGGTGTGATGGTAGGCATCAATCACCGGCTGGTCATTCATCATCGAGTGCAAGGTGGTCAGCACGCCACATTCAATACCCAACGCCTTGTCCAGCACATCAATCACCGGAATGATGCCATTGCTGGTGCATGAGGCTGTCGACACAATCGTGTCATCGGCTGACAGGGCTTCATCGTTCACGCCAAATACGATGGCCTTGATGTCCGGGTCGGCCGGATTGGAAAACAGCACGCGCTTCGCACCACGGGCCAGGTGTTTCGCGCCATCAGCACGGGCAACATACTGCCCACTGCATTCCAGCACGATATCGATGTGATCCCAGCGCACATCATCCAGTGATTCATGATGCGTCAGCGTGATGGCCTGGCCATTCACGCGCAGGATCTCGCCATCGAGCTGGATATCACCATCAAAGCGGCCATGCGTGGAGTCATAACGCAGCAAGTGCGCCATGGTGCGCGCATCACCTGGCTCATTAATAGCCACCACATCAAACTGTTCACGATGCGCACTTTCATGCAAGGCGCGCAGCACGCAACGCCCGATGCGGCCAAACCCGTTAATGGCAAGCCGCGTTTTCATGATCAGCCCATTACCTGCCCAACGGTCGCGACCACATTGTCGACCGTGAAACCGAAATGCTTCATCAGGTCGGCGATCGGTGCCGATGCGCCGAAACTGGTCATGCCGACCACGGCGCCATCCAGCCCAACGTATTTGCGCCAGTAATCGGCATGCGCGGCTTCCACCGCCACCCGTGCGCGCACCGCCTTCGGCAACACGCTTTCACGATAGCTGGCATCCTGTGCATCGAAGGCATCGGTTGAGGGCATCGATACCACGCGCACTTTCTTGCCTGTTGCGGTTAACTGTTCGGCTGCGGCCATCGCCAGCGCGACTTCGGAACCGGTGGCGATCAGGATCGCATCCGGTGTGCCGGCACAATCCTTCAACACATAACCCCCGCGTTCAATATTGGCGAGCTGCTGTGCATCACGCGCCTGGTGTGGCAGGTTCTGGCGCGTCAGCACCAACGCCGTTGGCCCGCGTGAACGCTGCAGCGCCACTTTCCAGGCCACGGCTGTTTCCACCGTGTCACAGGGGCGCCACGTTGACAGGTTCGGCGTGCTGCGCAAATTGGTGAGCTGCTCGACCGGCTGGTGCGTGGGGCCGTCTTCACCCAAACCAATCGAATCGTGCGTGTACACCTGGATATTGCGCTGGTGCATCAAGGCCGCCATGCGCAAGGCATTGCGGGCGTATTCCATGAACACCAGGAAGGTGGCGCCGTAAGGAATCACACCGCCGTGCAAGGCCATGCCATTGATGATCGCGGTCATGCCGAATTCACGTACGCCGTAATACACATAGTTACCGCTGGCATCGTCACGGGTGATGCCTTTGCAGCCTTTCCAGATCGTGTTGTTGGAGCCGGCCAGGTCCGCCGAGCCACCGACCAGTTCCGGCAACACCGGGCCGTAGGCATCCAGCGTGTTCTGGGATGCCACACGCGTGGCGATGCTCTTGCCTTCTTGCTGGCAGGCGGCGATGTAATCAGCGGCGGTTTTTGCGAACGCTGCCGGCAATTCACCCGCCAAGCGGCGTTTCAGTTCAGCGGCCAATTGCGGGTGCGCTTGCTGGTAAGCCGCAAACAAGGTGTTCCAGTTATCTTCTTCCTCGGCGCCGGTTTCGCGGGCATCCCAGCCGGTGTAAATGTCCTGCGGGATATCGAACGGTGCGTGCGACCATCCGAGTGCAGCACGCGCAGCCGCCACTTCGGCATCGCCCAGCGGTGAGCCATGGACTTTTTCCGTCCCTTCCTTGTTCGGTGCACCTTTGCCGATGACGGTGCGGCAGCAGATCAGGGTCGGGCGTTCGTGATCGGTCATCGCGGTTTCGATTGCGGTGCGGATTTCCACCGGGTCATGGCCGTTCACATTCGGGATCACCTGCCAGCCATAGGATTCGAAGCGCTTCGGCGTGTCATCGGTAAACCAGCCTTCGACCTTGCCGTCGATGGAAATGCCGTTGTCATCCCAGAACGCCACCAGCTTGCCCAGGCCCAGGGTGCCGGCCAGCGAGCAGGCTTCGTGGGAGATGCCTTCCATCAGGCAGCCATCACCGAGGAACACCCAGGTGCGGTGATCAATGACCGGGAAGCCGTCCCGGTTGAATTGGGCGGCGAGGATTTTCTCGGCCAGCGCCATGCCCACGGCATTGGTGATGCCTTGGCCCAACGGGCCGGTGGTGGTTTCCACCCCCGGCGCCTCGCCGAATTCGGGGTGGCCTGCGGTCTTGGAGTGCAGCTGGCGGAAGGCCTTCAGGTCGTCGATCGACAGGTCATAGCCAGACAGGTGCAGCAGGGAATACAGCAGCATCGAACCGTGCCCGTTCGACAGCACGAAGCGGTCGCGGTTGGCCCAGCCCGGGTTGGCCGGGTTATGGGACAGGAAATCATTCCACAGCACCTCGGCGATATCGGCCATGCCCATCGGGGCCCCGGGGTGACCACTGTTGGCCTTCTGGACGGCGTCCATGCTGAGGACGCGAATGGCATTGGCAAGGTCTTGGCGCGAGGGCATCGGGAGGCTCCGGTCAGGGGGATTTCCAAAGCCGGCTATTGTCCCGCAGCTGGCTGGCGGGGGCAATGACAAAACCACGGAAAACGGGGCTGGAAGCGGCGCCAATCCTGCTATATCAAAAAATTTTGATATAGATTGCCAGCCCTGCTAGACTCGCCCCCCTATGTCGCCATTAACCGCCCGACATCCCGAGCCCCGCAGCCTGCCGGCCGCCTCGCCCGACGCCCTCGCCGCCTTCAACAAGGCCGCGGGCGACGTGCTGCGCCTGACCCTGCTGCGGGTGCTGCGGCGCGCCTCCTACAGCGTGATGGAACTGTGCCAGATCCTCGACATGCGCCAGTCCGCGCTGTCGCATCACCTGAAAGTACTGGCCCAGGCCGACCTGGTCACCAGCCGCCGTGAAGGCAACACCCTGTTCTACCGTCGCAGTGCCGGCCAGCGTGACGACGGACTGGAGCCCTTGCAGCAACAGCTGTTCAAAACGGTCGACACGCTCGAACTCGATGAAGGTTGCCGGCAACGGGTCCAGCTCGTGCAACAGGAACGCTCCGCCTCTTCACGCGAATTCTTCCGCGAGAACGCGCACGACTTCCAGCAGCAACAGGAACGCATGGCCAGCCTTGACCAGTATCTCGATACCCTCATCGAGACACTGGATGCCCTCGCCTTGCCGGACACCACGCATGCCGTTGAAGTCGGCCCCGGCGAAGGTCATTTCCTGCCCGTGTTGTCACAACGCTTTGCACGCGTGACGGCGATCGACAACAGCCCGCAAATGCTCGCACGCACCGCAAGCTTTTCCAGCGCGCACTCGCTCGGCAATGTGCATTGCCAATTGGGCGAACCCGATGACTTACCTGCCGGCAGCGCCAGCTGTGTGTTCATCAATATGGTGTTGCACCATGTCGCTGCACCCGGTGACTTGCTGCATGACTGCGCGGCATTGCTCGCGCCCGGCGGCTGCCTGCTGGTCACCGAACTGTGCCCGCACGAACAGGAGTGGGCACGCGAAGCCTGCGGCGATACCTGGCTTGGTATCGAACCCGATGATTTACAGAGTTGGGCCAGCGATGCCGGCCTGATCGAAGGACAAAGCATTTACCTGGCTTTGCGTAACGGTTTCCGTTTGCAAATCCGTCCGTTTCACCAACCGAACAACCCTGTTCACCACTAACCGTTCATTCACTAACACAGGACTGTACCCATGAGCGAATATTCCATCTTCACTTCCGAATCTGTTTCTGAAGGCCACCCGGACAAAATGGCCGACCAGGTATCGGATGCCATTCTTGATGCCATGCTCAAACAAGACCCGAACTCCCGCGTGGCAGTGGAAACCCTGCTCAAGACCGGTATGGTCGTGGTCGCCGGTGAAGTGCGCACCGGTGCCGTTATCCCGTTCGAGGAAATCATCCGCGGCGTGGTGAACGACATCGGTTACGACCATTCCGACAAAGGCTTTGACGGCCATACCTGCGCAGTGATCAACGCCATCGGTGCACAAAGCCAGGACATCGCCATGGGCGTGGACGAAGGCAAGAAAAAGGAAATGGGTGCAGGTGACCAGGGCCTGATGTTCGGTTACGCCACCAACGAAACCGAAACCCTGATGCCGGCACCGATTTACTACGCACACCGCCTGATGGAAAAGCAGGCTGAACTGCGCAAGAGCGGCAAACTGAAGTGGCTGCGCCCGGATGCCAAATCACAGGTCACGCTGCGTTATGAAAACGGCAAGCCAGTGGCTTGTGATGCTGTGGTCATTTCCACCCAGCACGCACCGGATGTGACGCAGAAGAAAATCCATGAAGCCATCATGGAAGAACTGATCAAGAAAGTGATGCCGAAAGAGTGGCTGCACAAAGGTACCAAGTACCACATCAACCCGACCGGCCAGTTCATCATCGGCGGCCCGATGGGCGACTGCGGTTTGACCGGCCGCAAGATCATCGTTGACACCTACGGCGGCATGGCCCGTCACGGTGGTGGCGCATTCTCCGGCAAGGACCCGTCGAAAGTGGACCGCTCTGCAGCGTATGCAGGCCGTTATGTGGCGAAGAACATCGTCGCAGCTGGCCTGGCATCGCGTTGTGAAATCCAGGTGTCTTATGCGATCGGTGTCGCCGAGCCGACCTCGATTTCCGTCAACACCTTTGACACCGGCAAGATCAGCGACGAAAAAATTGTCGCGCTGGTCCGCAAGCACTTCGACCTGCGCCCACGCGGCCTGATCGAGATGCTGAACCTGAAACAGCCGATGTATCGCCAGACGGCTGCGTACGGCCACTTTGGTCGCAAGGCTGCCAAGAACGCGTTCACCTGGGAGCGCACCGACAAAGCCAAAGCCCTGAAAGCTGACGCCTGAACTTTATTGAATTCTTGAGGATGACCCATGAACGCTAACGCCAATACCAAGAAAAAAGCTGCCGCACAATCGGCCAGCAAAAAGCCGGCTGCCAAAAAACCAGCCGCAAAGAAAAAGGCCGATTACAAAGTTGCCGACATCAAGCTCGCTGACTGGGGCCGCCGTGAAATCGCCATCGCCGAAACCGAAATGCCGGCCTTGATGGCACTGCGCGACAAGTACCGCAAGAAGCAGCCACTCAAAGGCGCGAAAATCCTCGGCTGTATCCACATGACCATCCAGACCGCCGTGTTGATCGAAACACTGGTGGAACTCGGCGCCGAAGTGCGCTGGTCATCGTGCAACATTTTCTCTACGCAAGACCATGCCGCTGCAGCCATTGCTGCCGCCGGTATTGCGGTCTACGCATGGAAAGGCGAAACCGAGAAAGAGTATGACTGGTGCCTGGAACAAACGATCCTGAAAGATGGCAAGCCCTGGGATGCCAACATGGTGCTCGACGATGGCGGCGACCTGACCCTGATGCTGCACCAGAAATACCCGAAAGTGCTGGACCGTGTGCACGGCATCACCGAGGAAACCACCACCGGTGTACACCGCCTGCTGAAAATGCTGGAAGCCGGCACCCTGAAAGTGCCTGCGGTGAACGTGAACGATTCCATCACCAAGTCGAAGAACGACAACAAGTACGGTTGCCGTCACTCACTGAACGATGCCATCAAGCGCGGTACCGACCACCTGCTGGCCGGCAAGAAAGCGCTGGTCATCGGTTACGGTGACGTCGGCAAGGGTTCTGCACAATCGCTGCGCCAGGAAGGCATGATCGTGCGCATTTCCGAAATCGACCCGATCTGCGCGATGCAGGCCTGCATGGACGGCTACGAAGTGGTCTCCCCGTTCAAGGACGGTGTGAACACCGGCAAAGCCAGCTGCATCAATACGGACCTGCTCGGCAACACCGACCTGGTGGTCACCACCACCGGTAACACCGATGTCTGCAACAAGCACATGCTGGCCGCGCTGAAAAACGGCGCCGTGGTGTGCAACATCGGCCACTTCGATAACGAAATCGATACCGCCTTCATGCGCAAGAACTGGAAGTGGGAAGAAGTGAAGCCGCAGGTACACAAGATCTACCGCAGCAAGAAAGCCGATGACTTCCTGATCCTGCTGGCCGAAGGCCGCCTGGTGAACCTCGGCAATGCCACCGGTCACCCGTCACGCATCATGGACGGTTCCTTCACCAACCAGGTGCTGGCGCAGATTTACCTGTACGAGCGTCGCTTCGCCGATCTCGAACCTTCCATGAAGCAGGCTGCCCTGCGCGTGGAAGTGTTGCCGAAGAAGCTGGACGAAGAAGTCGCTGCCCACATGGTGCGCGGTTTTGGTGGCGTGATCACCAAGCTGACCAAGGAACAGGCCGACTACATCCATGTGAAAGCCGAAGGCCCGTTCAAGCCGGACAGCTACAAGTACTGATCTGCGACAGGACAAGGACAACCGCATGAACCGTCAATCGCTTCGCCTGAGTTTTGAATTCTTCCCGCCGAAAACCGCGGAAGGCCAGGAAAAACTCATGCACACCGTGGATGCACTCGGCACGCTGGCACCGGAATTCTTTTCGGTGACCTATGGTGCCGGCGGCTCCACGCGCAGCAACACCCGCGATGCCGTGTTGGCGATTCGCGACAAAGGCCATGCGGTGGCTCCCCACCTGAGCTTCGGTAACGATGACCAGGACACCCTGCTCGCGCTGCTGCAGGAATACCGCGATGCCGGCATTCGCCGCATCGTGGCCCTGCGCGGCGATTTACCCTCCGGCATGGCCGATTCCTCACGCTTGGTGTATGCGCGCGATTTAGTCGCGTTCATTCGCCAACATTTCGGTGAGCACTTCCATCTGGAAGTGGCGGCCTATCCGGAAATCCACCCCGACGCACCGGGCTATCTCGCCGATGTGCGTTTCCTGAAAGGCAAGTTCGATGCCGGCGCCAACAGCGGCATCACCCAGTATTTCTACAATGCCGAAGCCTATGCACAGTTCATCGAGACCTGTGCCAAGGAAGGCATTACCCAGCCGATCGTGCCCGGCATCATGCCGATCACCAATGCGGCTAACCTGATGCGCTTTTCCGATAACTGCGGCGCTGATATCCCGCGCTGGTTGCGCTATCGGCTGCAGGATTTGAAAGACGACCCGGAAGCACTCAAAGCTTATGGCGTGGAAGTCGTCACCCGCCTCTGCGAACGGCTGATCGAACTGGGCGCACCGGGCCTGCATTTCTACACCATGAACCAGGCCGAACCAACCACCACACTGGTGAAGGCTCTTGGCCTGCGTTAACGGTCAGCACTGATGCGCACCGTTCGCGTTTACACCGCACAAACGATCACTGCAAACAGTACCCTGTTATTGGAAGACGCGCCCAGCCATCACCTGGGCCGCGTACTGCGTGCCAAACCCGGCCAGGCCGTGGTGCTGTTCAACGGCACGGGCGGTGAATACGCAGGCACCATTACCGCGATCGGAAAAACCGGCGTGACGGTTGATGTGGCCTCTCACAACCCGGTGGAACGGGAACGCGTCACCGCCGTACATTTGGGCTTAGCCCTCATCAAACCCGATCGCTTCGATTGGGCCATTGAGAAATGCACCGAGCTCGGTGTGGTTGCCATTACGCCGCTATACACGCAATACACCGACCAGAAAATCCGCCGCGAACAACTCGACAAGAAACTGCAACGCTGGCAGCAGATCGCGATCAGCGCCTGTGAACAATCCGGCCGCAACCG
>SBFY01000072.1 GCA_006227085.1 Gammaproteobacteria bacterium
ATGGCATCTTGCCTGCAGCGTTTCTCTTTTTGGGGAAGTCCTTTGCTATCTCCAGGATTTTTTCCTGGTTGGTCAGTGCGCTTGGTAGATGCATGGCATCTGGTATACATGTTCCCTTGCTCGAGTAATCCCCGGAAAAACCCTTTATAGCAGAGATGTTAAACAGGTTATGCATTGTCGTGGATTTTTGGTTGGTGTTTCTTGAATGTAAAATACTTGTGCCCAAGAAAGCTCGTGAATACAGGAATGCCAATGCCTATTGCGTGAGCAATTTCTTTTCGGAAAATTCCTATGGATAAAACTGGTAGCAAATATTCTGCCAGCAATATGCTGATGCACCAGGTCTGCATGACTGCTAAACCATTGATGATGCAAAAGTGTATAGCTTCTCTTTTGTTTGAGTGCTGGCTGGGTTCAAAAACCTGCGTCTTGAATAAAGTGAATGCCACGACCATGCCGGTGAAATAGGCGAAAATAATGGCCGAGCTGTAACTGAGGCCAAACCAGTATTCATACACCATGCGTGAGCCAAAGTTTGCGGCTGCAGCAATCCCGCCTGAAACCAGGAATCGCAGGAATTGGGGCGTGAGGAATTCCTTGTGCATCAGCCGCCCGCCAGTTCCGACAGTTCCCGGCCGACGCGCAGGCTTTCGGTGACTGAGCGATCTTGTGGGTAGTAAGAGGCCGTGTCGGCCATGAAGAGTCCTTCCAGTAAGCCAGACATGGGTGGGATCAGTTTTGAAAACCCTGGCACACATACGGTTTGCGCAAAGTGATAGCGTGACAAGTGCGCATCAAGTACCCAGTCATCGGTAAAGTCCGGGTTCACTTGCCGGAATACCGGTAGTAGCTCACTCATGTGTTGTTCCAGTGTCCACTGGTACTTGGGATGGGTCTGCGGCATGTAGCAGGGCACATAGGCTGTATGGACATTGAGGGGGTTCAGGTTCCCGTATTCGATGATGCCCGGTATCGGTAATTGCTCATCTGTGATGTTGGTCCAGAAATTGGGTGTCAGCGGCTGCTTGAGTTTGAGGATGATCGTGCAGACACCAATGTTCCTGATGGAGCGGATGCGTTCCAGCCATGCTTCAGGTAAGTCAGGGATCATGGGAGGCACATAGGGTAGCGGAATGGTCGATACCACGGTGTCGAAAGGCAGGTGTTCACCGGCAATCTCGATGCCGTTGACCCGTCCATGATGGGTGGTGACGCGGTCCACCTTGGCATGGGTACGCAAGATCACACCTTGCTGTGTCAGTCGCTGCTCCAGTGCATTGATCAGTGTTTGTGTACAGCCTTCCAGGTAACCGAGCTCTTCGTGAAACAGGTTGGCGCGGCTTTGGGCGACGCGCTGGATGCGGGCGGCAATCCATGCGGCGGATATATCATCCTGGAATTCATAAAATTTGAGTGCCATCAGTTGCTTCCACAATGCCTGATAGCCTTTTTTACCCAGCCACTTCTCCAGCCAATCGCGTGCCCGGATTGTGTCAAGATCCTTGAAGTCCTTGCGCTGTTTGGTGGCCATGACCTGCAGGCCATAACGGAACTTGGTGAAGATGTCGAGATTGGGGAAAGTCAGCAGGGCAGCAGGGGTGCCCCATTCGTGCAGTTTTCCGCCATGGAAAAGCCCCATGCGGGTTCGCTTCCAGCGTAATTTCCCACTGATCCCCAGTTCTTCCAGCAAGGCAAAATAGTCGTAATCGGTTTTACACAGGAAGTGGAAGTAGCGCTCGATTTCCAGGCCGTTGAAATCGAAACTGACGGACATGCCGCCCATGCGTGGTCCGGCCTCCAGCACGGTCACCCGGTGTCCCGCCTTGTTGAGGTGATATGCGCATGCCAGCCCCATGGGGCCGCCGCCGATCACCGCGATATTCTTGGGGTTCTCTGTCATGACCTAGCGTTCCAGTACGACTTGGCTCCAGGGACGGGTGGTGAAGGTTTCTGCCAAGGCCGTGTCCAGTGGCGTGGGAGTAAAGCCAAAAACCTGCTGCATGTCTACGCCAGTGAATACATCGCCGGCCGTGAGGGCGTCGAGCTGGTCCGCCGTGAAGGGTGGATTCTTGCTGAACATGGCATAGGCCTTGAGCAGTATGGCAAAAAAGCGGGTGGGAATGGTCAGGACCAGGCAATGGTGGCCGCAGAGCACGCGGATCCGCCGTATCAGGTCAATGTAGTCCATGCCATCGGGTCCGACCAGGTCGTACACGGCATTGGCGGGTTGTTTTTCCATGCAGGTCACCAGTGCCCGGCAGAGATCGCGTACATACAGGGGTTGGCGCAAGTAGCGCCCATCGCCAGGGATGGGGAATACCGGGCTTTTGCCCATGAAGCGCGATAGCCAACCCAGGTGCTTGCGGTCAAACCATCCGAACATCAGCGTGGGTCGCAGGATGCAGTGGGGAATGCCGCTGCTGGCCACCAGTTGCTCCTGCCCGCTTTTGCTGCGCACATAATCATCATCGGCGACCGAGTTCACAACCGAAGAACTGATATGCACGATATAAGGGACGTGGTGCTGGCGGCAGGCCTCCAGGGCATGACGTGTGGAGTCGAGCGTATTGCGGACAAACGTGTCACTGTGTTTGGCGCCGATCTGGGCTTGTAGCTGGAACAGGCACTGGGCGTCCGCAAAGGCGTCCTGCCAGCTGCCCGCTTGGCTCATGTCGGCTTCAATGATGGTGATGTCCGGGTTGAAGCGCTGGAGGATCGCCAGGTTGGCGCGGTGGCTGTCGATGGCTGTGATGCGGGAATACCCGCGCTCACGCAATAGCATCACCAGGTTTTGGCCAACCAGCCCAGCCGCCCCGGTGATCACCAGGTGTGGTTGGGCGTCGGCTGACACGATCGTAGGTAAATCAATGGGATAAGTCATGATTGGGGTATTTATTCTTTGCCAAACTCTAACTTTTGCTATCCTTGTTCGTCAATAAAAAACCTTTGGAAATCATGAAAATACGACGTTTATTGATCCGGTTGCTGGTGCTGGGCATGGCGATTGGCGCATTGGTGGTTTACCAGGCCGGGCGTGAGTTGCAGCACATGCCGCGCTTGCAGGCAAATCCCGCACGGGTAGTGATTCCGGCAGAGGGGGAATCCTTCCCGTCATTCAGGCAACGTGCACGGCAAGCCTTACTGGCCGCTGCGGATATCAAGGCAACGAAAACGGATACGCAATGGCTCGGGCCTTTTGATATCGCTCCGGTTATCGGTTGTGATCCTGCGCAGGATCATGGGGTCTTGCTTTTCCACGGCCTGACGGATTCGCCATTTTCATTAAAGGATTTGGCGGGACAATTGTCTGCAGCATGCCAGACGGTGCGTGTAGTGCTGTTGCCGGGGCATGGCACAGTACCGGGTGATTTGTCATTGGCCACGCTGGAAGACTGGCGTTTGACCGTGGATCGTTCCGTGGCCGTTTTCCAGCAGGATCATCCCGGCATGATCCTTGGTGGGTATTCACTGGGTGGGGCACTCGCAGTGGATTTCGCGTTGCGTCACCCGGAGCAACCGCTGGCAGCCTTGTTGCTGGTTGCACCGGCATTGGCACTGGATTCGGCCGCCTTGTGGGCACTGCCGGTCTTGCAACGCCTGTCGGGTGCATTGCCACGTTTGGCGTGGCTGGAAATCCATGATGATGAGAACCCGGTGAAATATGAGTCCTTTCCGGTGAATGGTGCCTGGCAGATGGCGCGGCTGGCCAATGAACTTGCCCGCCATGAACAGAACGGCCAATTACCGGTATGGGCAGCATTGACGGCCGATGATGCGACAGTGGATGCACGCGCTTCGCTGGATCAATTGTGTGCGTTGGCTGATCCCGGCAAAAGCCGGTTGCTGTGGTATGCCAATGAAGCACATGCAAGCTGTGATCCGGTGGTGTGGGAAAAGCCGTCAGGCGACGTGCTGGACTATTCCCATTTGGCCTTGCCGTTCAGTCCTGCGAATCCGGTTTACGGCGAACATCCCTTGTATTACAACTGTGTGCATTACCCGGCACACGAGTTGCAGTGGCGTCTCTGCAAAGGATTGGAAACACTCAAGGATACGGTGCCCATGCTGGGGGAGATTACTCCGCAGAATCTTGAATTACCGCTATTGCGGCGCCTGACTTATAATCCCTCTTTCGATGCCATGTCGGCCGATGTGCGGGCCTTTGTCCATCAATTACCCATTCATTCACTGCCAGCGGATTGAGCGGGCATTGACCCAGGGAAGAAATCAGTATGTTGCATTCAGCGGCATTGGTGCTGGCTTTCATAGGCATGATTGGCCTGGCATGCCAGTGGGTATCGTGGTCACTGCGTTTGCCGGCGATCCTGTTCCTGATCCTGGCCGGTATCCTGTTCGGGCCGGTGATGGGTGTGGTCAAGCCGGATGCCATGTTTGGCGACCTGCTGCTGCCCTTGGTGTCACTCAGTGTTGCCATCATCCTGTTTGAAGGCAGTTTGACGCTGCGCTTCGATGAACTGCGTGGCATGGGGCATGTGGTTCGTCGGGTCATTGTGATTGGTGCGCCGATTACCTGGGCCGTGATCACGGGCGTGACCTTCCTGGTGCTGGAAGTGCCATTCGAAGTGGCGTTGCTGTTCGGTGCACTGGTGGTCGTCACTGGGCCGACCGTGATTGTGCCGATGTTGCGTACCGTACGCCCCAACTCACGGATCGCCAATGTGTTGCGCTGGGAAGGGATCGTGATTGACCCGATCGGTGCGCTGCTGGCGGTCCTGGTGTACGAATACATTGTGTCCAGTGCGTTGACCGATGCGTGGGTGCACACGATGTGGCTGTTTGCCCGCGTGGTCTTCATTGGCGGTTGCCTGGGTGCCGCGATGGGCTATGGGCTGGGCGTGATCCTGCGGCGCCATTGGTTGCCGGAATACCTGCAAGGGTTTGCGACCTTTGTGCTGGTGTTGTTCACCTTTGCGCTTTCCAATGAACTGGTTGAGGAATCCGGTTTGCTGGCGGTCACGGTGATGGGTATGTGGCTGGCCAATATGCGTGGTGTTTTTGTCGAGGATATCCTGTCATTCAAGGAGCACCTGACGATCTTGCTGATCTCCGGGCTGTTTATCCTGTTGGCGGCCCGCATTGATTTGTTTGCGGTATTGGCATTGGGTTGGCCGCCGTTGCTGGTATTGCTGGCGATACAGTTTTGTGCACGGCCCTTGTCGATTTTTATTTCGACACTGGGCGCGAACCTGACCTGGCAGGAAAAAAGCCTGATTGCATGGATTGGCCCGCGCGGTATCGTGGCGGCCGCGGTGTCGGCACTGTTTGCCTTGCGGCTTGAGGAAATCGGCTTCGAGAATGCCGACCTGCTGGTGTCGATGACCTTTATCATCATTATTGGCACGGTGGTCTTGCAAAGTGCCACCGCGCGTCCCCTGGCAAGGTTGCTGGATGTGGCAGAACCGGATCCCGAAGGCGTGCTGTTTGTCGGCGCCAACCGTGTCGCCCGTGCGATGGCCTCCGCCCTGAAAGAGGCTGGTATCAAGGTGCTGCTGGTGGATGCCAGCTGGGAGAACATCCGTGAAACCCGTATGCAGGGGCTCGATACGTTTTACGGTAACCCGGTATCCGCCTATACCGACAAATACCTCGACATGGCTGGCTTGGGCAGGTTGCTGGCGGTAGCGCCACAGCGGGAAACCAATGTGTTGGCCAGTTTGCGTTACCGGCCGGAGTTCGGGCGTGAAAACATCTATACCCTCAATACCTCTATCGAAGTGAGCTCGGGCAAGCACAGTGTTGCCGAAGAATTGAAAGGGTATGTGATTGCTGATGAAGAGCTGACTTTCAGCAAGTTCTCCAGCTTGTTGAGCCAGGGAGCGAAACTGCGCAAAACGCAATTGACGGATAATTTTGGTTTCAAGCAATACCGGGAAACCAACGAGGATGTGTACCTGCTGTTTGCCATCGACAAGCGAGGGCGACTGCATGTGTTTTCCGAAGGCCGTGCTTTTGAGCCTGAAGCCGGCTGGATCATCCTGTGCCTGGATTACAAGGATACGGCCCAGGCCATCGCAGCCCGCCAGCAGAAGGAAGACGACGAGCTTGCTCGCCAGTCAGAGCTGCCGGGGCTGGACGCCTGAGCTTTTTCAGGCGGCCTCGTCAGGAGGCGTGTCAGGGTGTTGTGTACGTAACAGCGCCGCCAGCATCCGGCAGGCATCCTGCAGGGTAAAAATGCCCGCCAATTCCCCATCGCGCGTCACCAGTACCGCCCCGATATGCGTTGCGGCCATGGCCTCAAGGATCTGGTCCAGCGGGTCGTGGCAATCCGCAATGTAGGCACGGGGAGGGCAAACATCGCCCACGGTCAGCCCGGCATCATCTTGCGGATTATGGAAATGACTGGCCTGGATGTCACGGCTGGAGACGATGCTTTCGAGCACC
>SBFY01000208.1 GCA_006227085.1 Gammaproteobacteria bacterium
GCTGCCTGCACAGCGGGTTCGTCGGCTGCGAGCGGCTCAATCGCCAGCATCGGCAACAAGCGCACATCGGCACCGTGCTGGCCGAGCAGCGCTTTCAAGGTGTCTGCCTGCCCGACAGGCCGTGTGACCAGGATGGTCCGGCCTCGCAGGTTCACGACCGGTATACCGCCGCCAGGATATCGGCGGCGCCATCGGCCAACAGGCGTTCCGCCACCGCCAGCCCCAAAGCCTCCGGGTCGGATGCCGGACCCGTGCGGGTCTCCTCGATCTGGCGGGAACCATCCACACTGCCCACCAGCGCATGCAAGGTCAGCATCCCGTCATGCAGGCGGGCATGCCCTGCGATCGGTACCTGGCAGCCACCTTCAAGGCGGCGATTCATCGCCCGCTCGGCTCGCACGCATAGCGCGGTGGCTTCGTGGTGCAGGGGCGCCAGCAATTCACGGATAGCTGCATCGCCATCACGCACTTCGATACCCACCGCACCCTGGCCCACCGCCGGCAGGCATTGCAAGGGGTCAATGGATTCGCGGATGCGATCGCCCATGCCCAGGCGAATCAAACCAGCGGCCGCGAGAATGATGGCATCAAAATCGCCGCGATCGAGCTTGGCCAGCCGGGTATTCACATTGCCGCGCAAATCCCGGATATCCAGATCCATGCGCCAACCGCGCAGCTGGCACTGGCGACGCAAACTGGACGTTCCGACACGAGCCCCTTCCGGCAAGTCTGACAGGCAGGCAATCGTGTTGGACACAAATGCATCACGCGGATCCTCCCGCTCACAGATCGCAGCAATGGCAAAACCATCGGGTAACTGCATCGGCACATCTTTCATCGAATGCACGGCGATATCGGCACGCCCATCCATCATGGCCTGTTCCAGTTCCTTGATGAACAATCCCTTGCCACCAATTTTCGCCAAGGGCACGCCAAGGATACGATCGCCTTCCGTGGTCATGCCCACCAGATCGACCTGCAAACCGGGATGCAACGCTTCCAGCCGGCTTTTTACGAAATTGGCCTGCCACAGGGCCAGGGGGCTTTCACGGGTAGCAATGCGGATGCGATCGGGTAATGGCATAAAAACATCCTGTGCGACTTCTATGTTCATAATAAACGTTGCGGCAGAGAAAAGCCTTACTTCTGCATCGCCTCCAGCAAGTCCTCATCACCGCTTTGTTTGGCCCAATCCATCAGCTCCTGCCGCATACGGAACAGTTCTGCTTGCAATGCCGGAGCATTAACCTTGTTATCGAGGGTATACGGGTCTTCGGCCAGATCATAGAACTCTTCACGGGGCCACTCTGCCTTCAGGCAACGGGATTGCTGCGGTGTCAGCTGGCTCGCCCTAAACAACGCCGTGAAATGTTTCCGCAGGCCTGTTTCAAACGAACAATGCCGGCCTTCTTGTTGCAGGTTGCGGATATAAAGATACTGGTCATCCCGGATGGCACGCTTCTTTAACGGCACGCCATGCTCATTTTGCTCGGCCACGATGTTATCCCGTATTTTACCTGAACCTGTTTCCAGTATTTGACGGAAAGACTTCCCTTCGATAAAGGCTGGCGCAGTGACAGCAGCCAGGTCGAGTATTGTTGGCAGGATATCAATACTGCTAACCAATGCTTGTTGCCGACCCACATGAATGCCGGGACCCACCACGATGAGAGGGGTCTTGATGCCGCTGTCATAGAGAGTCAATTTGGCACGGGGGAATGGCGCACCATTGTCCGACAAGACAAAGATCCACGTGTCGTTTTCAATACCTTGTCGCAGGACTTCCTCTAATACAGTAGCAATATCGCTATCAGCACGGGCAATTTCATTGTAATAGCGCACCAAATGTTTGCGGACATTCATGGTGTCTGGCAAATACGGGGGTATTAGTACCTTGTCGGTGGAATGGATGGAGTCTTCACCGATTTCATCGTAAGGAGCATGTGGATCGTACGTGGCTAGCCACAAAAAGAACGGCTTCTCCTTGGGACGATTGCGCAGGGTATCGACCCAGGCAGACGTGCCACGGTCGGTATCATCTCCCCAGGCATCAATCTGCTGAAGGGTGGCTCTGCCAACATGCCACTTCCCCAAGGCAGCAGAAAAATAACCGTGATCATGCAGTACGCCGGGCAAGATGATCTGGGCTGGGTCAAGGGCTCCTCCGAGATTACTGGCATCGCCCGTGTTATGTGGATACAGCCCTGTCAGCATGCTGGCGCGGCTGGCTGTACAGGAACTTGTCGTGAGGAAGGCCTTTTCAAACACCATGCCTTGGGATGCCAACTGGTCAATGACCGGGGTTTTGACATACGGATTGCCGTAAGCACCTAAATCTTCCCATCCGAGGTCGTCCAGGACAAAGACGATAAAGTTAGGCTTTCCTGAAGGCGTCGCAATACAACTCATTGAGCAAAACCACAATGCAAAGATCCCTGCCCATCTCACCCTGGTTGTCATTACAGTCACCTTGCTTCCCGCAAACTTGCATTATAATCCGCACCTTGGGACACATAACACTTCGGTAAGCTTGCCAATGCATTGACTCCGTTAAACTGGCGGTTAGGCGCTGACAGGAGCACGAAATGACCACCCGCGGCAATCCGCCCGACTACCCGAAAAACCCGGCCTATGGGCACGGCACGTTCCGCCGCCGTATCCGGCTGGCAGGCCATGACGGCCGCGTTGAAGGTGCCGTGGAAGACACCAATCATGGTTTTTGCGTCACCGTCCACCATGATGGCAAGGTGGTGACCGCGATCAGTCCCGAAGCCAAACGCACACCGTATGACACCTGCCCGGAAGCCGGCCGCAACCTGCAAGCGTTAGTCGGCAGCCGCATCGACAGCAGCGCACGCGATCTCAACCTGACAGCAGGCCCCGGCAGCAATTGCACGCACTGGCTTGATCTGGCCGTGCTGGCCGTTCGCCATGCCGCACGCGGCCCGGTGACCTGGCAATGGGATGTTACCGTCACCGATGAGCGGGATGATGCTGACTCCATCGTCAGCGTGTACCGTAATGGCGAGCCGGTCTACCAATGGAAAGCGCGCAGCTTTTTCATCACAGAACCGGCTGAACTGGTCGGCAAGCCGCTGTACATGGGTTTCGGTAAATGGGCGAGCAGCCATTTCAGTGATGAGGCGGCGCTGGAAGCCGCCTTTATCATGCAGAAGGGTTACTTCGTGGCACAGGCGCGCCGTTTTGATATCGAACAGGTCGCCGGGGAACCGGCTATCGCCAGCGCAGGCAGCATGGGCGGTGTCTGTTACACCTATTCACCCGGCGCGATAGAACGTGGCGCACGACTGGCCAACAGCACGCGGGATTTTTCCGAAGACGATACGCAGCTACTGCAGTTCCGCTAACTGCTGCTTGACGGCCTGCGCGACCAGTGCACCGGCATCGATATGATTGCTGCCGTGCACAATGGTATTGACCGACACCAGTTCAGTTGCGCCAGCATCACGCAAACCCTGTTCCGCACCTTCAGCCAACAGTGCATGCACACAGGCAACGCGCATGCCAGTGAAACCGCGTTCGCGCAAAACACCCAGCGTGACCCGCATGGTCATGCCACTGGAAATCACATCGTCGATCAGCACCGGCGTCTTTCCAACAAGGTGTGCGGTATCCGGCAAGCTGATCACCACGTCACGATCACCGTGACGCTGCTTGCTGGCGATGACATAGGGCAGCCCTGCTGGCTCGGCCAGCGCTTTCACCCATTGCTCACTTTCCGCATCCGGCCCCACCAGGAAGGCATCACCCAGGGTGTGGCACCAACCCGCCAGTAATGGCGCGGCATGCAAGGCCTGCGCGGGTATGGTGTACACCTCATGCATGGCGTGATAGCGGTGCAAATGCGGGTCGATGGTGACCAGCCAGTCGAGATGATCAGACAGCAAGCGCGCAAAATGTTTCGAGGTCAATGCTTCGCCTTCGTGAAAGCGTTTGTCTTGCCGCATGTATGACAGGTAGGGTGCTACCAATCCGACCGACACAGCGCCCCGCTCACGCAAGGCACGTGACAGGAATAATAGCGGCAGGCATTTTTCATCGGGATACTCAAGCCCGCAAAGTATCACCGTGTGCTGGCCCGCCACGTCTGACAGCACCCGCACATAGGATTCCCCATCCGGGAAATGACGGACCACGCATTCGCCACGCGTGGCTGGCAATGATTGCAATGCTGCGACAATCCCGTCATGGCCATTCACATTAAAGACGGTAACCGCACTCATGTTTCATCCACCCCGATAATGCCGGGATTGCTCTGGTAATAACCGAGCGCATATTCCAGTTCACCGGAAGAACCCGAGTGCACAACCATCAGGCAGTCACCCGGCACCACACGCTGGCCACAACGCACCTTCAAATCCACGCCCGCTTCCAGCAACTGTGGCGCACCGGCCAATTTCGCCAGGCGTGACAGTTTGCGGTTATCGATACTGCTGACCGTGCCGTGCACCTTGCACAACACTTCTTTCTGGAAATGCGATGCCGGCGGTTCATTGAAGCCGCCTTGCAGGCGGCAAATCCGCTCGAACTGCGCCAGCGCTTGCCCGTTATCGAGCAGGCGCTTGGCTTCTTCCCAGGCGGCATCAAGGCCATGACCATGCGCCATGTCGAGCAACTGTGCGGATAATTCCAGCGACTTGTCGCGTAAATCCTGCGGTGCCTCCGGCGCATTGCGCAACACCGCCAGCACGTCACGCGCTTCCAGTGCCGGGCCAATGCCGCTGCCCACCGGCTGGCTGCCATCGGTAAAGACACAGCGCACGTTCACGCCCATGGCGCGACCGACGTATTCCATTAATTCCGCCAGATCCTTGGCGGCATGTTCATCACGCACCTTCGCCGTCGGGCCAATCGGGATATCAATCAGGATGTGCGATGAACCGGCGGCAATTTTTTTCGACAACACCGAAGCGATCAGCTGTCCTTCACTGTCGATATCCAACGCCCGTTCAACACGGATCAGGACATCATCCACCGGCGACAATTTCACGGCGCCACCCCAGACCAGGCACCCGCCCACCTGGTCCACCACATGACGGATGTCCGGCAGGTCAAGATCAACCCGGGTGATGACAGCCATGGTGTCTGCCGTGCCTGCCGGCGAGGTGATCGCCCGCGAGGAGGTTTTCGGGATCACCAGCCCTGCCGCGCTGCAAATCGATACCACAATCGGTGTGGTGCGATTGCCCGGCAACCCGCCAATGCAATGCTTGTCATAAATGGCGCGATTGCCATTCCAGTGCAGGCGCTCACCGACATCGACCATCGCGCGCGTCAAGGCCACCACTTCCTGCCGGTCCATGCGGTCACCCGCGCTGGCAGTGAGGAAACTCGCCAACTGGATATCGGAATACATGCCATCGGCCACATCGCGGATGATGCCGTGAATAGCGGCCTCATCCAGTCGATGACCATAGATCTTGCGGCGCACATCACTCATGGATGACACCACCGGTGCCCATGCCACCACCACTTCATCGCGCTCGGCCAATCCCAGCTTGTCCCAGGCATGACTGGACAAACCGACGAAGCCTTCCGGCAACAAGGCAGAATCCACCACGTTCAAGGTGGCGATCAAGGCATGGCCATGGGCAGAGACTTTCAGTCGCGCACTGGCAGAAAACCCTTCCGCGCGACAGACCCCGCAATCGGCACGCATATAGATCACGGCTTCCTCGTGCGTATCTATACCGATGCGCAATACATGCATGTGATAACCGCGTGCGCCGTTTTCAACCATGCCGGTTCACCTCTTTCGGCAACATGGCCAAGCCCAATGCCAATGCCAGCGGCCACCACAAATAGAACCAGTTTTCCTTGGGGCGATTAATAAAATAGCCTGCCTCAAAAAATGTGGTGACGAACCCGTACGCCAGCATCACAGCCGCCAATAACCCTAACACGTGATGCCGTTGCCGCCATACGGCTTGCACCGCACATCCCAGCACACCCAGCCACAACAACAGACCCAGCGCACCACCATAGAAAAATACCGCCAGCGGGACATTATGCGCATCAAACAAGGTGGAATAGCGCCGCTCAAACACCGGTTCACTGCCCAGGCCATGCCCGAACCAGGGATGCAGCAATGATTGCCCGAATACCGTCGACCAGATCTCCGGGCGCCCGGAAAGCCCGCGTTGCAGGATGGGCTCCCAGAACAACAGCAAAAACACGAATGCGATCGCTGCGGCATACAGGAGCACCTTGCGATACCGTGACGGCAAGGACAGCAGTACCAGGCAGGCGCCGATGATCGTGCCGAGCAAAGGAGAACGCGCCTGCGTCATCAACACCAGCGCCAATACCGGTAACACGCATACAAGTGCCAGCCAGCGCGGCCAATGATCCGCCTGGCGTTGCTCAACCAGCCACATGGCCAGGAACAGGCCGTAGACATTTCCGCTCAAAAGCGGATGGTCGATGGCCGCACCATGAAAGCGATTGCCACGAAAGGCATCGGCTGCGGTATCGACATACCAGAAGGAATAACAAGCGGAGAGCGCTGCCAGCACCCCGGCCACACGCAAGATGGGCCAAAGGCTGTGCGGGCGCTTTCGCACCACCAACGAGACTGCATAAAAAAACAGCAGGATGTATGTGCTGTGCTTCAGGTAAGGATCCTGCTCGGTGGGCGCAGGGTTCCACAACGGCGACAGGTTCAAGTACAGGAAAAACAGCAGCAACACCCCAACCATCGGCGTGGCCTTGGCCAAAGACAAGGATTGCCGGTCACCCGGCAGACAGAACAGTGCTGGCAACAGCAGTACCAAGTAGACCGCATTGCGGAAAACCATATCGTAATGCAGGATAAAAAACCCGCTGAAAAAACACAGCAACCCTAACGGCAACACCCTGTCACTGAGCCATTGGTGCCAGCGCTGCAGCATGGCATTCATCGTATGGCCTTCCCTGCCGGCTTATCCAGCAAGCGCGCAGCCATCACCAACGGTAACCACAAGGTAAACCAGTTCTCGCGTGGACGCGCAATCAGGTAGCCGCCATCAAACGAGCACGCCACCATGCCATACACCAGCAAACCCAGCGTCACCAAACCCATGGCCGTATGCCGTGCTGACCAGGCTGCACGGAATGCCAACACCACTAACAGTGCCCACAGGGCCAAACCCACTGCGCCTGCGTAATAAAACACCGACAAGTGCATGTTGTGCGGATCATGGAACAGCCAGCCATTTTGCGGTATCACGATCAGCAACTCATCGCCAAACCCGTGACCTAACCATGGCTTTTCGAGCGCACGTTCGAACACGTGACTCCATATCCACGGCCGCCAGGAAAGACCGCGCTCCCACAGGGTTTCATTGAATGCGAGTAACAGGGCCAAACCACTGATGGTCATGACAGCGACTGCCCAGCCGCGCTGGTTACGACGCACCAGCGCCAGCACCATCGCTGTGGCAAACCAGGCCAGCAAGGGCGTACGCGACTGTGTCAGCAACACCATCACGATAATGGCCGCAGCCACCGGCAAATACAGCACGAAGGCATAGCGGCGTTGCTGGCAGGCAATGTACTCACTCATCATCAGCGCCAGGAAAAATCCCATGAAGTAACCCGTCACCAGCGGGTTATACAAGGGCGGCAAGCCATTGAAGCGCTGGTGCCAATCATTGCCTCCCAGCACATACCAGTCGATCACTGAATAGACTGCGTAAACACCGGCCAGCACCACGGAGACGCGAAATGCCGGCAAGACCCATTCCTCCGCGGCGCCAATGTCGCGTGAAAACGCCAGCGCAAACAAGGTAATGAAAACGGCGTACTTGATAAAAAAGTCACTTTCCGATTGATCGACCGCCCAGCTTGCTGATGAAGCGGCCCAGAACACGAACACCACTAACGCCAGTCGTACCGGATTACCAAAAACCGCCTGCAAGGCCGCGCGCGGTGATAACACCACCATGGCCAGTGCCGGCGCCAGCACCCCGAGATACACGATTGTCTTGTGCGCAGTACGACCGGTTGCCACAAACAGGCCAGTACAAAATAGTACGATCCCGATCGGCAACAGCCATTGCTGGATACCATGCCGCAAGTATTGCAGTGCCTTCATTCAATCCTCCAGCGGATCAAAACCATTGGCGGTCAGCCGCCATCCCTTGCCGGATTGCGGGTCCACATGCACTCGCTGCTGGCGCGGATCAGCGTCGTCTCGCCACAGGCGCTTCCAGGCCAGGAAGTGCACATACGGGAATGTCATGTCGCCATCGATATCATTCGTCAGCTGGCCAGGCCAGCAATCCCACGCCTGCGGATACCTCTCACGGCCATCGCGCCACGGGATACGGCAGCCGGGCGTGCTGAAACTTTCTTCAAACAAGGCATCACGACGCAGTGGATTGCCTACATCAATGACACGGCGCGCCCAGCGCGGCCAGTTCTTGTAACGCAGGAACACCTTGCTGAACTGTGCTTCATCAAAACGGGTGTGCGCCGGGTTCTCCAGGCAGGCTTGCCAATCGGGCGCTCGCCGGAAGGCCTGGCGCAAGTCTTCCGTATTATGGAAGGCGCACAAGTGGCCGGAAATGCGCGTGTCATGCGTTGATACACACACATGCTGTTGCAGGCGCGGATACATCCAGCCGGCCATATCGCCCCAGATCACATCAATATCGCCAAAACCGAAATACGCATAACCCTGCAAGTCCTGCTCATGCACGGCCCCAAGCGCGGGCTTCAGGTCACAAAGCTTGTAGGCATTATCCGGCGCGAAACGGATCTGCAAGGCCCCTGATACCTTGTGCTTGTAATCCGCGAAACTGCAGGACACAAACCGCACATTGGCCGGATGTGCCGCAGGAATCTCGCAGTCGGTATAGAACAACCAGTCCACCGTGGCATTCCAGCCACAGCTCACCAAGAAGAAATCAAACCAGAATGGCCAACGGCCAAAGTACGGCACCACGATGCATAAGCGCTTGTTGCCCATCGTCATGCCCTTCTGAAACGTGACAGCCAACGCTGCCATATGGATACCGGCGGGTGATGCTCCCGCAAAGGCGGCTGCAAGGCTTCGGCAATCTTGCGGCCGACCACGGTGAACGTGTACTGCGCATTCACCAGCTGCTGGCCGGCAGCAGCAATGCTGTCTGCCAGGGCGGTGTCCGCCCGCAAGCGCTGCAGTTTTTGCTGCAAGGAAGCCATGTCATGGTACAGCACGATATTTTCCATGTCCTTGAGCCCCAGCGCCCGGTTTTCTTCTTCGCCCTGGTCATACGCCAACAACACACAACCGCAGGCCATCGCCTCAAAATTCTTGATCATGTATTCGCCCATGCCCATGTCACAACTGACGAAAAAGCGGATGCGATTGAGCATGGCAAGGTATTCTTCGCCCGAAGCCGTGCGTACGACTTGCAAAGGCTCTTTTTGTGCCAGCTCGTCCAGGAAATGCTTGCGCCCCTGGTAGACACGATGGCCGGTACTGCCCACAAACGCCAATTCGATATCGCGCGGCTTGCCCAGGTTGTGCAGGCGCGTCTCGTCATACCCTTTCGGTACAAACACGCAATCCACGCCTTCTTCACGCAAGCGACGGCTCACACTCACGCCACTGGACAACACCCGCGCCCACGGCAGCGCGCGGTAATGCTGGCTGAACTTGCCCTGGTACTTACCGGGAATATAGTTCTGGTAAGCATCGTGCTCAAGGATCACCAGGTTCGGGATGGTCTGGATAAACCGCACTTGGCGGATTTCTTTCTTGAAGCGCAGGAAAAATATAATGCGATCGTAGGCCGCCACATCCAGCGTGGAAAAATACGCCGCCAGGTTGGCCTGTTCGTCATCGCTGAGCCAACGCAGGTCGCAGTCGACATGTTCACCCACCGCCTCGTATAAACGGTCGAGGATAATCCGCTGCTCTTTTTGCACCAGCAACAGGACTTTCATGCACGCTCCTGTAGCGGCTTGACCGCATCCAGTTGCCAGAAGCGCCGGACAAAAGCCGGCAATGCATATTCCGCCTGCAGGCGCTGGTAGCCTTTGTCACCCCATTCGCGCCGCTCATCCCCACTCATGCGATATGCCTGCAACAAACGTTCATCCAGTTGCTGTGGTTGCGCGCGCGAATACAGCAGCCCGGTATCCGCCACCACTTCCGCAGCGCCGCCACAATCGGCTGCAATCACTGGCACACGGGCCGCTTGTGCCTCGTTGAGCACGATGCCGAAAGGCTCCTTGTCGGAGGTCGACACATAGGCGTCAAATGCCGCGAACAAGCGCCAGGCATTCGCGACTTTCCCCAACAGGCGAACCCGGTCTTGCAAGCCCAATGCGGCAATACGCGCCTTTAACGGTTCGTGCAGGCGGCCACTGCCGATGAGCACCAGCGCAGCCTCCGGCATCTGCGGTGCGACTCGCGCAAAGGCCTCCAGCAACGACGGCTGGTCCTTGTCCGGGTGCAGGCGTCCCACATTGCCAAACACAAACCCCTGTTCCGGCAAGTCGAGCACATTGCGTGAAATGGCTTTCGGGAAAATGCCTTTTGCCAGCGCATCGGCATCCACACAATTCGGCAGGCTAGTGATGTGGGCAGCGAGAACCTCGCCGCAATCCTTGCGCAAATCCTCTGTCACTGCCTGCGATACCCCAACCAGCCAGGTGTATTCACGATGCATGCGGAACAATAACCGACGCCCCCAGCTATCCATCACGCCAAACGCGTGGGCGACACCGAGGATGCGCGGCTGGCTCATCGTTTTGGCAACCTGCCACGCCACATATAACGCCTTGTAACGCTGCGCAATGACCAGGGCGTAATCCGTTTGTTCGCATAATTCACGTACCGGCTTGATCGCTGCGCGTTTCATGCCGCTCAAGTCCCGGCTCGATAACTGCAGGCAAATGACCCGGTCACTGTTTGCCAGTTTTTGTACCCGTTCGTTGTCATCGCCCGTCAGGAAAACTGTGGTAATGGTAAAGCGGTCACGATCAAAAGCAGCCGCATAGCGCCCGGCCAACTCAAGGAAAGGGCTGTCGGTGCCATGCACGATCTGCAGGATCGGGATTTTCACCGCCATGGCTGCAGCACTCCCGCCAATTGTTGCTGCACCGCGGGCTTGTCGCGCCAATTACGCAGGAAACGATCGACATCACGCTTCAATGCATTGCGTGCTGCACGCAACGAGCGATGCCAACGCATGGCATCGAGGTCAATCAGGCACAACTGTTCATCCTGCACCATGAAATTGGTCGCTTTCATATCACCGTGACTGATACCCGCTGCGGCCATCGTACGAATAATGGCTGCCAACGCTGCTTGCCGCCCCGGCCGATCCTGCAAGTGACGTGAATCCAGCAACTCACCAGCCACCGCATCCGTCACCAGCCAGGCACGGGTGTTCATGCCCAAACGACGATGTTCCAGCAGGCACACCGGCCTCGGTGTCGGGATGCCGGCGTACGACAACAACCATGCTGACAACCATGCATTGCGTGCACGGCTGCGCTTGAAGGCACGACGCAGCAAGCGTTTCTTGTCCTTGATGTTGTAACGCTTGATCACCACCTCATGACCATCCATGGCGGCGCGTACCACGGTTGCGCTATTCCCGGCCTTGAGGATGTCAGCGCTTTCCATGAAAGCATCGGGGTTCGCAATAAAGGCCTGCAAGTCACTGCCGCTGCGATCACGTTCCCAGATCGCCCATGCATCACGCTGCGCTTGCACGGCAAATTGACTGCACTCGCGCTGGGCCTTGTCGAGAAAATGCCGGGTGCGCTGGCGCCACGCTTTTTGCGTTGCGGCTTCCAGCACTTCAGGCAGGATCGGCAAGCGGCGCTCCTGCATGTAGCGGTCTGCCAGTGGGCGCAAACCCATCTGCTCATCCAGCGGCCATTGCGCCAGCAACAGGGCCAGGTTGTGCACACTGGCCTGTTCCGGCAATGGCGCGACACATTGTTCGATGCTGCCCGCATCAATCACCCACAGCTGTTCGCCCATGCAGAGGAAGTTATCGAGGTGGATATCGTGCTGGCACAAACCTGCACGATGCATTGCCCCGACCACACGCCCCAGCTCACCCATCCAGTGTGGCCGGCGATGAATGTCGGCCCAGGCACGGGAAACCGGTACCGCATCCTCCAGCCAGGCATGCAGGGAGACACCGACACGCCCGCAGGCACTCAGGCATTGCAACAGGATGGCCGGGGATAACACCGATGCCTGCTGCAAGGCCTGGTAACCGCTGTTTTCACGCTGTTGCCGCAGCGGCAGGCGTTCATCCGCAAGGAAGACCTTGGCCAGCACGGGCTCGCCTTGCCAGCGGGCACGCAAAACCCAGCGCCGGCCCGGCACGACCCGCAATAGCTGCTCGCAGCGCACGGCGGTGCCATCGGCCAACGGCAGGTCGAACGGCAGCGTCAGGTCACGCGCGCCGTCAAGCCAATCCTGGAAGAAATCGCGTTCGGACATCAGGGCAGACCGGCACCAAAACGGCTATTTAAACAGAAATGCGAGACTTCGCGGAAACAGGGGTTCAGCCGCCGAGATTGGCCAGCTCGATATCGCGCTGCTGATCCATGCGCCGGACAGCCACATCCTCAGGGGCGCCGGTGACCTGCAGCACCCGCCCGGCCAGTTGCAGGCCCGACTCCAACGCCTCGGGAATCACTTCGGTGGCGCCCAGCGTGAGTAGCCGGGCAGATTGTTGCGCATCGCGCGCACGGGCCACGATCGGCAGCTGCGGCCACTCGGCACGCGCCACCTGGACGACTCGCTCGATGGCCGCGCTATTGTCCATGGTTAACACCAGTGCACTGGCCTTGCCGGCATGGGCGCGGCGCAGCAACTCCAACCGCGAAGCATCGCCGTAATACACCGGCAAGCCGGCCTGGCGGGCATCGGCCACATGGCTGGCCTGGGTGTCCAGTGCCAGGTAACACACCTTGTCGGAATCCAGCACGCGCGCCAGCAGCTGGCCAACGCGGCCGAAACCGGCAATCACAACATGCCCCTGCAACTCCCCAACGGCAGCCAGGTCACCCTCTTCGTAGACTTGCCGCTGGGCCGGTTCCAGCCAGGCCGACAAACGGCTACCGCTGATCGCCACCAATGGCGTGACCACCATGGTCAGACCGGCCACGATCAACATGAACTGGCCGACATCGGGCGGCAGTAATTGCAGGCTGATCGCCAAGCCCACTACCACAAAGGCAAATTCACCACCCTGGCCGAGCAACAAACCGGCCTCCAGTGCGGTATGCCGTGGCAATCCGAAAGCCAGGCACAGCGCTGCCGTGATCACGCTCTTGATCGCGAACAGGCCAGCCACTGAGGCCAGCAGCCAGGGCCATTCATCCGCCACCAGGCGGTAATCGATCCCCATCCCCACGGACATGAAGAACAGGCCCAGCAGCAAACCCTTGAACGGCTCGATATTCACCTCAATTTCGTGGCGAAACTCGGTATCGGCCAGCAGCAAGCCGGCCAGGAAAGCGCCCAGAGCCATCGACAGGCCAGTTGCCCCGGTAATCGCCGAGGCACTGACAATCACCAGCAAGGTGGCGGCCATGAACATCTCGGCACTGCGCGAATGCGCCACCAGCCGGAACAGCGGCCGCAACAGCAATCGGCCCCCCAGGTAAATGGCGGTGATTACCAGCGCCGCCTTGCCAAGCGCGCCGAGCAAAGCCAGACCGATACTGCCCCCGGTTTTCATGCCCAGCACACCGACCAGGAACAGGATGGGCACCACCGCCAGGTCCTGCATCAGCAGGATGGAAAAACTCGAGCGCCCCAGCGGTGACGCCAATTGGCGGCGGTCAATCAGCAACTGCATGACAATGGCTGTTGACGACAAGGCGAGGCAACAACCCAGCACCATGGATGCCGACGGTGAATTGCCGAATCCCCAGGCCACCAGGCCAATCACGACTGCCGTGATCACGATTTGCAAGCTGCCCAAACCGAACACCAGCCGCCGCATCGCCCACAACCTGTCCAGCGACAGTTCCAGGCCGATCATGAACAGCAGGAAAATCACACCCAACTCGGCCAGCGACTGGACGCCCGCGAGGTCGGTGATCACAAAATGGCGCAGCCAGCCGTATTCACCCGCCAGCAACCCCAGGCCATAAGGTCCGACCAGGGCACCCATCAGCAAGTACCCCAGCACCGGGCTGATGCGCAGGCGGTGCAATACCGGCACCACGATGCCAGCGGCCACCAGGAACACAACGATTTCATGCAGGTGCGGAATGGCGTGGTATTCCATGTCAATGCGTCCGGTGGCGTTAAATCCAGCTCAGGCGGGATGCCGTGCGAGCAGCCCGACCACCCGGTTAGAGGCAAAGTCGGCAGCGTCCCGGAAAGGATACAGCACTTCATCGGCTCCGGCTGCCAGCAGCACTACGCCTTCATGCTCGGTATGGGCACGCAGGATGCAGCGCCCGGCAAAACCGTGGCTCTTCAGCCAACGCAGCAGGTGCAAACTCGACTGCAAGTCAGGCAATGCACTCACGATGCACGATGCACGCATCAGGGGCACATGCTCCAGGAAATCGGTATTTTCAGCATCCCCGAAGCGGCAAGTGAATCCTGTCGCCGCCAAGGACTGCACCAGTGCCGGGTCAAAATCGACACCGAGGACACGCAAGCCATTTTCCTGCAGGCGCTGCGCCAGGTTCAGCCCATAACGGCCGAGGCCAAACACCACCACATCCGCTTCATCGGGCATCGCGTCATTTTCGATGGCCATTTCCCGCATCGGCTGCTGCCGTTCGAACAGCCCCAATACTGGCGCCAAACGCCGGTATAAGGGTTCCGAATACAGGATCAGGTAGGTCGACAAGGTGATGGTCACCAGACCGACCAGGGTCGTCAACGCCAGTGCGCTGTCATCCACATGGCCGAGCTGGATACCCATGGCCACAAACACGATCGAAAATTCACTGATCTGCGCCACGGTCAAACCGGCCAGGAAGCCGGTGCGTTTGCGATAACCCATGTAGCCCATGATGGCCATCACAATCAGCGGATTGCCGACCAGCACGAAGACCGACAACACCACCGCTGGCACCAACGCCTCACCGAGCACGCCAAAATGCAAGCCAGAACCCAATTCGATAAAGAAGAACAGGAGCAGGAAATCCCGCAGGCTGGCCAGCCGCGAAGCCACCGCCTCACGATAAGGACTGGTCGCCAGCGAAAAGCCCGCGAGGAAGGCGCCCACTTCCTTACTAAAGCCCAGCAGCTCACCGGCCACGGCCAATGCTGTTCCCCAAGCCACGGCAAATAACAAGAGCAATTCCTGCGATGCCGCCATCCCCCGCATCAGCACCGGCAACACGAATCGCATCAGGGCCCCGATCACGGCAATCATCAGCAACAAGCGCAGCAACACGGATCCAAGCGTGCCTGCCCAACCCTGTCCGGCTGTATCGGCCAGCGAACTGCTGCCAATCACCATCATTGCCACAATCACGGCAATGTCCTGCACGATCAGGAAACCAACGGCGATCCGGCCGTGCAAAGTGTCGATTTCGCGCTTGTCCGACAGTAACTTGATAATGATGATGGTGCTGGAAAAAGTCAGCGCGACCGCGACATAGAGGGCTTTGAGATGATCCATGCCCAAGCCACGGCTGATGCCATAACCGAAAGCAATCGTGAACGCCAACTGGCCCAGGCCAGTGGCCAGCGCCACGCCACCCAGGTGCCGCACCAGACCCGGATCCAGCTTCAGGCCCACGACAAACAGCAAAACGGTGACGCCGATTTCGGCCAGTAATTCAATCTGCTCGTGGGAACGCACCCAACCCAGGCCCACGGGACCCACCAGGATCCCCACCAGGATAAATGCAACAATCAAAGGCTGGCGCAGGCGAATCGCGAATGTGCCAATGACGGCTGACAAGGCCAGCAATGCCGTGAATTCGTAGTACACATTATCCATGCAAACTGCTCACCCGATACCTGCCATCCGGAAACTTGCAAACCAGGCCATACTGCCAAACCGAACAATACTGCAAAGTAACGCGGCCATTTGCAATGGCCGACAAGCATGCGGCTGAAGATATGTTGTTGGGTGGCTAGCCTTTGATCGTCACTTCAGAACAGCGGCGCCGGGTCCTTGCCAAAATCGCGCTGGCAAATCGCGACCACACGATCACTTGCGGCTTGCCAGAACGCGCCATCTTCACGCAAAAAGCAATAAATGATACACACTCTTGCCGGTGTATCGCCGCAGGAAACGCACCACATCCCGGCGGGTGATGCCACTGCCCAGCGCCGAGTAATACAGCGCGACCAGATCCTTGGCCAACCAACGGCGTGGCACTTGCTGGCGGACTTGTGCGCGATGAGGCCGTGCCGGCGACCTCGAAGCCGCCGAGGATTTGTTATTGGGCGGATAGCGCGCCAACCCTCTCCAGTGCACCTAATGCGC
>SBFY01000088.1 GCA_006227085.1 Gammaproteobacteria bacterium
GTGGCAGACAGCTGCTGGCGGGCATCGGCGCTGGGCAGGAGGCTGTGGATCTTGCCCTGGTGGATGGCCAGTGCGTGATCCTTCAGCACCAGTCCTGAGGGCACGACCGGGATGATCGCGCCGGCGTGGATCAGGGTATCGATAACGGTGCTGGAATCTCTTGCATTCATGCCTGGAAAGGTCCGCTTCGGGTCATTCGGGAAGGGCTGCGACGGGCCAGTATAACGGTTGCCCGCGATGAGCGAAATTGTCCAGTAAATTGAATGGCTTGGCGCTTCCTGCAAAGTGCTTTCCAGGGCCAAAAAAACTGTCAGGAAGAGGGGGTTTTATGGTAGGATTAGCGGCTTGTAAGACAGGGTGTGAAAGGCCGTTTTCCACGGGGTTCCGGAAGCGCTTTCCGGGGGATTGGATGGGCCCTGTTGCGAAGCACGACGCACCGGTTTTTACCTGCCACGGAAGGGTGGCTCCCAGGCACGCTGACGATAAGAACGCTGTGTAAGCTGTGTAAAAAGACGCATAAGAACGGAGAAATAGCGCCGCAATGGGTGAAATAGCCAAAGAAATCTACCCGGTCAATATCGAAGACGAACTCAAGCAAAGCTACCTCGATTACGCCATGAGCGTGATCGTGGGTCGTGCCTTGCCGGATGTGCGTGACGGTTTGAAGCCGGTGCACCGCCGCGTGTTGTTCGCGATGAGCGAACTCGGCAATGACTGGAACAAGGCGTACAAGAAATCGGCCCGTGTGGTCGGTGATGTGATCGGTAAATACCACCCGCATGGTGACTCGGCGGTGTATGACACCATCGTGCGCCTGGCGCAGCCGTTCTCGATGCGTTACATGCTGGTCGATGGCCAGGGGAACTTTGGTTCGATTGATGGTGATAACGCGGCAGCGATGCGTTACACCGAAGTGCGCATGGCCAAGCTGGCGCATGAATTGCTGGCTGACCTCGACAAGGAAACCGTGGACTGGGTGCCGAACTACGATGGCACCGAACAAATCCCCGATGTATTGCCCACCCGGGTGCCGCATTTGCTGGTGAACGGTTCGGCCGGCATTGCCGTTGGCATGGCCACCAACATCCCGCCGCATAACCTCACCGAAGTGGTGAATGGTTGCCTGGCGCTGATCGATAATCCCGCCCTGGATGTTGACCAGCTGATGGAATTCATCCCGGGTCCGGATTTCCCGACCGCCGGCATCATCAATGGCCGTGCGGGCATTGTCGAAGCGTATCGCACCGGTCGTGGCCGTATTTATGTGCGGGCACGGGCAGAAGTGCTGAACCAGGACAGCGGCAACCGCGAGTCCATCATCATCACCGAGATTCCTTACCAGGTGAACAAGGCGCGCTTGATCGAGAAGATCGCCGAGCTGGTGAAGGAAAAGAAAATCGAAGGCATCAGCGAGATTCGTGACGAATCCGACAAGGATGGTTTGCGTGTCGTCATCGAACTGAAGCGCGGCGAATCCGGTGAGGTGCTGCTGAACAACCTCTACAGCCAGACACAATTGCAGAACGTGTTCGGTATCAACATGGTGGCCTTGGTCGATGGCCAGCCCAAACTGCTGAACCTGAAGCAGATGCTGGAATATTTCATCCTGCATCGTCGTGAAGTGGTGACACGCCGCACCGTGTACCTGTTGCGCAAGGCGCGTGAACGCGGCCATATCCTCGAAGGTTATGCGATTGCACTGGCCAATATTGACCCGGTGATCGAGCTCATCAAGAAATCACCGACGCCGGCCGAGGCAAAAGATCGTCTGGTGGCGGCCGAGTGGGAGCCAGGCTCGGTATTGGCGATGCTGGACAAGGCGGGCAGCGATGCCTGTCGTCCGGAAGGCCTGGATATGAGCTACGGCATGCGTGATGGCAAGTATCACCTGTCACCGGAACAGGCGCAGGCCATTCTCGAGTTGCGCCTGAATCGCCTGACCGGCCTGGAGCATGAAAAATTGCTGGCCGAATACCAGGAAAAACTCACGGAAATTGCCCGTTATCTCGACATTCTCGGTAATCCCGAATTGTTAATGGCGGTGATCCGCACCGAGCTGGAAGAAGTGCGTGCCGGTTTCGGCGATGAGCGTCGTACCGAGATCATGGCGTCACAGCTGGATCTGACGGTGGCCGATTTGATCGCCGAGGAAGAGCGTGTCGTGACCTTGTCGCATGGCGGTTATGCCAAGAGCCAGCCATTGGCCGATTACCAGGCGCAGCGCCGTGGGGGTACCGGCAAGGCAGCGACTTCCGTGAAGGAAGAGGATTTTGTCGAGCACTTGCTGGTGGCCAACACGCACACAACGATCCTGTGTTTCACCAACCGTGGCAAGGTGTACTGGTTGAAGGTGTATGAGATCCCGGTGGCCAGTCGTGCCGCGCGTGGTCGCCCGATGGTGAACCTGTTGCCACTGGAAGCGGATGAACGGGTCACATCGATCCTGCCCGTAGAGGAGTACACCGAAGGGCATTACATCGTGATGGCAACGGCCAATGGCACCATCAAGAAAACCGACCTCACCAGTTTCTCGCGTCCTCGCAGCACCGGCTTGCGTGCGCTGGAACTGGATGAAGGTGATGTGCTGGTTGGTACCGCGATCACCAACGGTTCCAATGACATCATGCTGTGCGCGAACTCGGGCAAGGCGATCCGTTTCCATGAGAGCGATGTGCGTGCCATGGGGCGTACAGCGCGTGGTGTCCGCGGCATTCGCCTGCAGGACAAGCAGGAAGTCATGTCACTGATCATCCCGCAGGAAGGTGGCAAGATCCTGTCGGTTTCCGAAAACGGTTACGGCAAGCGGACACCGGTGGAGGATTATCCCATCAAGGGTCGCGGTGGCATGGGTGTGATCAGCATCCAGGCCAGTGATCGCAATGGCAACCTGATTGGTGCAATACAGGTATTCGAAGGCGATGAAATGATGCTGATTTCGGACCAGGGCATGCTGGTGCGTACACGCACGGGTGAAGTGTCCGAACAGGGCCGCAACACCCAGGGTGTGCGCCTGATCCGTTTGAAAGAGGGTGAAACCCTGGTGGGTGTTGCCCGTGTTGCAGAAACCGAATCGGACGAAGACGGTGCCGATTCCCATGAAGCTGTTGACGGCGATGCCGGCAACGAATAACCGTCCTTACTTTGACAGGAGCCACTAGCAGTCATGGCACGTGCGTATAACTTTTGTGCAGGTCCCGCTTCCCTTCCCGAGCCCGTATTGGAGCAAGCGCGTCGTGAAATGATGGACTGGCAGGGCAAGGGCCTGTCCGTGATGGAAATGAGCCATCGCAGTGACGAGATGGTGGGGATCGCATCGGAAGCAGAAAAAGACCTGCGTGAATTGATGGGTATCCCGAATGATTATGCCGTGCTGTTCCTGCAGGGTGGCGCCACCGCACAGTTTTCGGCAATACCGTTGAACCTGCTGCGCGGTCGCAGTTCGGCCGATTATGTGGTCACGGGCCAATGGTCGAAAAAAGCGCTGGAAGAAGGCAAGCGTTACGCCAATGCCAATGTGGTGGCCAGCAGCAAGGACACCAATTTCAGTACGATTCCGGCGTTTGATACATGGAAGCTCGATCCGAATGCGGCCTATTTGCACTACACACCGAATGAAACGATTGGCGGTGTCGAGTTTTTCTGGACGCCTGACAGCGGTGACGTACCACTGGTTGCCGATATGTCATCAACGATTTTGTCGCGCCCGGTGGACGTGACGAAATTCGGTTTGATTTATGCCGGTGCGCAAAAAAATATCGGCCCGGCAGGTCTGACAATTGTCATCGTGCGTCGTGATTTGCTGGGCAAGGCACATGCCATGACGCCGACGATCATGGATTACCAGATCCAGGCGGATAACGATTCCATGTACAACACACCGCCGACCTATGCCTGGTACCTGGCCGGGTTGGTGTTCAAATGGCTGAAGACCCAGGGTGGGTTGGCCGGCATGGAGAAGGTCAATCGCCGCAAGGCTGGCAAGCTGTACGACTACATCGATAACAGTGGTTATTACAAGAACCCAGTGGAAGTCGCCAGCCGTTCGTTGATGAATATCCCGTTCACCTTGCCGCGTGAAGAACTCGACAAGCCTTTCCTGAAAGGTGCGGAAGCCCGTGGTTTGCTGAACCTGAAAGGGCACCGGTCAGTGGGTGGCATGCGCGCGAGTGTGTATAACGCGGTACCCGAGTCGGCGGTGGATACCCTGATCGAGTACATGAAGGATTTTGCGTCACAAAACGCTTGATGGATCACAGGCAAGGCAGGTTGCCATGGCAGAAGAGAATCCGGAACTGCAGAAACTGCGTGAGCAGATCGATGCGATTGACCAATCGCTGCAGGAGCTGCTGAACCAGCGTGCTTCGGTGGCGCAAGCCGTGGCTGAGGTCAAGCTGGCCGAGGTCAAGGCGGAAGGTGCGGCTGGTGACCAGCGCGCCCTCGATGAGCAAGTGCAGTTCTATCGCCCTGAGCGTGAAGCGCAGGTTTTGCGAAAAGTGATTGAACGCAATACCGGGCCGATGCCGGCCGACAAGATGGCGTGGATTTTCCGTGAAATCATGTCAGCGTGCCTGGCGCTGGAAAAGCCGATGCAGGTTGCGTATCTCGGTCCCGCAGGCACGTTCACGCAAGAAGCAACGCTCAAGCATTTCGGGCATGGGGTCATCAGCCAGCCAGCATCGACGATTGATGCCGTGTTCCGTCAGGTGGAATCGGGCGAGAGCCATTTTGGTGTGGTGCCGGTTGAGAATTCCACTGAAGGCATGGTGAATCACACGCTGGATAATTTCCTCAATTCCCCATTGAAGATTTCCGGTGAAGTGGAGCTGCCTATTCACCTGCATTTGCTGGTGAAACCGGGAACACGTCCGGAATCGGTCAAGCAGATTTGTGCGCACCAGCAGGCCTTGGCGCAATGCCGCGAATGGTTGTCACGGCACTGGCCGAATACCGAAACCATTGCCGTGAGCAGCAATGGTGAGGCGGCACGGCGTGCAAGCACGGAAATGGGTGTTGCTGCCATCGCTGGCGATATTGCTGCCAACACCTATGAGTTGGCGCGCTTGGCAGACAATATTGAAGACATTGCCAGTAACACCACGCGTTTCCTGGTGATTGGCCGTGATACGGTCAAGCCCAGTGGCAACGATAAAACCTCGATCATCATCTCTACCCGTAACGAGCCCGGGGCATTGTTCCGTTTGCTGGAACCGTTCCATCGTGAAGGCATCATGCTGACACGGATTGATACGCGTCCCTCACGTACGGAAAACTGGGCCTATGTGTTTTTCATCGAGTTTGAAGGACACCAGGAAGATGCCGTAATCCGCCGCATCCTGGCGGAATTGCAGGAGCGCAGCCTGATGCTGAAAATCCTGGGTTCCTACCCGCGTGCCGTGTGTTGATGGAGTGCATGCCCGTGAGCTGTGACTTCATTGCGTTAGCCACACCGGGCGTCCAGAGCCTGCAACCGTACCAGCCGGGCAAGCCGGTGGAAGAACTCGAGCGCGAACTGGGCATTACCGACATCATCAAGCTGGCCAGTAATGAAAATCCCTTGGGTGCGGGTGAGTTGGCGCGTCAGGCGTATGCCGGCGTTGCGAGCGATTTGGCGATTTATCCGGACGGCAGTGCCTACCGGTTAAAGAACGCATTGGCGAGCAAGCTGGGTGTACAGGCAAACCAGATCACGATCGGCAATGGCTCCAACGATATCCTCGATTTGATTGGTCGCGCCTTCTTGCGGCCGGGTGTTTCAGCGGTATTTTCCCAACATGCCTTTGTGGTGTACCCGATCACCACGCAAGTGGCCGGTGCCAAGGCCATTGCTGTGCCGGCGAAAGATTGGGGGCATGATCTCGAGGCGATGGCCGCAGCCGTTGCCGATGATACGCGCCTGGTGTTCATTGCCAACCCGAACAACCCGACAGGAACGGCAGTGACGGAATCTGCCTTGCGCTGTTTCATGCAATCGGTGCGGGATGATGTGATTGTGGTGCTGGATGAAGCCTATTTTGAGTATGGTTTGGGCCATGATTTGCCCGATGGTGTCCAGTTGCTGGACGAATTTCCCAACCTGGTGGTGACGCGCACCTTTTCCAAGGCGTATGGCCTGGCTGCACTGCGGGTCGGGTACAGCGTATCGCAGCCTGCGATTGCCGATGTGCTCAATCGCCTGCGCATGCCATTCAATGTCAATGCGCCGGCCTTGGCGGCCGCAGAAGCGGCGTTGTCCGATCAGGCGCATGTGGATGAAACGGCACGTATCAATCGCGAAGGCCTCAAGCAACTGGCAGCTGGTTTTAAAGCGATGGGGTTATCGTTTATTCCTTCGTTCGGTAACTTCATCGCCTTTGAAGTGCCGGTCGATGCGATGGCTTGTTATCACGGTTTGCTGAAGCGGGGTGTGATTGTGCGCCCCATCGGTGTGTATGCCATGCCGCGCCATTTGCGGGTGACGGTTGGTTTGCCAGCCCAAAACGAGCGCTTTCTCTCGGCGCTGTCAGCCACGCTGGAGGAACTGGCATGAGTACACCGGTCTGTGAACGCCTGTTGGTGATCGGCCTTGGCTTGATTGGTGGTTCGCTCGCCTTGGCAGCCCGTCGTGCCGGTGTGGCGCGTGAAGTGCTGGCGATCAGCCGTTCTTCCCAGACGATCCGCCTGGGTGTGGAACATGGCCTGATTGATGCGGGTGATACCGAATACGATGCCGTGCTGTCGCGCTTGCAGGCCGGCGATGTGATCGTGGTTTCAACACCAACACTGACAGTGCCTGCTGTTTTTGAAGCAGTGAAAGCAGCTGTCGCGCGTGGTGTGATCCTGACGGATGCAGCCAGTGTGAAGGGCAGTGTGATTGCTGCGGCGCAAACGGTGTTTGGCGAATTGCCGGCGACGTTTGTGCCCGGTCATCCAATTGCCGGTTCAGAAAAAAGCGGTGTGATGGCGGCGATGCCTGAGTTGTATCGCAAACGTCGCGTCATACTGACGCCCACAGCGGCATCCAGTGAACACGCCATCGCGACCGTGCGTCACCTGTGGCAGGCGGTCGGTGCCGAAGTGGTCGAGATGCCGGCGGATTTACACGATGAGTTACTGGCTGCCACCAGCCACCTGCCGCATGTGCTGGCGTATGCTTTGGTCGATGAGTTGGCCGGCAAGTCCACGCAGGAAGATATCTTCCGGTTTGCTGCTGGCGGCTTCCGTGATTTTACCCGGATTGCTGCCAGTGACCCGCAGATGTGGCATGACATTGTGCTCGCCAACCGCGATGCACTGTTACAGGAAATGGATCGCTACAGTGCGCATTTGCAGCAGCTGCGTGATGCGATTGCGCATGAAGACAGTGAAGCTATACTGGGCGTGTTTTCCCGCGCCAAGGCAGCGCGCGATCATTTCGCTGCCATTTTCAAAGAACCCGATTCCCCGGAGAAATAAGCATGTCGTCGCCGTCTTCCCGTTCGGTTACTTTCCGGGCTGAGCCCGGTCGTCCCTTGCAGGGGCGTGTGCGCGTGCCGGGCGATAAATCCATTTCACATCGCTCCATCATGCTGGGATCCCTGGCCGAAGGCGTGACCGAAGTGAGCGGTTTCCTGGAAGGGGAAGACAGTCTGGCCACGCTGAACGCGTTTCGTGCCATGGGTGTGACGATCGAGCGGCCGGGGCCGGGCGATGTGCGCATTCATGGTGTCGGCATGCAGGGCCTGAAGGCTCCGGCGCAGGCGCTCGACCTGGGGAATTCCGGTACATCCATGCGTTTGATGGCAGGTTTGATGGCCGGGCAAACGTTTGATGTGACCTTGATCGGTGACAGTTCCCTGTCGCGCCGCCCGATGGAACGTGTGGCCAAACCCTTGCGCCTGATGGGCGCGGTGATTGATACCGCTGACAAAGGCTGCCCACCGATGCATATCCATGGGCAGGCACGTTTGAAGGGCATTGATTACGCCACACCGATGGCGAGTGCGCAGGTGAAGTCCTGTTTGTTGCTGGCCGGTTTGTACGCTGAAGGTGAAACGCGGGTGACCGAACCGGCGCCCACACGCGATCACACCGAACGCATGCTGCAGGGTTTTGGTTACAGCGTGCAGGTCAACGGCTTGACTTGTGCAGTGACCGGAGGTGGTCGCTTGCAGGCTACCAGTATTGAAGTGCCGGCGGACATTTCCTCGGCAGCGTTTTTCATGGTGGCAGCCAGCATTATTCCCAGTTCCGATATCGTGCTGGAACATGTCGGTGTTAACCCGACCCGTACCGGGGTGATCGATATCCTGCGTTTGATGGGCGCCAATATTGCACTGGAAAATGAACGTGTGGTGGGCGGTGAGCCGGTCGCGGACATCCGCGTGCGTGCCGCCAGGCTGCACGGCATTGATATCCCTGAACACCTGGTGCCATTGGCGATCGATGAATTCCCGGTGTTGTTTGTGGCGGCAGCGGTGGCCAGTGGCACCACCCGCCTGTCCGGGGCAGAGGAATTGCGGGTCAAGGAAAGTGATCGCATCCAGGTGATGGCGGACAACCTCATTGCCGTTGGTGTGAAAGCACGCGCGACCCCGGATGGCATGGTGATCGAAGGTGGCCCGATTGGTGGTGGCCAGGTGGATAGCCATGGTGATCACCGCATCGCCATGTCATTCACTGTGGCAGCACAGTTGGCCAGTGGTCCGATCACGATCGCCGATTGTGCCAATGTGGCGACCTCATTCCCCGGCTTTGTGGCATTGGCTTCAGCGGCCGGGATGACCGTGACCGAGGCGACGGCATGACCGCCCCGGTCATTACCATTGATGGTCCGGCCGGTTCCGGCAAGGGTACGATCAGCCAACGGGTGGCAGCGGCCCTCGGTTGGCATTTGCTGGACAGTGGGGCGCTTTATCGCCTGGTCGGCGTGGCCTTGATGCGGGACGGAGGTGCTCCGGAAGAAGAGGCCCGTGCTGCCCGCCTGGCTGGCCAGATGGACGTGGTTTTCGAGCCCGTGGGTGAGCGGACGGTGGTCTGGCTCAATGGCGATGACGTGACCGAGGCCATCCGTACCGAGGTGGCCAGCGCCATGTCTTCCCGCATGGGGGCTATCCCGGCCGTCCGTAGCGCCCTGCTGGCGCGCCAGCGGGCGTTTGCGCAAGCCCCTGGCCTGGTGGCCGATGGGCGCGATATGGGCACTGTGGTTTTCCCGCAGGCCCCCCTCAAGATCTTCCTCACCGCCAGCGCCGAAGAGCGTGCGCAACGTCGCCATAAGCAGTTGAAAGCAAAGGGGGAAAGCGTTAATATCGCCGACCTTCTGCGCGATCTGCAGGCTCGCGATGAGCGGGACAGCCAGCGAGCAGTGTCTCCTTTGGTGGCAGCGGAAGATGCGGTGATCGTGGACACCACGGGCATCGGCATCGACGACGTCACCGAGCGGGTCCTGTTGCTGGCACGCCAACGCGGTCTTGCCTGAACACGCAGGGCTCCGGTACAAACCGGACAGGTGTTGCTGCACCCCCTTCCAACCAGCGTGGGTGAGTAGCAACAAAACACACAACAGGCTGCCTGTTTGCTGGTGACAGGATGGGAACGCAAGTCGTGACCCCATCAAGCCGTAACACATCGAGTATGTTTCATGGAAAATTTTGCAGAGCTGTTTGAGGAAAGCCTCAAGACGGTCGATATGGTGCCGGGTTCCGTCGTGACCGGTGTAGTACTGGACATCGACAGCGATTGGGTCACGGTGCATGCCGGCCTGAAATCGGAAGGGGTGATCCCGAAGAGCCAGTTCCTGGATGAGAACGGTGAGTTCCATCTTGGTATCGGTGACGAAGTGCAGGTCGTGCTGGAAACCGTGGAAGACGGTTTCGGTGAAACCCGCCTGTCCCGTGAAAAAGCCAAGCGCGCGGAAGCCTGGAAAAAGCTGGAGCGCGTGTTCGAAGCCGAAGAAATCATTAAAGGCATCATCAGCGGCAAGGTCAAAGGTGGCTTTACCGTTGATATCGATGGTGTCCGTGCGTTCCTGCCGGGTTCGCTGGTGGATGTGCGTCCGCTGCGCGACACCCTGCACCTGGAAAACAAGCCGCTGGAATTCAAGGTCATCAAGCTGGATGCCAAGCGCAACAACGTGGTGGTGAGCCGCCGTGCTGTGCTGGAAAAAGCCAACAGCGCCGAGCGCGATGCACTGCTGTCAGCGCTGGACGAAGGCCAGGTGGTCAAGGGTATCGTCAAGAACCTGACCGACTACGGTGCGTTCGTGGACCTGGGTGGCGTCGACGGTCTGTTGCACATCACCGATATGGCCTGGAAGCGTATCAAGCACCCGAGCGAAATCGTGCAAGTGGGTGAGGAAATCACCGTCAAGATCCTCAAGTTTGACCGTGATCGCAATCGCGTATCACTCGGTCTCAAGCAGCTGGGCGATGACCCGTGGGTCAGCATCAAGGCACGTTACCCGGAAAAGAGCCGCGTGAAAGCACGCATCACCAACCTGACCGATTACGGCTGTTTTGCCGAGATCGAGGAAGGCGTGGAAGGCCTGGTGCATGTGTCCGAAATGGACTGGACCAACAAGAACATCCATCCGTCCAAGGTTGTGTCACTGGGCCAGGAAGTGGAAGTGATGATCCTCGACATCGACGAGGAGCGTCGCCGCATTTCCCTGGGTATCAAGCAGTGCCATGAAAACCCGTGGGATGAGTTCTCCCGCAAGCACAACAAGGGTGACAAGATCAGCGGCACCATCAAGTCGATCACCGATTTCGGTATCTTCATCGGCCTGGATGGTGGCATTGATGGTTTGGTGCACCTGAGCGACCTGTCCTGGCATGAAGCCGGTGAAGAGGCGGTGCGTCGTTACACCAAGGGTCAGGAAATCGAAACGGTCATCCTGTCCGTGGACCCGGAGCGTGAGCGCATCTCCCTGGGTATCAAGCAGATGGATGCTGACCCGTTCACCAACTATGTGGGTGAAAACGACAAGGGCGCGATCGTCAATGGCACGGTCAAGGAAGTGGATGCCAAAGGCGCCACCATCACCTTGGCTGACGATGTGGAGGGTGTGTTGAAAGCCTCCGAACTGAGCCGTGAGAAGGTCGAAGATGCCCGTAATGTGCTGAAAGAAGGCGACAGTGTGGAAGCCAAGATCATCAGCGTGGATCGCAAGAACCGCGTCATCAGCCTGTCCATCAAGGCCAAGGATGATGATGATGAGAAGGCGGCCCTGGCCCAGCATCGCGAGAGCGAAGCGGTCCAGCCAGCCACGCTGGGTGACCTGATCAAGGCGAAAATGGAAAGCCGCGATCAGGGTTCAGCCGAGTAATCCTGGGCGGGGCACCCTCGGTGAGGGTGCCCCGACTAGCCGATTGGCTTGGACTGGTCTATAGTAAGCTTCTGTAATTAAAAGAAAAAAAGGCAAACCCATGACGAAGTCGGAATTGATCGAGCGCATCACTGCCCGGCAGAACCAGCTTGGTCCCAAGGATGTTGAGCTGGCCGTCAAGGAAATGCTGGAACACATGGCTTCCACGTTGTCTTCCGGTCGCCGTATTGAAATCCGTGGTTTTGGCAGCTTTTCATTGCACTATCGTGCGCCGCGCAAAGGGCGTAACCCGAAGACGGGTGAAACGGTTGAACTGGTCGGCAAGCATGTGCCCCATTTCAAGCCAGGCAAGGAAATGCGTGAGCGTGTCAACGATGGCAAGGACTCGCGCTGAGTCCAGCGTTTGGCTTGTCCTGCCGTTTCCCAGCGGTTATGTTGGCAGTCCTGACAGGACTTCCGGGATGCAATCATGATCCAGTCATTCAAGCGCGTGGTGTTCATCCTGGTGATGGTCATCGTGCTGGCATGGTGTTTCCTGTTTGCCTTGGCGAATGACGCCGAAGTGCCACTGGATTTGTTGTTCTGGTCTGCACCGGCCAGGCACATGTCGTGGTGGTTGCTGATTTTCTTTGTGGCTGGGTTGTTGCTTGGCTGGGTCATGGCCGTGATTTCCGGTTGGTTACGGGCCGCCAGCAAACGCCGGCAAGCCAAAACCCTGGCGAAGTCCCAGTAATCCCGCATGTCCCCGAATCCCTGGTTGTTGTTCTGCTTGCTGCTGGCGGCTATCGCGGCAGGGTGGTGGTTAGGTCGCCGGCAGGGCAAGGGACGGTTCCGAAACAAACCCCTGCCGGTCAGTGAGAGTCTTTCCTTCTTGCTGAAAGACCAGGCTGATGCCGCGATTGAGTCCTTTATCCAGTCTCTGGATGTCCGACCGGCGACGCTGGAAATCCATTTGGCATTAGGGACCTTGCTGCGTCGTCGCGGTGAGGTGGATCGTGCCATCCGGATTCACCAGAACATTCTCGAACGCAAGGGCCTTGAGGCAGCACAGTGCGCGATGGTGCAGCTGGAGTTGGGGCGGGATTATGCAGCAGCCGGCTGGCTGGACCGCGCTGAACGCATGTTTCAAACGGTATTGCCGGCAGGCGGGCCGTTTGAAGAGGTGGCCTTGCAGCAATTGCTGGAGGTATATGACTGCAGTCATGAATGGGAAAAGGCTATCGCCACGGGTGAGCGCTGGCTTTCCTTGCAGCGGGTTGGCCAGTTCCAGGGTCGCGAGAAATTAGCCACCGCGATGTCGCATTACTTTTGTGAATTGGCCGCCATCGAGCAATCGGCAGGTCGTATCGCGGCCATGCAGCCGCATTTGGAGCAAGCCAGTCGCTTTGCGCCGGGTTCCTTGCGCGTGTGTCGTTTGCAGGTGCAGATGGCATTGGGTTTGGGCGATACAGGGAAGGCGCTCAAGGTCTTCCGCAAGCATGTGCTGGAATATCCGGCGTCTTTACCCGAATTGCTGGATGTCGCTGAACGTGTGTTCCGGTCACGGGCGGCCTGGATGGATTGCTTGCAGGAAGGGCTGTCACGCGGTTTTTCCGTCCGCGTATTGAATGCATTGGCCCAGGCCTTGATTGCAGAGGGCAGGCAGGAGGAGGCGTTGGCGTTGGTGACCGAACAGGTGCGCCGTTATCCCGGCCTGCAAGGCGTGCGTGCATTGCTCGGGTTACACTTGCCGCTGGCGTCTGGTCAGGCGCAGGAACATTTACAGGTTTTGTCGGTGTTGCTGGAACGACTGATCCAGAACCGGCCGGTCTACCATTGCAGCGAATGCGGCTTTCATGGCCAGTATTTGCATTGGCAGTGTCCGGGCTGCAAAGCCTGGGGTAGTGTGAACCGTATCCAGGGTATTGAAGGGGATTGAGGTGGCAGGAAACATGGCAAATGACCCGCGAGTGATTGTGGCGCTCGATTATCCTTCGGCTGATGCCGCGCTGGCATTGGCAGACCAGTTGGATCCTTCCCAGTGCCGGCTCAAGGTGGGCAAGGAGCTGTTCACCAGCGCGGGTCCAGAGGTGGTGAAAGCCTTGCATGCGCGTGGTTTCGGCGTGTTCCTCGATCTCAAGTTCCACGATATCCCGAACACGGTAGCCGGTGCGGTATCGGTGGCAGCCAACTTGGGTGTATGGATGGTGAATGTGCATGCCTTGGGTGGGCGCAAGATGATGCAGGCGGCCCATGAGGCCCGCCAGGGCAGCCCAACGCTGCTGACAGCAGTGACCGTGTTGACCAGTCACAGTGCTGGCGATTTGGCAGAGATCGGTTTGGGTAGTGACCCGCAAGCAGCAGTGAGTGCACTGGCAGCACTGGCGATGGATGCGGGGCTGGATGGTTTGGTGTGCTCGGCGCAGGAGGCACGTATGTTGCGGCAACAGCTGGGGCCGCGACCGCTGCTGGTGACGCCCGGCATCCGGCCGGCGGGTAGTGCGGCCGGCGACCAGTCCCGCGTGATGACACCTGTTGAAGCCCTGCAATCGGGCGTCAATTACCTCGTGATCGGCCGGCCCATCACCCAGGCTGACAATCCTGCAAGCGTGCTTCGCACAATCAATGCAGACATTGCTGACTGCTAAAACCTTGCTATCTCCTTACACTGCGCAGCGCAGTACGAGCTGCACGTGTTGCCTTTTCCAGGAAGGAAATCAGGCAGGAAATAAACCAAGGAGAAATCATGAAACAAGGACGTTTGTTGCAAAACCTTCGCGGGGCGGTGTTGGTCGCCGCTATTGCTGCTGGTGCCATGGTGCCAGCGATTGCTGTGCACGCTGAGGCGGCCAAGCCGGCTGCAGCTGTGGCGACGATGCCAGCCAAGGTCAATATCAATACGGCATCGGCTGATGTGCTGGCGGCTGGCCTGAACGGGGTTGGCCCGGCCAAGGCCGAGGCGATTGTGGCCTATCGCAAGCAGTTTGGCGCCTTTGAGTCGGTGGATGAGTTGCTGGAAGTGAAGGGTGTTGGCCCGTCACTGCTGGAGCAAAACCGCGACCGGATTGTGTTGAAGTAATCAGGTCATCGGTAGCAAGGGGCGCCTTCGGGCGCCCTTTTTCATGGGTGGTTATAATGCATCAACCGTGTGACCGGGCCCATGACGTGCTTGAACTATTAACGTTTCTATTGGTGTGTTTTGCGCTCACCGTCGCGGGTGTGGGCGTGTATATCCGGTTGGCCAGGCGTTATGGCTGGTTGGCAGAAGTGAATGCCCGAAGTTCGCATCGGCGAGTGACTGCAGTAGGCGCCGGTATTGTGCTGACCCTGCTATTGGTACCGTTGCTGTGTTTTTTTGTTGGCAACGGGTTGCTGGAAACCCATTGGATTGGTTTTGCGCTGGCGGCCGCCGTGTTGTCCGGGCTGGGCTGGTTGGATGATCGCAAAGGGCTATCAGTGCGCCTGCGCTTGTGCATCCAGGGTCTGGTGCTGGCGGGCTGGTTCCTGCTGGCGTGGGATCCAGGGCCATTATCCCCGTACGGGCTGCCGTTAGCGGTGCTGTTGCTGCTGGGCCAATGGTGGTTTATCAACCTGTTTAATTTCATGGATGGGTTGGACGGGTTTGCGGGGCTGGAAGCCTTGTTTGTGATGGGAGGCTGCCTGTGCCTGTTATGGCCGGCGGACGGAGTCCCGGTGGTCTATTGGGTTGGTTTTGCGGCGGTTGCCGGGTTCCTGGTGTGGAACTTGCCACCAGCGCGTGTGTTCATGGGCGATGCCGGCAGCCTGATGCTGGGCTTCTGGTTGGCGGGACCCCTGTGGTTGCTGGATTGGCAGGCGTTATGGGTCTGGCTGATCCTCACAGCCGTGTTTACGGTGGATGCCAGCCTGACCTTGTTGGCCAGGTTGTGGAAAGGGGAGCGCCTTGCCGAGGCGCACCGGTCCCACTTGTACCAGCGCTTGTCGCGTCACTGGGGTGGTCATGGCAAGGTGCTGCTGGCTTTGCTGGGCGTTAACCTGGGATGGCTGCTGCCATGGGCATGGCTGGTCAGCGGGGGCGTGCTGGCGGGTTGGGTAGGGGGTTCTGTGGCATACCTGGGGCTGGTCATTGCCTGGGGCTGCCTGTACCGGCTGCAGGCAGCGTAAACTGGTGCCTGCCAGCCGATTCGACTAGACTACAAGAAGAATAAAATCAGAAAGTTATGCGAGCATGGCGGCATGGGCAGTCATGGCGCATGACAAGTGTGGATTGCCATGCATCCGTGGATCAAGCGACACCTGGCAGGGATGACCGAACTGGGCCATACCCTGCATGACCGACTGATGGATTTGCCGCGCAATACGCGGCAGATGCTGTTGCTGTCCCTGGATTCCCTGTTTGTTCCCTTGTCCCTGCTGGGTGCGATCGCATTGTCCAGCGGTGAGCGCGTGGTGGCTATCACGGCCATGCATGTGGTTGCGGCACTCGTCGCCTTGTTGTGTAGCGAATACATTTTCCTGCGGCTGGGGTTGTATCGGGCAGTGATCCGGTACATGGGGCACCAAGCCATATTGGCGATTATCAAAGGGATAGGTCTTTCGACAGTCGTTGCGGGGTTCGCTGTCTGGTCGTTTACGGGTGAGGGTGGCCTGCTGTTTCTGGTTTTGTATGCGGGCTTGTCGTTCTTCCTGATTGGTGGGTCCCGCTTGATGGTGCGGGCCTGGTATCACCACCAGGTCACAAGGGCGGCTGACAGCGTGATTATTTATGGTGCCGGTTCTGCGGGTCGCCAGTTGTTGACGGCCTTGATGCAGGGTGATGAATATCGTGCTGTCTGTTTTGTGGACGATGATCGCGCCTTGCAAGGCAGTGTGATCAATGGTGTGCTGGTTCGCAGTCCCAACGATATTCCCGTCATTGTTCGTGAGTATTCTGTATCCCAGGTATTGCTGGCTTTGCCGGCAACCGGGCGAAAGCGCCGGCGTGAAATCATTAACCAGCTGATTAACTTGCCAGTCTATATCCGCACCATTCCTGCTTTTGTGGATTTGGTGCGCGGTGATGTGGATGTGCAAGATATCCAGGATATTG
>SBFY01000145.1 GCA_006227085.1 Gammaproteobacteria bacterium
GACGGCCAAATCAGGCGTGGTAGGCAGGGATGCCTGTCACGCCGGCCATCCGACGCTTGAGGAATGGATTGAGGACCAAGCGCTGTTGCGTCGGCAAATGGGGTTGCAGGGGCCTGCCCCTGCGAAGAAAAATTTTCCAGCAAATAATTTAGCGAGGACGCAACGAAGCAGGACACAAGTTGGCGCGTTTCAAACCCGGATATACGCGCTCAGATATACGCGTTCGAGCGGTCGGAATGATCCGTCGCATCCCTCACGCCTTTGAGCTCGGGGATACGCTCCACCAGGGTTTTCTCGACCCCGTGTTTCACCGTGACATCGACCTGCGCGCAACCCTGGCAACCACCGCCGAACTTGAGCACGGCATAACCGTCTTCAGTGATGGATTCCAGCGTGCATTCACCGCCATGCCCGGCCAGCTGGGGGTTCACTTCGTTGTAGAGCACATAGTTAATGCGATCTTCCAGCGGGCTGTCTTCCCCCACTTTCGGCATCTTCGCATTCGGTGCCTTGATGGTGAGCTGGCCACCCATGCGGTCTTCCGCAAAATCCACCAGTGCCTCTTCCAGGAATGGCAGGCTGCGGCGCTCGACGTAGCAGGTAAACCCTGCGTATTCGCTGACCAGGTCATCGTCCTTGCGGTCATCCTTGCGGCAATAGGCGATACAGGTCTCGGCCCGCGGCGTGCCGGGGTTATTCACATACAGGCGGACGCCGATCACGTCCTCATCCTGCTTTTCCAGCAGGCCAATGAGGTACTTCTGGGCGGATTCGGTAATGGTAAACATGGGATTCCAGACGGGTATCAGGGGTTTCAGTCTGGTAGAATTATGCGCTTTATTGGCATGCCCGCAACCCCAAGAAAATCAGGGAAATAGCTGGCAACGACCCATCACGCACAGAACGAGCCTTTCATGCACGACCGGACTTCACGCATTGCCGCCCTTCACGCCCTCCTCAAACAGCGTATTGCCATCATTGATGGCGCGATGGGCACCATGATCCAGCGTCACAAGCTGGACGAAGCCGATTACCGTGGCGAACGGTTTGCCGACTGGCCAAGCAACCTCAAAGGCAACAACGACCTGTTGAGCCTGACGCAGCCGCAGATCATTGCCGATATCCATCGCGCCTACCTGGATGCCGGTGCCGATATCATCGAAACCAATACCTTCAATGCCACCCGCGTGTCGATGGCCGATTACGGCATGCAGGACCTGGCCGTTGAAATCAACCTCGAAGCCACCCGTCTTGCCCGCCGCGTGGCCGATGAAGTGACCGCCCAGGACCCTTCCAGGCCACGCTTCGTGGCTGGCGTCATTGGGCCGACCTCGAAAACCACCTACACCGCACCCGACGTCGAACGCCCGGCCCACCGTGACCTCACCTTTGCTGACCTGGCCGCCGATTATCGCGATGCGGTCGCCGCCCTGATCGAAGGTGGCGCTGACATCATCCTGATCGAAACCGTGTTTGACACACTCAATGCCAAGGCGGCGATTTATGCCACCCGACAGTATTTCGAGGAATCCGGCATTGAATTACCGATCATGATTTCGGTGACCTTCCCGGATTTGTCTGGCCGTAACTTCACGGCACAGACCCCTGCAGCGTTCTGGAATTCGGTCGCCCATGCCAAGCCACTGATCTTCGGCACCAACTGCGGTCGCCGTTTCCAGGAAGTGCGTGCTGCCGCCGAAGAGCTGGCCGACTCCTGTGACTGCTATTTCAGCGGCCACTTCAATGCCGGCCTGCCGAACGAGTTCGGCGAATACGATGAAGGCCCTGAAACCCTCGGTGGCGAACTGGCCGATTTTGCCGAACGCGGCTACCTGAATATGGTCGGTGGTTGCTGCGGCACCACACCGGATCACATCCGCGCGATCGCCAAAGCGGTTGCCGGCAAAACACCGCGTGCCATTCCCGTGCACGAGAAAGCCTGCCGGCTGAGCGGGCTGGAACCGTTCAGCATCACGCCCGATTCCCTGTTCGTGAATATCGGCGAGCGCTGCAACGTCACCGGCTCTGCCAAGTTCAAGCGCTTGATTGTCGATGGCCACTTTGATGAAGCCCTGGAGGTCGCGCGCGAACAGGTTGAAAACGGCGCCCAGGTGATTGATGTCAACATGGACGAAGGCATGCTTGATGCCAAAGCCTCCATGGTGACCTTCCTTAACCTGATTGCCACCGAGCCGGATATTTCCAGGCTGCCGATCATGATCGATTCATCGCGCTGGGAAGTCATCGAAGCCGGCCTGCAATGCATCCAGGGCAAGGGCATCGTCAACTCCATCAGCCTGAAAGAAGGCGAAGCTGCATTCGTCCACCAGGCGAAGCAATGCCTGCGCTACGGCGCGGCCGTTGTGGTGATGGCCTTCGATGAAGTCGGCCAGGCCGATACCCTGCCGCGTCGCAAGGAAATCTGCCAGCGCGCATATGACATCCTCACCAGGCAAGTCGACTTCCCGCCGGAAGACATTATTTTCGACCCCAATGTGTTCCCGGTCGGCACCGGCATTGATGAGCACAACAGCTATGGCATTGATTTCATCGAAGCCTGCCGCTGGATCAAGGCCAACCTGCCCCACGCATTGATTTCAGGCGGCATATCTAATGTCTCGTTCTCGTTCCGTGGCAACAACCCCGTGCGCGAAGCGATGCATTCGGTTTTCCTGTATCACGCCATCAAGGCCGGACTCGACATGGGTATCGTCAATGCCGGCCAGCTGGGCATTTACGAGGAAATCCCGGCGGAACTGCGCGAGCGCATTGAAGACGTGATCCTCAATCGCCGCAACGATGCTACCGAACGCTTGATGGAAATTGCGCAGAAGTACTCGGGCCAAACCCAGAAAGCCAGCGAGGAAGACCTGGCCTGGCGTGAATGGCCCGTCGACAAGCGCCTGTCACACGCCTTGGTCAAGGGCATCAATCGCTACATCGACGAAGACACCGAAGAAGCACGCATCACCCTGGGTGAACCCCTGAAAGTGATCGAAGGGCCGTTGATGGACGGCATGAATGTGGTTGGCGATTTGTTTGGCGCCGGCAAGATGTTCCTGCCGCAGGTCGTGAAAAGTGCCCGCGTGATGAAACAGGCGGTCGCTATCCTGATGCCTTACATGCAGGGTGACACGCCCGAAGGCGAACGTAATTACAACGGCACCGTGTTGATGGCAACTGTCAAAGGTGATGTGCACGATATCGGCAAGAACATTGTCGGCATTGTGCTGCAGTGCAATAACTACCGCGTGGTGGACATGGGCGTGATGGTGCCCTGCGAGGACATCCTCAAGAAAGCGCATGAGGTCAAGGCCGATGTGATTGGCCTGTCGGGCCTGATCACGCCGTCACTCGATGAGATGGTGCATGTTGCCAGTGAAATGCAGCGGCAGGATTTCCGCCTGCCCTTGATGATCGGTGGTGCCACTACGTCGAAAGCACATACCGCGGTCAAGATTGAGCCGCAATACACAAACGATGCCACGGTCTATGTGCCGGATGCTTCGCGTGCGGTGTCCGTGGTGAGCCAGTTGTTGAGCCAGACGCACAAGCCTGCCTACACAGAATCGCTTCGCGAGGAATACTCGACCGTGCGCGAACGCTCTGGCAAACGCACGCAAGCGCCACTCGTGCCTTACCAGGAAGCCCTCCAGCAAGGCGCAAAACCGGACTGGAAGCAGCAACCGCCACAGCAGCCATCGTTCATTGGCACGCGTTTGTTCGATGACATCGATCTCGCCAGTTTGCGCGACACGATTGACTGGACACCGTTCTTCATGACCTGGGAATTGTCCGGTAAATACCCGGCAATCCTGAAAGACCCGGTGATCGGTGAAAGTGCACAACAATTGTTTGATGACGCCAACGCCATGCTGGACACGCTGATTGCCGGCAAGCAGCTCACGGCCAAAGCCGTGATCGGCTTCTGGCCAGCCCAGTCCGATGGTGACGACGTAATCGTCTACAGCGATGAAAGCCGCACGACCGAACTGGCACGTTTCCACTACACGCGCCAACAGCAGGTCAAACAGCCGGGGCAAGCCCTGCAGTCACTGGCTGATTTCATTGCCCCGGTAAGCAGTGGCAGCAAGGACTGGATCGGCGGTTTCGCGGTTACCGCGGGTATCGGCTGTGATGAACTCGCCAGGTCCTTTGATGCCAAAGGCGACGATTACAACAGTATCCTGGTGAAAGCGCTGGCTGACCGGCTGGCGGAATCCCTGGCCGAAACCCTGCACCGGCAGGTGCGCCGTGAACTGTGGGGCTATGCGCCCGATGAGACGCTCGATAACGATGCCCTGATTCGTGAGCAGTACCAGGGCATCCGGCCAGCACCGGGCTACCCGGCCTGCCCCGACCACACCGAGAAGCAAACCCTGTTTGCCCTGCTCGACCCGGATAGCAAAACCGGCATTGAGTTGACCGAATCAATGGCGATGACACCGGCTGCATCCGTGAGTGGCTGGTATTTCGCCCACCCGCAAGCGAAGTATTTCAATGTGGGCAAAATCGGCCGTGACCAGGTGGAAAGCCTGTCTGCCCGTAAACAGATGCAGGTCAAAGACATCGAACGCTGGTTGCGGCCACACTTGGGCTATGAACCTGATAGCGGAGCATGACCATGACGGATGAACAACCCGGAAAATCCCCCGGTTTATGGGCCATCATCAGCAGCGTGCTGGCGGCGGCCTTCGGGGTACAGAGCAGCAAGAACCGTGAGCGGGATTTTGCCCACGGCAAAACCGTTCACTTTGTGGTCGCGGGGATTATCTTCACCATCCTCTTCATCGCAAGCCTCGTGATGATCGTCAAGACCGTGCTGTCCAACGCCGGCATGTAGCTGCCGGCTTTTCCTGTCCCCTGGAATGCACAAGGCCGGCATTTGCCGGCCTTGTTGTTAACGCATCGTGCTGGCTTACATCGTTGCCAGCCAGTACACCACCGTGCCAATCAGGACGGTGCCGAACAGGACAATGGCGACGGCATCCGCCAAGCCATCGTTGTACTGCTGCTTGTCTTGCTGTTGCTCTGCCATGAAAGCCTCCACCGGTTAACCATTCACTGTTCGGGGATACCCCCGCCAAAACGATGGCCATTATACGGCCTCACGGGCCCCGGAACAGCCCTTTTCCCACGATTTTTCATATCCTTATAGCCACGCGTGCGTTTCCTGAACCCCTGAAAATTGGTATAGTGCGCGCCTTTCAGGAACGGCAATCCCGGCAACAAAAGGCCCGTCCATGTACCGATACGACGAGTACGATCACCGCATCCTGCGCGAACGCGTGGCCCAGTACCGCTCCCAGGTGGAACGCTACCTGGCCGGCGAACTCTCGGAAGATGAGCTGCGCCCCCTGCGCCTGCAAAATGGCCTGTACATCCAGCGCCTGGCACCGATGCTGCGGATTGCCGTCCCTTACGGCCTGCTGAGCTCGACCCAATTGCGCAAGCTGGCCCACATCACCCGTCATTACGACAAGGGCTATGCCCACTTCACCACCCGCCAGAATGTCCAGCTGAACTGGCCGGCACTGGCCGAGACGCCGGATATCCTCGCCGAGCTGGCCGAGGTGGAAATGCATGCCATCCAGACCAGTGGCAACTGCATCCGCAACATCACCGCCGACCAGTTCTCCGGTGTCGCAGCCGATGAAATCGAGGATGCGCGCCCCTGGTGTGAACTGCTGCGCCAGTGGAGCACCTTCCACCCGGAATTTGCCTACCTGCCGCGCAAGTTCAAGATCGCCGTTTCCGGCTCACAGGAAGACCGTGCAGCCGTGCGTTTCCACGACATCGGCCTGATCCTGAAGAAAAATGCTGCCGGCGAAACCGGTTTCGAAGTACTGGCTGGTGGTGGCCTTGGCCGTACCCCGGTCATCGGCGAAACGGTTTGCGATTTCCTGCCTGCGCAACACGTCATCACCTACTGCGATGCCATCCTGCGCGTCTATAACCGCCTCGGCCGCCGTGACAACAAATACAAGGCCCGCATCAAGATCCTGGTGCGCGCCATGGGCATCGATGCTTTCCGTGATGCGGTGAATGCCGAATGGGAATTCCTGCAGAACAACCCGGACACCCTGACACCGGAAGCCATCGCCCATGCCAAGGGTTTCTTCAGTTCCCCTGCATACGAAACGCTGGACCCCCTGGCCTGCCAGGCCAGCCTGGATGCGCAGCGTAACAGCCATGCCGCGTTTGCCCGCTGGCTGGAGCACAACACCCATGCCCATCGCCAGCCGGGCTATGCCATCGTGACCGTGTCCGTGAAAGAAACCGGCCTGCCACCTGGCGACATCACCGATCGCCAACTGGAAGC
>SBFY01000045.1 GCA_006227085.1 Gammaproteobacteria bacterium
ACGAAGAACGCGCCAGTCAGGTAGGTCAGGCCCACACAGATGCACAGCGCCCACCAGCAACCGGCAATTTTCTGTTCAACGGTTTTACCGAAGCGGTACAAATACCAGCCCCACAATTCCAGCGGGCCCGACAGCCCAGCCATGAATTCGAGGCCGGCGATGGTCGGGTTGGAAGTGATGTAACGCGTATCGGCACCGCCATAGGTCCACCAGATCCATGCCCAGTGATCATCCGCCGTGACACCGTGCAGCATGCCGGTGGCATCGAGGATGAACCACGGTAACTCCCACACCGTTTGTGTGATGCCTGAAATCAGCAGCCACAGGAAACCGAATTCGGAAAACTTCTCCACCTTGGTACGGTGTTCGCCGGGGTTATCCACCAGGGCAAAGAACGGCACGAACAACACCGGCAGGATAATCCACGCAGCAATCACATCGGTCGGTGTCGGCGGGATCAACCCGAGCAGGATAAAAATGTACAGGCTGCCAATACCCAGCGTAATGGCGCCACCGGTCAGGTAAATGGCGCGCCGACGGCCGCTGGCCGGCAAGCCCAGGTTGGGGTGCAGATCGTGCATGGTGCCCTCTTTTATTGTTATGGCAGGACAGGCTCCTGCTAGGGTAAGCAGGCGGCTGGGCAAATACAACCGCCGCACGCTCATAACCCTTGACGAAACAGCGTCGCTTGCGCCATCGTGCGGGTTTACCCAGTCACCTGTGCCTCCAAGGGATGCATGCCCAATGATGCAGCGTTGTACCCGCCTGCCCGCTATCGTTCTTGTCCTGCTGGGCCTGTGCCTGATGGCTGGCACACCGGCCTTTGCCCAGCCGGTCGAGCATTCGGGTTATCGCCAGCCGGCGGAACCCATCGTGCAGTTGCTGACGGCAACGGCACCACCGAAACCGCTGGTGCATGCCCGTTCCGGCCGCGTGGCCTTGCTGTACGAAGAACCGCTGATCAGCATGCGTCGGTTACTGGCACCACGACTGGCACTGGCCGGTTTGCGCATTGACCCGGTAACCCGCATCACCGGGCTGGATCGCATGATCGAGCGCATCCGTATCATCGATGTGCGGCAGCCGGACGATGCCCCGGCCGTTTTCTGGACACCCGACAGCCCCACGGCCCGTTTTGCCTATGTCGAGTTTTCACCGGATGGCCATCGCCTCTCCGCCCTGCGGGTGGAAAGTGGTGCCCACTCGGAACTGTGGCTGTATGACATCCCCACCGGCGAGGCGCGCATGCTCAGCAACCGTGTCAATGCGGCCTGGGGTAAACCGTGCAGCTGGCTGGACGGAATGAACCTGCTGTGTCGCACAGTCATGGATACGCCACTGCCCCTGCACAGTGGGCCCGGCATGGTGTCGGTGTCGCACCCCGGTGGCAAGGTGCCCACCCGCACCTATTCTTTCCTGCTGGAAAGCGATGCCGATGATGCCCTGTTTGAAGCATGCTTCCAGTCGCGCTTGATGCGCATCGGCACCGATGGCTCGGTGGCAACGGTCGGCATCAACTCCGGCATCATCCCCAATATCAGCGTCGCACCCGATGGCAACCATGTCTTGCTGCGCCGCTTGCAGGCACCGTATCCACGATTGGTTCCCGCACGTCAATTCCCGGCCAGCATCGAAGTGTGGGACATCGCGGAACAGAAGCAGTTATACCGTTCACCGTTGACCGGCTTTGGTTACACCGATGTCGATGACAACGGCATTGAACTCGACAGCATCCAGTGGCGTTCACAGTTGCCGGTAACCGCCGGTTTCCTGCAGCGACAGAATCATGAAGATGGCTCTACGGAATATCTCTGGCGCACCCTGGAAACGCCTTTTGATGGCAATCCGGAAATCCTCGCGCGCAGTGACAAGCCGATTGTGTCATTCGGCTGGACCAGTGCCGGCACACCGTGGTTCAGCCAACGCGAAGACACTGGCGACACCACCGTCACCTTGCTACTGCCCGGCAAGCTCACCACCTTCTGGCGTGGCAAACGCTCCAACCGTTATAACCAGCCGGGCCAGCCATTGCGACTGGATGGCCCGCAAAGCCCTGTGCTGGAATACAACGGCAACATTTACCTGGCCGGGCAAGGCCTGAACGATGCCGGCGCGCGTCCATTCCTCGACAGCTTTTCCATTGAAACCGGCCAGACGACGCGACTCTACCAATCCACCGAAGGTGTGTATGAGCCGGTGATTGCCCTGCTGGATCCCGGACTGGGCGAATTCCTGACGGCACGCGAAACCGAAACCACACCATTGCAACTTAACCGCATCACCGCTGATGGCAGAACCACCATATTCCAGAGTGACAATCCTTATCCTGCCTTTGAACAGGTGACGCGCCGGCTGATCCATTACCAGCGCGCGGATGGCGTGCCACTGCATGCCACTGTCTACCTGCCTGCCAACTACGAGCCGGGCAGACCGTTGCCGACGCTGGTGTGGATTTACCCGCGAGAATACGATGATCCGGAACATGCCACACAGCTGGACAGCAAACCCTTCCAGTTTCACCGCATCCGCGCGGCTTCACCATTGGCTGCGGTACTGGCAGGGTACGCCGTGGTCATCAACCCGAGCATGCCAATCATCACCAGTGCCAATGACAATGCCTATTTGCCACAACTGGTCTCCAGTGCCGAAGCCTTGGCCGATTACCTGGTCGAACAAGGCATCAGTGAACGCAGCCGGATTGCCGTCGGCGGTCAAAGCTATGGGGCCTTTTCAGCCGCTAACCTGCTGATTCATTCCGATCGGTTTGCCAGCGGTATTGCCTTGAGCGGCGCCTATAACCGCACACTCACACCATTCGGCTTCCAGCATGAGACCCGCACTTTCTGGGACGCGACGGATTATTACGCCTCTATCTCGCCATTCTTCCATGTCAACCAGTTGAAAAAACCATTATTGATCGTGCATGGCAAGGAAGACCCCAATCCCGGCACACCGGTGATCCAGGCACGGCGATTCTTCCATGCGCTGGTGGGCGAAGGCACCAAATCACGTTATGTGGAATTACCGGGTGAAGAACACCACTACCGTGGCCGTGAAAGCGTATTGCACGCTTCCAGTGAAATGATCGATTGGCTGGACAGCACCATCGGGCCGGTCAAGCAGACCAAAGCGTGGTAAGCAGGCCTGCAGCGCTAGTCACTCGATAACACGCCCGGCCAGTCATGACTGACACTGCCCTGCCACTGCGGCAAGCGCTTCTCAACAAATGCCAAGCCGCCTTCCATTGCATCATGTTGCCCCATGGTGTGGTGCAACACAGCGGTTTCGGTGGCGAGCGCTTGCTGCAGCGACTGATCCAGCGAACGCCAGATCAATTGCTTGGTCATCGCGGCCACTGCGGGTGCGCAGTGCGTGGCCAGCTCATGCGCCATGCGCAGCGCTTCATCCAACACCTGTGCCGATGGCACACAGGCACTGGCCAGGCCCATCGCCATCACTTCATTTCCTTTCAAGGTGCGCGCCATCACCAGCAATTGCATGGCCTTTTCCACGCCAACCAGGCGCGGCAATAACCAATGTGATCCACAATCGGCCAACACACCGCGACGCACTTGCACCAGGCCGTATTTCGCTTCTTCGGCCACCACGCGGAAATCACATTGCAGCGCCAGCCCAAAGCCGATACCAATGGCATGGCCGTTGACGGCAGCGATCACCGGTTTCTTCAATCGCCAGGCAGGCGTGACCGGGCAGGAACTGAAGGCCATATCGTCCTGCTTGTCGAATGTGCTGGCACCGCCACTCATGTCGGCACCGGCACAAAAAGCACGACCAGCACCGGTGACGACGATCACGCGCACATCGTCGTTGGCTTCGCAGGCAGCGTATGCGGCATTCCACTGTTCACCCATCGCTGCGGTGTAGGTATTCAATTGCTCCGGACGGTTCAGGGTGATCAGGGCAACATGGCCGGTGATCGACAGGGTCACGACATCACTCATACGACATCCTCAGAACAGGAGCGCCACCGAAGGCGCTGTCACCACATTCCAATCCAGCAACACATGGCGCTCATGGATCATGAAACCGTTATCCGTTTTTTGCAGCCTGTCCTGCCGCTGGTACGGGTAGAGATGGTTGTCATGGCCGTGGCGACTGAAACTCATCAGGGTATTGCTGTACACACGATAACCATCGCCTTCTTCATACACTTCAACATTACTGACGAAGCGACGGGTGCGTGCTGGCGGGTTATCGGCCCAGGCACTTAACTTGAAGGAACGCGTGGCACGAATCATCAATGTCAGGTAGCTGTCATCGCGCAAGGGCGCTTCGATCCCCTGGTTCAGTTCCTGCCCCACATTCAGCACCGATTCCGTTTCACGCAGCTTCGGGTCCAGCATCGGCGTATGCCGTACTGGCACGGTGTACCGGATGTCTTGCGCCAACAAGGCCATCCATTGCTGGTATTGGCGATCATCCAGCCAGCGTGCTTCGCGGTAATAAAACTGCTCAATGGCCGATAGCAAGGCAAGATCGCTGGATGGTGTGCTCATGCTGCACCCCCATCGCCTTTCAAGCCATCTTCGATTTCCTGCCGCCAGCGTTTATAGAAATCGCGCGCGTAGTGCTCGTTGAAACAACTGCCGGTACGTCCGGGGATTTCCTCGTGATCGACCTCCTCGCCCATACCCAAGCCGTAATACAGGGGCGCATCATCGACATAATCAATATTGCTGCCAATGAATTGCTGTGACCAGGCTTCACTGTCTTCCTGCTCCAGCACACCGCCGGGCCCGAAAAAGAACGTGTAATTCTGTTGCAGTTTCTTCTTGATGTGATCGGGCGCGTCTTTCTCGACTACCCACCAGCTCCAGTATTCGACTTGCCCTGGCCCACGCGGATGACTGATACGAATGGTGTTATTCGGCCACAGGAAGGAAAAATTCGGGTAAATACTGAAACACAATGGTCGCAGGCGCGAACGCACTTCCCCCAAACGGCTTTCCACGGCTTTGTGTGATTCCAGCAAGTATGCCTTCACTTCCGGATCAAACGATGCGAGGCCATCAGTGCCCCACATGCACTGCTCCGCGCTTGCACCTTTCGGCATCAGGCGTACGGAAACGCCGTGACCGGCTTTCGGCACCACATTCATGCCGTAGGCTTCGAGGTCGGCGACTTGCGGCGTGTCTTTCAACAGCGAGCCGTGCAGGTACGGGCCATGACCGACATCGCCCAGCTGGTTCTCCACCGGCAGTTTCCAGTTGGCATTGATCAGCCATTTGTGCGGCGAACCAATCACCTCGATACCTTTGGGATAGCGGTCAAACATGCAATCGAGATACCAGCGCATATCGCCAAGGAAGCTTTCCAGCGGCTCAACCCCTGCATCCAGGCAGCCGAAGATGAGGCCGCCATAACTTTCTACCCGCGGCACGGCTTTCAAGCCGAGGCGGGCCTTGTCGACCGGCTGCTGCACTTTCTTTTCCTGCGGCACGGTATGCAGCTGGCCTTCTACCGTGTACGACCAGTTGTGATAAGGACAAATAAACCGCTTGGCATTACCGCGATCCGCCCGGCATACCGGCAGGCCGCGATGCGAGCAACTGTTGATTGACACATGCACCTTGCCATCACTGCCGCGCGCGACAATCACCGGTGTTTCACCCATATAGGTTGTGACGAAATCGCCGGGGTTGGGAATCTGGCTGTCATGCGTCAGGAAGAGCCAGCTGCGCCCGAGGATATACCGCTTCTCCCAGTCGTACACATGACGGGACGTGAACACGCGCCGGCTGATGTAACAACCATCATCACTGACTAACTGGGCTGGCTGTGGGTGTAACAGGTTCATGGCAATTCTCCCGGCAACGGGTCCTGCAGCAGGAAAACAGCGTATCACTTCCTGCCACTATTCCGGAATGGGCTGTCGCCCCGGATAGGACAACGGGGCCCGCAGGCCCCGTTGTGATCAGTCTTTTGGCAGTGTGATGGTTGCCGTTCCGGTGACATGGTTGCCGGTGTCCAGCGCCCCCTGCACCGCGACATCGATGACGACCTCATCACCCTGCTCGGTCTTGTTCATGACCGTGCCGGTGAAACTGAGCGTCTTGTGCGGCGTGGCCGGCACCCCCAGTTTGACGGCAATCTTCTTCACCCAGCATTCCGGGCCAGCCCAATCGGTCAGGAACTTGGAAACAAAGCCGTTGCTGGAAAGGATGTTCAGGAACGCATCCGGCGCGAATTGCGCCAACGCATAATCCTTGTCGTGGTGCACCGGCATGAAATCCATCGAGGCAAT
>SBFY01000198.1 GCA_006227085.1 Gammaproteobacteria bacterium
CCGGCTGCGCTCAATGCCGTTCACATGCAGCACACCGGCATGGTCGAAATGCTTGCTGCGCTCAACCAGCGCCGTCAGGCCGGAGGTCAGCGGGTTGATGTACTTGTTATCAATTTGCGCGAGATTGCCCAGCACCACGATTTTCGAATTCACGCCCACACGGGTGACGATCGATTTCAGCTGGAACTGCGTCAAGCCCTGTGATTCATCAATGATGATGAAGGCGTTATTGAACGAGCGGCCACGCATGAAATTCAGCGACTTGAACTGGATATTCGCCTTCTGCTTGACGTAATCAATACTGCTGGAGGCCGATTCATCATTGCCGTGCAGCACTTCGAGGTTGTCTTCAAACGCGGCCAGCCACGGCGCCATCTTTTCTTCTTCGGTGCCCGGCAGGAAGCCGATATCCTCGGCAATCGGTGGTGTGTTACGCGCGATGATCAGTTTGGCGTATTGCCCATCTTCAATAATCGCCTGCAAGGCACAGGCGAGTGACAGCAGGGTTTTACCGGATCCGGCCGGCCCAGTCAGCACCACCATGTCGACATCCGGGTCCTGCAGCAGGTGCAAGGCCATCGCCTGTTCGAGATTGCGCGGCGATAAACCCCACACCCGTTGTTTCATCATCGCTTCGATATTGAGGTCGCGCACCAGCAAGGAATCCGCATCGACACTTTCGACATAGCCCATGAAACCGTTATCGTCATGCAGGAACATGCGTGAATACGCATTGGGGAACACGCTGCGCGCGATGCGGTGATGCAGCTTGGGCCCATCCTGCGTGGTTTCGACATTGCTCACCGTATCCCAGAAGCGGCCGGCAACCGCTTCATGGCCACGTGCCAACAGGTCAATGTCATCGAGCACACGATCCTTGCGGTAATCCTCCACATGCTCCAGCCCTGACCCCTTGGCCTTGAGCCGCATGTTGATGTCCTTGGTGACCAGGCAGACAAAATCGTGCAGGTTCGTGCCTTGCAAGCGCAGCGCGACATTGATGATGCGGTTATCGTTGGCGTGATACGGGTGGGCATTAAGGTAGGCAGCGGCGCCATCGTCCTGCAGCAACTGGTCAGGGTAAATCGCCAGCTTGCCGATCACGGCGGCACCATTGTGCATGCCCGTCTGCATGGGCACGCCGTCCTGGATTTCTTTCGGGCTGGCATTGGCCAGCAGCTTGTCGATGGCATTGATCGCTATGCGCGCTTCGCGGCTGACATCCTTGTCATGGCGATCCTTGATGGCATCGAGTTCCTCGAGCACCGTCATCGGGATCACCACCTTGTGTTCGTTGAATGCCGTCACGGCCATCGGGTCGTGCAACAACACATTGGTATCCAGCACATAGATTTTTTGCATGACATCTCCAAAGGAAATCATTCCATCGCCACTCACGTGAAGACAGGGATGAAGGCAGGAAGGGGTTCAGGAGGGTGACTCGGGCCACCTGGCTTGGGGAGGCCAGGAAATCAGGCAGGCGCTGGGGCCTTGGCTGCAGGACTGTTTCAGGCAACTGCTCGTCCCGGGTCAATGGGCCCCGGCAGGATGGCCAAGGCTTACAAGGATTATTGCAGGCATTACCGAAATGTAAAGGCCAAAAATAACCGCTTCCCTATGCCATAATACTGGGCGTTTTTTGAACAGCCTGATAAGAAAAGGATCCCCCATGAGTGACACCGACATCCAGCGCATGCGCGACATTCTCGCCCGCCAGCAAAAAGCGTTTATCGAGGAAGGCCCGGTCAGCGCCGCCACCCGCATGGATCGCCTTGATCGTGCCATCACCCTGGTCTATGACAACCAGGATGCGATCGTGGAAGCCATGTCCGCTGACTTCGGCAACCGCTCCCGCCACCAATCCCTGATGACCGATGTGTATGCCTCGCTGGAAGGCATCAAGCATGTGAAGAAGCACATGCAGCAGTGGATGAAGCCGGAAAAGCGCAAAGTCATGTTCCCCTTGGGCCTGATGGGCGCCAAGGCCCATGTCGAATACCAGCCCAAAGGCGTGGTCGGCAACATCACCACCTGGAACTTCCCGCTGTATGTGGCGATGGGGCCATTGGCCGGTATTTTTGGCGCTGGCAACCGCGCCATGGTCAAACTGTCGGAAGTGACCCCGAACACGGCCGAACTGCTCAAGCAGCTGTTTGCCAAGTATTACGATGAAACCGAATGTGTGGGCATCACCGGTGGCCCGGAAGTGGGTGCCGCCTTTGCCGCCCTGCCGCTGGACCACATCATCTTCACTGGCGCAACTGGCGTTGGTAAGCACATCCTCGCTGCCGCTGCCCCCAACCTGACACCCGTCACGCTGGAACTCGGTGGCAAATCGCCGGTGATCGTGAGCCGCAGCGCCGACCTCAAGGCCACGGCTGAACGCATTGCCGGTGGCAAGGGCCTGAACGTCGGCCAGGTCTGCCTGTCACCGGACTATGTGTTCGTGCCGGAAGAATCGGTGGATGCATTTGTGGCTGCCATCGAAGCCGAATTCGCTGCCATGTTCCCGACCATTGGCAGCAACCCGGATGTCAGCGGTGTCGTCAACCGCCGCCACTATGACCGCCTCTGTGGTTACATCGAGGATGCCAAGGCACAAGGTGCCAATGTCCGCCAGGTCAACCCGGCGGGCGAAAACCTCGCCAACCCGCAAGGCGCCTGCAAGCTGCCCTTCACGCTGGTCATCAACCCCAGCGACTCCATGAAGGTGATGCAGGAAGAACTGTTCGGCCCGGTGATTTGCGTGAAGCCGTACAAATCCATTGATGACTGCATTGCCTTCATCAATGCACGGCCTCGCCCGCTGGCGCTGTACTACTTCGGCAAGGATGCCGCCGAAGAGCGCCACGTGCTGGATCACACGATCTCCGGCGGCGTGACCCTCAATGATGTGATGGGGCATGTCAGCTGTGAAGACCTGCCGTTCGGTGGCATCGGTGCCAGCGGCATGGGCAACTATCACGGTCTCGATGGTTTCCGCACCTTCAGCCATGCCCGCGCCGTGTACCGCGGCACTCGCTGGAATGTGATGAAGCTGGGTGGCATGTTCCCGCCGTATGGCAAGAAAGCCGACGACGGCTTGAAGCGCATGATCAAGAAGTAACTAGCGCGCCGTCCTGGAAGCCGCCTTCGGGGCGGCTTTCTTTTTGGTGCGTGGTTTGGTTTTTGTGCGCTGCCGCTTTCGTTTGTCCGGCCAATGGCGCGTAATGAATTGCAAGGCTTCAACGCTGTATTGCAAGCCGGCCAGGTGGCCCTGGTCTTCGCAGACCGTGACATCGGCACCGGCAATGCGCCTGGCTTGTGCAATCGCATGATTGAGCGGCACCAGCGGGTCATCGGTGCCTTGCCAGAAATGCACGGGCACATGGATATCACTCAAGGCAAAACCCCATGGCCGCGCAAACAGGATGATGTCATGCACGATGGATGACATGCGCCCCTGCTGCGTGCCCAGCATCAGGTCATCCACAAACATGGCGCGGAATTCCAGTTCACCGAGGATGGTGGTTTCACTGCGGGGACCAAACCGCACCACGGCATCAAAGATCGGGTCAGCGATGGGATGCAATGCGCGGATGCATTGGCCCAGCATCGCGCCGATCGGCTGGTAACAGCGGCTTAACCAACGCTCGGCTGGCAAGGCTTTTTGCACCAGCCCGCCTTCCGGGGCATCCGCACCATGCGTTGGTGCCACACCACCAAACACTGCCACCGCCACTACCTTGTCCGGCATGGCTGCCGCACACGACAGTGCATATGGGCCACCACCCGACAAGCCGATCACACCAAAGTGTTGCAGCGACAATGTGCCTGCCAGTGCGGCCACATCGCTCGCGAAATCATGCACTGTCGCATACAGGTGCGGCGTCGATGCACCAATGCCGGGTCGTTCGACCGCAATCAGGCGAATACCCTGCTCACCGGCCCAACGGCGGGTTTCCAATGGCACCTGGCGCCGGCTACCCGGCGTGCCATGGAACCACAGCACCGCCTTGCCATCCGGATCACCGAATTCGGCATAGCCGAGGTGGCGGTTTACCCCGACAGCCACCGTGCCTTCAAAGTACGGGGCATGCGACGCGGCCAAGCCGGCGGTACGAACGTGCCGGCGCTTCATTGCGTTTCTTCATCCGCGGATTTGTTGCGACGCAACAGCACATACACCGCACCGGCACCGCCATCGGTTGGCAGGGCACTATGGAAAGCCAACACCCACGGCAGTTGCATCAGCCATTGCGCAACATGGCTTTTCAGCGGGGCATTGCGGGCATCCTCGCGACCACCTTTGCCGTGCACGATACGCACCACCCGGCAATCGCGTTGCACAGCCGCTTCGATGAATGCCGGCAGTTCACGGCTGGCCGCATCCAGTCGATAACCGTGCAGGTCCAGTGTCGCCTCCGGCACCATGCGACCTGTGCGCAATTGCTTGAACAGGTTTTGCTGCACGCCGGGGCCGCGCCATGACAGGTATTCTTCCGGTGCCCGCACTGGCGTGTAATCGGAAACCAGCATCGCGTCACCCTCATCGCCACCCAAGGCTGCCTGACGGCGCGCTTGCTGGTTATCGTCCGGTTTGCGCAAGGCGGGTTTTTTAACAGGTGGACGCGGGGAGGTGCGGGACTGCTCTCCCCCGGCCAACGGGCGAACCCCTTTCATGGCCGCGCGGAATACCGCTGCATCGTCGTCATCGCTCATGATTACTGGCCATCATCAAACGGCTCGCCCAATTCATCCAGGCTGCCTTCCAGCAATCGTGATGCATCATTGCCGGAAAGCTGTTCGACATCGCGCAATTTGCGCTGGATCACCCGTGTGCGCGTTTCCGCCTGCGTGATGACGTTGCTGGCCTCGGTCAACTTCTTCTGGGTTTTTGCCAACACCGCACCAAAATTCGCAAATTCGGTTTTGATGGCGCCCAGCAATTCCCACACTTCACTGGAACGCTGTTCGATAGCGAGTGTGCGGAACCCCATCTGCAAGCTGTTCAATAATGCCGCCGTGGTGGTTGGCCCCGTCACGACAACGCGATAATCGCGCTGCAGCTTTTCAAACAAACCGGGGATACGCAGCACTTCGGCATACAGGCTTTCAAAAGGCAGGAACAACACTGCAAAATCGGTGGTGTGCGGCGGCTCGACATACTTGTCCGCAATCGTTTTGGCAAAGCTCTCGATTTTCCGAGCGAAGACTTTCTGCGCTTCCTGCACGGCAGTGCCATCGCTGGCCACATCCAGTGCCGCCTGCAAGAGCTGGTAATCCTCAATCGGGAACTTGGCATCCATCGGCAACCACACCGATGTGCCACCTTCGCGCCCCGGCATGCGGATGGCAAACTCGACATGGTCATTGCTGTTGGGGCGGGTTTTGACGTTACGTTCGTACTGCTCGCGTGTCAGCATTTGCTCCAGCAGGTTCTCTAACTGGAACTCACCGAGCACGCCGCGCGTTTTGACATTGGACAGCACTTTCTTGAGATCACCCACACCGCTGGCGAGCTGCTGCATTTCACCCAGGCCTTTCTGCACCTGTTCCAATCGCTCGCTGACCAGCCGGAACGATTGCCCCAGCCGCGTCTCCAGTGTGTGATGCAGTTTTTCATCGACCGTCTGGCGCATTTGCTCCAGCTTCTGGGTATTGTCTGCTTGCAACGCTTCCAGGCGCTTCTCAACGGTGGTGCGAATGGTTTCCAGGGTTTTGGTGAGTTCTTCGCGATTGCTGCGGGCACTCTCATCAATCTGGTTTTTTAATTGGGCCAGGCGGTTTTCGGTTGCCGTGGTCAGGGCCTGGTGTTGCTGGCCTGTATGTTCACTGAAGCGCAGCAAACTGCCCGAGAGTTCCTCGCGGCTTTCGCGTAATTGCCGGGCCTGCTCTTCACGCAAGCCACGAAACTCGGTGGCGAGGGTCTCACGCAAAACCTCTGCGGACGCGCCAGACGCATTACCCGGGCGACGAAAAAGCAGGGCTCCCAATAACACACCCACCAGCATAGCGGTGGCAGGCCATAGCCAATCCATGATGATCTATCCGGAAATTTGCTGAACGATGAACATACCTGCGCCCCGTGACGGACGCAAGCGAATCAGCTGGCTTGGGTGAAAGGATTTTGCACGACCCGGTTGCGGCCGCCTTCCTTGGCCTGGTACAGGCCTTCATCAGCGGTCTTGACCAGATCAGAGGGCTCAATACCAGCCGCTGGCATGCAGTGAGTGACGCCGACACTGATGGTGACATGATCACTGGTTTCGGA
>SBFY01000065.1 GCA_006227085.1 Gammaproteobacteria bacterium
ACGATGTCCACGGTACCGACCAGTGCGGTATTTACCGTGTGCTGGTTGAGATCCAGCTGCGCCAGTTGCAGGGCGCTTTCCAGCGGTGCGTGACGGCGTGTGACGAATTGGCTGCGACCATGCAAGCCAAAGGTCCTGGCAATATAGAAGCAGGCTGAATTGCTGACGGTGTTGATGAAGCTGAGCGGTTTCGGCGGCATGCCGTGTTCCACCATGTCCTTCAGCACTTCCAGGGTGATTTCCAGGTCACCACGGCCAGAGCTCAAATAGACAGCGGTGTCTGCCGGCAGGGCGTGTTGTTGTGTGCAACGGCCGGCACCGATCAGGGCCAGCTGGATGAAACGACCAATGCGGCGAACGTGTGCACCCGTGGCTTCTTTCACCAGTTCCTTCAATGCAGGCGGTTCATCAGCAACCGCGTGATGCAAATGGCTGTGCGCGAGGATTTTCATACGTCACCCCGCGCAATCACCAGTGCCGTGTTGTTGCCACCAAAGCCGAAATAGTTCATCAGGTAATGACCATCTGCCAGCGGGGTTTCCTGCTGGTTCAGCACGATGCCCAGGTCGCCGTTGGCGGCGATACCTGGCGTGGCAACGCAGAAGCCGGCTTCTGCCGCAGCGCAGAACAACAGCAGCTCAGTTAATCCGCAAGCGCCCAGTGTATGGCCGATAAACGGCTTGATCGCGCAGATTGGTGGCAGTGTGCTGCCAAAGCGCAACAGGCCGGCGGATTCGGCTTCATCGTTCAGCAAACTGGCCGTGCCGTGGGTCTTGATTGCACGTATATCGGCAAAACCGATAGCGGCTTCCTGCAGGGCTTGTTCAATCACCGCATGCACGGTCGAACCATCGGCGTTGGCAGCGGACATGCTGTGGGTATCGCACAGATTGGCGCCGCCACACAGGCGAAAGCGCGTCATGTCCTCACTGCGTCCGAGGATCATGGCACTGGCCGATTCGCCCAGTACCAAACCATCGCGTGAGGCATCAAACGGTTTCATTACCGAACGGGTCAAGAGTTCCAGCCCGTGGAAACCGAATGCAGTAATGTCATTGATCAGTTCAACACCAATCACCAGCGCATGGTCGAGTACGCCAGCGCGGATCAGGCGATCGGCATACCACAGCGCATTCGCGCTGGCGGTGCACGCGGTGTTGAAGCTGAAATCGGCGCCCTGGCAGCTGAAACGCTCGCGTACCCAGGCCGCGAGATTGCCAAAGCTCGATGAATGCCGTAATGGCATGCCGCTGCCGTGCTGCTTGCATTCCGCGTGATAGGTCGCCTCGGAGACCGAGATATCAAACGACGATGATCCGATCAGCACACCCATGCGCCGTTGTTGTTCGCGTGTGAGTTGCGCGGCGTCCAGCGCCTGTGTGATCACCGCTTCCAGCACCCGGTACAGGCGCGTGTGCGTATCCGTGAGCGGGAAATCCGCCAGCAATTTATAGGGAATGGTTTCCTCGCGATCACCGATCGGGCGCACCACCGGCTGTGGGGGTGTTGGTGCCGCGCGCAGGCCATCGACATGGGCAGTGATGCCGGTGCCCAGGTGTGTGCTGATCCCGGCGCCCAGGAACACAGGGTGCGGACGTGTCATGCGTCTGTTATTCCGGCCGGTGATGGATGATGGCATCGGCCAGGGTGTTGATCGATTGCAGGATGCGGCGTGCATCCGGGCCACCTTCGATGCGCAGGCCGTAACGGTTTTTCACCGCCATGCTGATCTGCAGGGCATCCAGCGAATCGAGATCCATGGGCCCGCCAATCAGGAATTCATCATCGGTGATTTCCGAGGGTTCCATGTCCTTGTCGCATTCTTCAATGACGAGGACTTTCAGGTCGTGTTTGAGGGTATCGAGATCGCTCATGGGCTCCCCAGGGTTCAAGCGCGTTGTTTGCGTGACAGCCAGCCGGCCAGTGCCACCGTGACGAGACCAAACGCCAGCAAGCTGCCGGCTTCTGGCAGTACGCTGGTCATGCTACCGTCCCGCAGGAAAATATCCAGTAATCCTTCCAGTCCCCACGCCATCGGTGAGGCCATCGACAGCTGCTGCATCGTTTCCGGCATCACGAAGCGCGGCACCATCACGCCACCCAACGCCGCCAGAATGATATTGCCGGTGGCACCCAGTGTGGTGGCCTGGTCGGTGGTGCGTGCGACCACCGCCACCAGCAAGCCATAACCCAGCGCCGCCATGCTGATGGCACAGGACATCAGCGCCAGCCCCGCGAATGAACTGCCGAGCGTCAGGCGATCGCCCCCAAACAGGGGCACCACGAACAAGCCCACCAGGATCATCAATACCACTTGCACCTGGTTCACCAAAAAGAACGGGATCCATTTGCCAGCGATCGGCAACCACAGCGGGATCGGCATGGTGCGCAGGCGTTTCAGCGTGCCTTGCTGGCGTTCACTGATCAAGGCATTCGATAACGGCACCACCACGAAGAACATCGCAAACACCAGCCACGCCGGCACGCTTTGCTGCACCGAACTTGGTGCCTTGCCGCTCTCTTTGGCGGCGTGGTAGTGCACCGTCACGGCACTGTCATCGAGCAAGGTATCAGGGTCCGTGTCCGGGTCGAGGTAATTGACGAGGTCGACGATGCGTTCACGGCCAATCGCTTCACGCACTGCGGCCACGAACAACGCCTCCACCTGCGCATTGGTGCCGGGCGCGACCGTGATGGTGGCGAGGATGCTGTCCTTGCCATCGTGCAGCTGCAGCAGGAACGCCGCCTTGTCATTGCCGAGCTGTTGTTTGTTGCTGGCATCATCGGCTGCCGGCTGCCATTCAAATGCGGTGTTGTTGGCCAATGACTGCAAGACCGATTCCGATGCTGCGCTATGCGACTGGTCATCCACCAGCACGGTCAGGCGCACGCCGCTGCGTTCGGCGAACTGGTTCTGCAAAGCCAATGACATGATCAGGATGAACGCCATCGGCATGAGGAACAGCAACAGCAGGCCATGCACATCACGCATTAACAGGCGCAGTTCCTTGTGGATGCTGGCGAGCAGGGCGGTCATCTCAATCCCTCAGCGCATGTTCAGTGATGGACAAGTACACATCTTCCAGCCGGTTACTGCCGTAATGCAGCTGGCGGATGCTGATGCCGTGTTCACGCAGGATGCGCTGCGCAGTTTCCAGTGACTGCGGTGACGCCAGCTCCATACGCAGTTGCTGTTGATCCATGTGCACACTGCCCAAGGCAGCGAGTGCGGCCAGCGTGGCATCACCGGGCGAGCGGTCGAGCGTGAAGCGCGCTGTGCACGCCGCATCGCGTTCCACCAGATTGGCCACGGTATCGGTCAAGAGCAGCTGGCCATGGTCAATCACCGCCAATGCATCACACAGCGATTGCACCTCTTCCATGTAATGCGAGGTGTAGATGATGGTCATGCCGGAGTGCTGCAAATCGCGGATCGATTCGAGGATGAAGTGGCGGGACTGTGCATCAATGCCCACCGTGGGTTCATCGAGATACAGGATATCGGGCTGGTTCAGCAAACCGATGGCGAGGTTCAGGCGCCGCTTCACGCCGCCGGAGTATTGCGCCGATGGTTGCCCGAGCACCGGCCCCAGCGCACACACCTGCACGGCAAAATCGATGCGCCGTTGTTTCTCCGCACCATTGAGCCCGTACAGGCCGGCAAAGCAATCGAGGTTTTCGCGGCCCGACAGCGCCATATAAAAGGCATAGTCCTGCGGTACGATCGCGGTGCGTTGCTTCAGCGTGTCATCCGGCAACTCCAGCCCGGCGATGCGCGCACGGCCCTGCTGCAAGGGCAGGATGCCAGTCAATATGGATAACAAAGTGGTCTTGCCGGCACCGTTCGGGCCGAGCAACCCAAAGCAACTGCCACGGGCAATCGACAACGACACACCCTGCAGCGATGGCCGTATCGCACCGGGGTAGGTGAAGGCGATGTCGGTCAGTTCAATGGCGTTGTCGGTCATGATGTGGTTACGAGTCTTCTTGCGTGTTCTTGTTATGTATTCCTGGATCCCCGCCTTCGCGGGGATGACGGAAATTAATTATTGTTTGCGAGCATTCTCTATGGGTTCCCGATGATTAATGCTTCATCTCCGTTTCTCTCGTTAATCCCGCTTCCTCTGTCATTCCCGCTTCCTCTGTCATTCCCGCGAAGGCGGGAATCCAGTATTTGAAAAAGCGGGCAGCGAAGCGGGAGTCATCCTGCGCTGCCAGGCAGATCCCCGATCGCAGTCGGGGATGACGAAACCAACTATTTTTCGCGCTCGATTCCTCACGCGTTATTCCTGCACTTCCTCATCCAGACTGGCTGCCCCCCCCTTGACGGGCTCCCTTCGACGGGCTCAGGGAGCAGTGAGTGCTTGTGCGGTGCTTTCCGTTCCCTGAGTAGCGCCGCAGGCGCGTATCGAAGGGAATGCCGCAACAGCCTAAACCTTCCTCGCCAGTATATGCCGCATCGGCATGCCGATGGCGTCTTCTTCCAATACCATGCCGTGGCGGGCAAACAGCGCAGCGAGGTCGAGCTTGTGCCAGGCCATCAGGAACGGCTCGTGCACAAAGCGCGCCAGCCAGTAGAAATACAGCCCCTGCCAACCGTGTTCGCGCCACAGCTGGCCGGCACCCCGGGTGGCTTGTAGTGGTGACGGTTCGCAGATGGCCAGCATGCCGCCCGGCTTGAGGATGCGGGCGCACTCGGCCACCGCCTGTTCCAGGTATTTGGGCGGCATCTCATGGAATAAAAAGCAGGCAGTAATGCCATCAAAGCGCTGGTCGGCAAAACCGCTGCGCTCGATCACACCATGCGTGAAGTGCACCTGCGGCCAATCGGTGCCGGCGTGCTGCAGCAAATACGGTGACGGGTCGATGCCCCACACATCGCGCACCCCGCGCGCCCGCAACTGGCCACACAAGTGGCCGCCACCGCAGCCGGCATCAAGCACACTGGCCATGCCGGCAAAGCGTTCGGCCATCAGCTCGTGTGCACGGTGGATGTGGTTCAGCATCACCCGGTTGAAGCCGGTGATGTAACCGCGGGTAAAGCGGCGTGAATAATTGCCGTTCGGCAGGTTATGGAATTCCTGCAGGATGTATTTCGGGATGGCATCCGCACCCGGCAAACCCTCCGGCAGCAACACCGGGATGCGCTCACCGCCCGTCACATGGCGGATGAAGCGCCACAAATCGCGCGGGTGCCACAGGCGCAGGCTGTCCGGCCAGGTATCCGGCAGCGCGAGGCTTGCCCAGTCCGGGGCAGGCGGGTCATTGGTCATGCGAGTGTTTGCGTCTTCCACCGTGGCTGCTTTCTTTGCTCTTTCTTTATATAGAGACGGATGCGATCCGGGTTTGCCAAAACCGCCAGCAAACCGGGAATGCACAGCCCGGGGGCGGGATCAGGGAAATCGACCACCCGGCAGGTCCCGCCGCCGGGTGGTCACAGGGTCAATAATAACTCTTCAGGTAGCGGGCAGCCCACTTGCGCAGGTTCTTGTCACCGGCATTGTTGGCCGCGTCTTCGACCAGCGGCTTGTAGGCCGGGTCACTGGTCGCTGCCAGCGCTTTCAGCATGTGTGCCACGGCATCGGCATCTTCCTTGCCATCGCCGGGGTTGGCCACGGCTTTTTTGGTTTCCTCAAACAGCACGCCCAGGATCTGGCTGTTGCGGATGCGCTCTTGATAGATGCGCTTGGCCGCAATGCGCTGCAACTCGCGCTCATTGCTTTTCAGCATGTTCACATAGCCGGTGTGCTCGATCGACAGCCCGCTCAAGGGCTGGCCGTTGCCGGCGATGATCGGGTTCCAGCGCTTGTGCTGGGCCAGCAACTCCAGCGCGGTGTTGGCGTGCTTGCGGGTGTTCTTGTGGCCGGCATTGGCAGCGACTTCTTCCAGCGACGCGCGGTATTTATCGTTACCGGAATAGCCCAGGCCTTTTGCCATCCATGCGGCGTAGTTCGCGCCGTATTTGTCGACATCCATGTAACGGGCTTTCATGTTCTTCTCGATGATGTCGAACAGGCGTGGGTCCGACAGGCCCAGCCAGGCCAGGTCATCGGCAGCGCGAATGTGCTCTTCGCTGGACGGGCCGCTGAAAATCTTCACATAACGGTCGACCAGTTCTTTCTGGCTGTTGGCCGCCTGCGCGACAGTGGCGGCCAGGCCGATCACGGCAATGGCCAGCACACGGGATACGGTATGCAATAGGTGCTTCATGGGGTCCCTCCGGAGTGTTGGTTGCCCCGCCACCGGGCGGGG
>SBFY01000075.1 GCA_006227085.1 Gammaproteobacteria bacterium
AAACCGGGCGAGGCACCGGTGTGGTGGTTTGGTGGCGGCTATGACCTGACACCCTACTACGCCAATGAAGACGATTGCGTGCATTGGCACCAGACCGCCAAAAACGCCTGTGAGCCATTCGGCGAGGACGTGTACCCCCGCTACAAGCGCTGGTGTGATGAATACTTTTTCCTCAAGCACCGCAACGAGCCGCGCGGCATCGGCGGCCTGTTTTTTGATGACCTGAACGAAGGCGGCTTTGAGCGCTGCTTTGGCTTTTTGCAGGCGGTTGGTAACAGTTATATCGATGCGTACCGGCCCATCGTGGCACGCTCTAAAGACACACCCTATGGTGAACGTGAACGCGACTTCCAGTTACACCGCCGCGGCCGTTACGTGGAGTTCAACCTGGTGTTTGACCGCGGCACCCTGTTTGGCCTGCAAACGGGTGGCCGCACCGAATCCATCCTGATGTCGTTGCCACCGGAAGTGCGCTGGGATTACAACTGGCAACCGGAAGCAGGAACACCCGAAGCCGAATTAACGGAAAAATACCTGAAGCCGCGCGAGTGGGCTTGATTGCCCATTGCCGTGAAAGGCGCTAGTCGGCAGGGAGTTTGGCAGCAGGCTTTCTGCGCGGAATGAAGGTCGCCTGTAATTTGCTCGTCGGAGACAGGGTTATTTCCGTTACCGTAAACCCAGAGTCTTTGAAGCGCTGGACGGCCTCCTGATGCGCGATCTCCATGGGATTCCCGGGCGATGATTGCCCCGCTTGGGAACTCCCGGATGCTTTCGGCGTCTCCGACATCATGTGCCTCCATTGCATTGAGCCTGGCTTCACTACTCAGGCTAGCGTACAGGCGTATTACTGCCGGATATGCGTCACAAAATTACAAGGCTTGGTGCGCGCATCGAGCTGTGCTTGAAGAATGCCTTCCCACGCCGTGCGGCAGGCATTGGTCGAACCGGGCATGCAGAAAATGAGCGTGCGGTTGGCGAGGCCGGCCAGCGCACGCGATTGCAGGGTGGCGGTGCCGATTTCTGCCAATGACAAATGGCGGAAGATCTCGCCGAACCCGTCGACGACTTTATCGAACAGCGGTGTCAGCGCTTCCGGTGTGGAGTCACGGCCTGAAAAACCGGTGCCGCCAGTGACCAGTACCACCTGCACGGATGCATCCGCAATCCATTGCGACACCACCGCACGCATGTCGTAGACATCGTCTTTCACAATCGCGCGATCGACGATGCGATGACCGCAAGCGCTGGCGCGGTCTTGCAGTAACGCGCCGGAAGTATCGGTTTCCAGCGTGCGGGTGTCAGAGACGGTCAGGATGGCAATCGCAAGCGGCTCGAAATCGTTACTGGCAGTCATGATGGGTCCTTTCGCGCGGCAAGCAATCGCTGCCAATCCTCGGGGGTGTTGATATTGTCCAGTTTCCCGGACGCGTTGTCTGCTGCAAGCACTACCGCATTCGCTTGCGCAGCAAACACATGCAGCGCGCGCTGGCGCGGATTGTCATCCAGCAATAGCCGCTCACACAGGGCGGCCATGTCGGTGGTGACCGGGCAATATAAAGGTAATGGGTGTTGCTGGTAATGTGCCACACGATTGACGGCACTGCCTGCCCGCACCAATTCCCGCAGCGTCGGGGTGTCCAACAGCGGCATATCGACGGGCACCAGCAACAGGCCATGCACGCCGGAGGACAGCAACTGTTGCAGGGCGCTGTCGAGACCGGCCAATGGGCCAAGGCCGGGAAAGCGGTCGGGCAAGGCACCGTCGCGACCACCGCATAACAGCACGGGATGACAGCCGCTGTCGGCCAGCAATTGCTGTGCGTGCCCGAGCAGGGTTTTGTGGCCAAACGACAAGCCGGCCTTGTCCTGGCCCATGCGGCGGGATTGCCCGCCCGCCAGAATGACACCGGCAATGGAAGTCGATACAGTCACGGCAACCCTTTGCTGAGAAGCAAGATAACTCGCTTACAATAGCGCATCCCTGACAGGAGTGGTGAGATGCCCAGTTACGATTACCGCTGCCCCGCCAATCATGCCGTGGTGGAAGTGCAACACCGTATCAGTGAACAGGTTCATAACTGGGGAGAGCTGTGTGAGCGCGCGGGCATTCCGTTGGGCGACACGCCGGCCGATGCGCCTGTCGAGAAGCTCGCCACCGGTGGACAAGTGGTGCGTGCCGGCAGCCTGAAAAACCCCGAGCCACCGTGTGGCAGTGGCGGGTGCGGGGCAGGGCGTTGCCAGTGGGCCAGCTGATGGATCGTTATGCCGTGGTTGGCCATCCGGTGACGCATTCAAAATCACCGCGAATCCATGCGGCGTTTGCGCAGCAAACTGCACAGGCCTTGTCGTATGACGCGATGGATGTCGCCCCCGGCCACTTTGATGCCGATGTGGCCGCGTTTTTTGCGCAGGGCGGCAAAGGCCTTAATGTCACCGTGCCTTACAAGGAAGAGGCCTACCGCTTTGCCGATCGGCTGACGCGTCGTGCGCGTCAGGCTGGCGCAGTGAACACATTGGCCAAACAAGCCGACGGTAGCATCCTGGGTGACAACACCGATGGTATTGGCCTCGTGCGCGACATGGTCGAAAACCAGGGCTGGTCATTGCAAGGCAAACGGGTGTTGCTGCTGGGCGCGGGTGGTGCCGTGCGCGGTGTGCTGGGCCCCTTGCTGGAACAGCAACCCGCCCGCATTGTGATCGCCAATCGCACGGCCAGCAAAGCGGTTAATCTTGCCATCGCATTTGGCGAGGCGGTAACCGGATGTGGTTACGATGCACTCGCCGGGCAAGTCTTTGATGTCGTCATCAATGGCACATCGGCCAGCCTGGCGGGTGAGATGCCACCTTTGCCGGATACGGTGTTGGCCGCGGGCGCCGCCTGCTACGACATGATGTATGGCAATAAGCCCACCGTCTTTTTGCAGTGGGCGCGGCAGCATGGCGCGAAAACAGCGGATGGCTTGGGCATGCTGGTCGAACAGGCCGCCGAGTCGTTTACGTTGTGGCGTGATGTGCGCCCACAGACAGCGCCGGTGTTGGCGACATTGCGCGCCAGTTGATCACGATGCCGGGTTGAAAATACAGAAACGGTTTTTTTCCAGTTTGGCTTCATACATGCTGCGGTCAGCCAGTTTCAGCAGGCTGTCCATGTCCTTGCCATGATCGGGCGCAAAAGCCACACCCACACTGCCACTGACCTGCACCAGGTGTTCGCCCGCCCGGACCGGTTCCGCAATGCGCTTGAGTAGCTTTTCCAGCACGGGCGTGATGTCTTGTTCAGGCGTGTCGAGCAGGAACAGGATGGCAAATTCATCACCGCCGAGGCGCGCGACAGTATCTTGCCTGCGCACCGAGTGGATCAGGCGCTGGCTGATGATTTTCAATACCTCGTCACCGGTGTGATGACCGTACTGGTCATTGACGGGCTTGAAGCCATCGAGGTCGAGATAGGCGATGGCCAGGCGCTGCTGGCGTTTCAGGCCAGCCAAGGCGTCTTGCAGGCGACGATAGAACTCGTTGCGATTCGGCAGCTCGGTCAGCACGTCATGGGCGGCCTGGTGCGCAAACCGGCCGCGTTCGCGTGCCAGCTGGCGTTGCAGGCTCTCGTTCACCACGTCGTAGATGGCAAAACAGGCAACCACCGTAATACACATCAGCGACCAGACGCCGATCTCGACGGCGGCGAGGCTGTTTTCCTCGAGGATTTGCGGGAAGTGCATGCCTTTCAGGTGCGCCTGGTAAAGGACGACCTCGGTCAAGAGTACGACAATGAGCCATACGCCTCCCGCCTTGCGCCCGGAGATCAGGAACACCAGCACTGGAATGGCGACGATGATTTGCAGCGAAGGGGAAATGAAACCGCCGGTGATGTATGCCGCCCCGGCAACGACCAGGTAGATGGTCAGGGCAAACAAATGACCTGTCCACAGGATGGAGCCGGACAAGCGGAACAAATACAAGCAGCCGGTGTAGGTGGCCAGCATCGCGAGGCTGAAGCCCGCAGCAATGGCGGTGTTGAAGCCAACGTATTCCGAATGTGCAAACATCGCCAATGCGATGATCGCACCAGACAGTGCGACGTGGTAAAGCAACAGCGCAACGAGGATGCGTGCCCGCCCGAGCGAGTGGGCATGTTCAATGGTGTATCCGGGGGGCAGGAAGCGATCCACGGTCTTGTGGAAAGCGTCCTTGGCCCAGCGCCCGCTAGCCATCAGCGGGTTCCCTCCAGGTCGCGCAGGTGGAGATCCTTGAGCTTCACATAGTTGTGGCTGCTGTAGGTGAAGAACTCGCGTTCCCGCGCGCTTAGCTCGCGCACCGGTTTGGCTGGCGAACCCATATACACCCAGCCACTGGCGAGGTGCTTGCCCGGTGCGACCAGGCTATTGGCGCCGACCACGACATCGTCGTCAATCACTGCCCCATCCATGACCACGGCGCCCATGCCAATCAGTACCCGGCTGCCAAGGGTGCAGCCATGCAGGATCGCGCGGTGACCGATCGTGCAGTCATCACCGATGACCAGCGGCCAGCCTTGCGGGCTGAATGGGCCGTCATGGGTGATGTGCAGGACGCTGTTGTCCTGGATGCTGGTGCGCGCGCCGATGCGGATGCGGTGCATGTCGCCACGAATGGTGGTCATGGGCCAGACGGAGCTGTCATCACCAATATGGACATCACCGAGCACCAGGGCGGTGTCATCCACAAACACCCGCTCACCCAGCAGTGGTGTGAATTCCTGGTAGCTGCGAATGGTCATGCGGTATTCCGGACGGTGATACGGGGCACAGTGTATCATTCGCGTACCGGGATACCCTTAAGGAAAACGCCATGCGGCGCTTTATCGCAGGGGCAAAATGCCCCCAGTGTGAGCAGGTGGATACCCTGTTCATGGACAACACGGCCACGGGCAAGCGCCGGGAATGTGTCCGTTGCGGGTTCCATGATGCGCTGGAGAACCTGGCTCCTCCGGCCATCCCTACGCGGGTAGAGCGTGAGCGGGCGCCGGCAGCCAGCAGTGAGCCGGTCCGGCTGGTGGATCCACGCAAACCCGTATAACCCTAGTGCAACGCTCGGGATTGGCCAAAAAAGCGTTCTTTTCCTTGGTTTTGCCTGTAGCACAGCGTGCTTTCACTGGTTATAATCTGCGCCGTTTTGTCGCACCCTGTGTGCGGTTTTAACGGGGAAGCAGGAAAGCCTGGTAGAAGTGCCCGCAGAAGGTCGCCCCGTCAGGCTTATCAATAAGATAGTGTTCGTGCAGTAGTTTCCCGCAGGGAACGGCTGGGCGGGCGTTGTTTTTGTTGCCTCGCATCACCAATTGACACTGGAGAAACGGGAATCATGCGTTCACGAGTGATACGGCTTGCCGCCCTGGCACTGGCCCCGCTGATGCTGATGGCTGGCGGTGCGCTGGCTGCCGAAGAGACTGCCAAATCCGCCGGGTTCTGGCTCAACATGCCTGAGGGCGTTACCGCGGTCAGCCGCGATGTCTATGCCCTGCATATGCAGATCGTGTGGATTTGCGGCTTGATAGGCATCTTGGTGTTTGGCGTGATGCTGTATGCCATGATCGCCCACCGCAAGTCGCTGGGCGCCAAGCCGGCGACCTGGCATGAAAGCACCCTGGTGGAAATCATCTGGACGGTGGTGCCTTTCCTGATCCTTATCTACATGGCCTTCCCGGCGACCAAGACCCTGATTGCCCACTACGACGATGAAGAGCCGGACCTGGACGTATTGGTCACCGGATACCAGTGGAAGTGGAAATACGAATACCTGACGGATGAAGGCGAGAAAGTCACCTTCTTCAGTAATCTCCGCACCCCGCGTGACGAAATCAACAACGAAACCCCGAAGGGCGAGCACTACCTGCTGGAAGTGGATGAGCCTGTGGTGTTGCCGGTTGGCAAGAAAGTGCGTTTCCTGGTGACGGCCAATGACGTGATCCACTCCTGGTGGGTGCCGTCGATTGCCGTGAAGAAAGATGCGATCCCCGGCTTCGTGAACGAAGCGTGGACCCGTATCGAGCAGGAAGGCGTTTATCGTGGCCAGTGCGCTGAGTTGTGCGGTAAGGACCATGGCTTCATGCCGATCGTGGTCAATGCCGTTAGCGAAGAAGAATACAACGCCTGGTTTGCCAAGAAGCAGTCTGAAGCCGCCGCTATCCGTGCCCTGATGGAGCAGGAGCTGCCGATGGAAGACCTGATGGCCCGCGGCGAGAAAGT
>SBFY01000144.1 GCA_006227085.1 Gammaproteobacteria bacterium
ATCCAGCGGTTCATAATCGCTGGGGCGCAGGGGATGACCTGCAGGCCGCTGCACGGCTGAAAACATGCAGTACTGGCAACCCGGCAGCGATTGCGCAAACGCCTCACGCAACTGGAAAAACCGCACTCCCAGGCCCTGCTTGCGATAGGCTGGCAACAACAGCGATTCACCGAAATAGCAGATGCTTTCAATGGGCCAGCCGGCTTCACGCAGCGGCTGCTGGAACGCGGATTCTTCATGCCGCATCGGGATGGCCGTAGAAACACCCACCACCTGATCGCCATCGAGCACCACTGCAAAAAAACTGTCTTCGCAATCGCTGTAGGTTTTCAGGTATTGGCGCTCGTAGCCCATATCACCGTCATACAGGTACGGGAATTCACGAAACACCGTGATACGCAAGTGCGCGAGATCTTCCAGGTATTGGCGCGCTGCCTTGCCGCGCACCGGCACTACCGACAGTTCAGTCATAAGCGTAACGCTCCAACAGCTCGCCACCGGTGAACTCCGCCCCCAAGGTAGCGATAAACGTATACACGCCGACCAGCTTGCGACTCAGGAACACAAAATCACCGGGCGGCACATGGAAGTGCACACTCAAGGCCGCCTTGGCGGCCTGCTTCGACAGGCGCCGCGGCAAGCGGCTCTCGCGCCAGCGGTACTCGCCTTGCTTGTTCAATACGCCCGGCGGCAATCCAAAATGCTGCGGGCACAGTGGCTCAATCACCGCAGCACACACCTCGGTAAAATCCGACTGCACGGATTCTGGCAAATCCCCACCAATCATCCCCAGCGCGATCGCGCCCTCACGCACACGCCCGAGATCGCGCTCATACGCCCCCACCATCATGTTCTGCAAAGCGTTCAAGTAATCTTCGGGATAGGGTTTGGCCGCGCCGAAATCCAGCAACACCAACTGATCCTCGTCAGCATGTCTGCCAATGCGGATGCGGTAATTGCCGAAGTTGGGATCAGTCTGCAATTCGCCCCACTCAAACACTTCCCGCAGGAACAGTTCGAGAAACGCTTTGCCCAAACGGTTGCGGCGTGGTTGCGACAACTGTTGGACCTTCGGGTCTTGCACGCCAAAACCCTTTTCAAAGCTCGCGCACAACACACGCGGTGTACTGTATTCCTTGACGACAGTGGGCACCACAAAGCGCGGATCATCCTGCAGGCGCTCACGAAACCGTTCTGTCGTCGCCGCTTCCAGTGTGTAATTGACTTCGCGGTGCAATAAATCACGCAAGGAATCCAGCCAGGGACCAAAATCATCACGGCCACTGACCAGCCCGGACCAACGAATCAGGCGTGCCATTTCATCGAGGTCGCTATCGATCGCATCGGCAATGCCCGGATACTGGATTTTCAGTGCCACCTCGCGACCATCGGCCAGTGTCGCTCGATGCACTTGTGCCAGTGACGCGGCACCAACCGGCACCGGGTCAACCACCAGGGTGTCAACACGTTCATCACCCAGGGCTTCACGCAAGGCCGCTTCCATCACCGGCCACGCCATCGGCCGGGTCTGGTGTTCCAGCGTGTGCAACGCTGCGGTCACTTCCGGCGGTAACACATGCTCGCCATAGACGGCCATCATCTGGCCGATCTTGACCAGGCTGCCTTTCAGTTCACCCAACGCATCCGCCAGTGCCTGCGCCTCGCGTGACAGCATCTGCTTGCGACGTGCCTCGCGTGCCGCTTTCGGCAACAGCCAATCGGTCGAGAGTTGCGTGGCAACACGCGCACCGGTCTTGAAGCCGGTCGTCGCCAACTTCCAGCGCCGTTCACCGGCACCGGTTTTCAATCGCTTGATGCGATCGGTCACGGGCCAACCACCGTGGCGTCCCCCAGGGCATCGATGGATGGCCACTGTTGCTGGCAATGGGTACAACGAGCGCCCTTGGCTGTCCCGATCACCCAACCGGCCTCGCATTGCGGGCAGGCCAGCTTCGGTTGCTGGCAATTCACGCAGGCCCATACCGCGCAGCCCGCCGCATTGCGGCCAAGCCGACGAATCAGGCGGCGCTCGCAGGTATGGCAATCAATCAGGCGGGTTTCATAACCGCACTGCCGGCAGGCCCAGATCCCCAGCCCTTGTTCAAAGCGGACCAGCCGCTGTTCGCCCTGATGGCACTGGCTGCATTGCATCCTGTTTCCCCTGCTATTGAATTGACGATGATAAGCGCATGCTTCAAGCTCTTTGCTTATTATAAAACGCCTCGCCCGGAGCTTTTGCGATGACTGCCGCACCCCGCCCACCCCTGGTGAAAGGCCTGCCGTGGATCGGCCCCGGCCTGGCGCTGGCACGCAATCCGGAACAGGCCCTGCAGGGCATGCACCAGCAATATGGCCCGGTCTTCCGCTTCAAGACACCCCTGATTGATGCCGTCTGCATGGCCGGCCCCGAAGCCAATGCCTTCGCCAACACCGAAGGCAAGGACGTGCTGGAGAGCCGCACGTTCTGGAAACCACTGACCGAGGAACTCGACTCCCCCAATGCGGTGGTGGCACTGGATGGCGAACCGCACCGGCAAATGCGCAAGATCCTCAAGCCGGCCTTTTCACGCGACCAGATCGACCAGAACATTCCCGTGCTGGCCGCCATGATCCGCAAACAATTCGATGCCTACCCGGATGATACTGACCTGCCGTTGGTGTTTGCCTCACAGAAGCTGACCTCCAACATCGTCGGCCACCTGTTGATGGGCAGCACGCCCGATGACCATGAGCTTGAAGAGTTTTTCCATTACGCCAACCGGATGACGGTATGGCTATCGGTGTTGCGCTTGCCGGCAAAAGCGATGCACCTCACCGGCGGCCCTCGCTTCAAGCGTGCACAAGCGATCACCGCCCAAGTCGTTGACAATGCCGTACGAAAAGCGCTGACCGAACCCCATGACCGGCCCCTGCTCGCCAACATCATGACGGAGGCGCGCCGGCATCACCCGGAATTGTTCACCGATGGCGATATCCGCAGCACCGGCTTCCTCGCCTTTTTTGCCGGCATCGATACCATTGGCCAGACCCTGGTATTCATGTTGTGGGAATTGTTGCGCAACCCCGACGCCTTGCGCGAAGTGCAAGCCGAAGTGGATCGCGTGTTTTCCAACGGCCTGCCGGATGCGCAATCGCTGGCCACTGACCTGCCGCTATGCCGCAACACCTTCCTGGAAACCTTGCGCTTGCATCCCACAGCTTTTGGCATCATGCGTAATGCCGCCTGTGATTTCGTGTTTAACGGCCACCAGGTCCTCAAGGGCGAGAACGTCCTGTTGTATACCACCGCTTGTCATCGCGATGCGCGTTACTTTGACCACCCGGATGCGTTTGATGTCCACCGTCACGATGCTGACAGGGAAACCGCGCGCCCACGCCATGTGTTCGTGCCGTTTGGTCGCGGCGCACACACCTGCGCCGGTGCCGCCTGGTCGGAAGCACAAGCGGTACTGATGCTGTCCGTGTTGTTGCATCACTACCAGTTCAGCCTGCCGGAGAACATGAAAGACGCCAAAGTCCAGATGCGCACCACGCCCACACTGGGCAAGGATTTCCGCATCCACCTCATCGGCAAACGCCCGCATTAATGAACCTGCCAGACCGCTTTCACGCGCTCACGACACTGCTGCATGCGCACGAACCCTTATGGAAACCAGCACCGTTTTGTTTCCCGGTGCTGCCATGGGAATCGCAACACCCTGCGTTGTCACAACAGCTGCGCTCACTCGATGACAACAACGTCCGCCAACTGGAGAGTGACCAGGCTGCACTCATTGCCTGGCTGGAGCCACACCTGCCGGAACTGGTCCACATCACAGCGCTGACCGAAGTCGCCGCACTGCACGCTACGCCGCACAGCTACCCGGATCGCTTCGAGCACGATATCCCCGGCCGCAAATGGCAACAGGTCACGGCCTTTGCCGGTTGCATCGATGCACTGGATAGCCCGGTACTGGAATGGTGTGCCGGCAAGGCACATCTCGGGCGCGCCATCCATCATCGCTTCCGGCAAGCCGTCACCAGCCTCGAATGGAACAAGGCCTTGTGTGAAGACGGCGAGCATTTGGGCCAACAGCATCATTGCGATGTGCACCTGCAGCACTGTGATGTGATGTCGCCGGCGGCAGATACCTTCGTCCAGCAACACCAGCATGCGATAGCCCTGCATGCCTGCGGCGACCTGCACCGCCGCCTGCTGCAACTGACCGCACAACATGGCAACACCCTGCACCTGTCACCGTGCTGCTATCACCTCACGTCGAATGATCGTTATTTACCCCTGTCGCAAACCGCGCAGCGCAGCGGCCTGTCGCTGCAACGCGATGACTTGCGCCTGGCCGTGCAGGAAACGGTGACCGCGCCCGGTAGCGTGGCGCGCTTGCGTGAACTCAAAAGCGCTTACCGGCTTGGCTTTGACCTGCTGCAACGGCAGTTGCGACAGCAGGATCATTACCTGCCCGTGCCATCGATGGCTGATGCTGATTTCCAGCAGGGCTTCAGGCATTTTTGCCGGGTTGCCGCCGACCTGAAGCGACTTCCCCTGCCGGAGCAGGTCGACTGGGAACACTGGGAGGCACTGGGCGAACAACGTCACACCGAGGTCAGCCGGCTGGAATTACCGCGCCATGCCTTCCGGCGCGCACTGGAACTGTGGCTGGTGCTGGACTATGCGTTATTCCTGGAAGAAAACGGCTACCGGATCCGCCTTGGCACTTTCTGTGATCGCAGCCTGACGCCAAGAAACCTGCTACTGACCGCTACCCGTCAAGGCACAGATTTGTCACAATAGCCGCCTCGCGCGGGTGTAGTTCAATGGTAGAACTGTAGCTTCCCAAGCTACTAACGTGGGTTCGATTCCCATCACCCGCTCCACTCACGGAAAAGCCGCCTTCAAGGGCGGCTTTTTTGTGGGTGAAGGGTGGTGGCTGAAGCGAACCCACCGGTTCGACAATAACGCAAGGCGTTATTGGACGCCCGCAGGGGCGGTTTTTGCGCAGCAAAAATGCGGCAGCACACAACCTTGCGCAAGCAAGGTTGGACGGCAAGCCGAAGGCTGTGCCGGTTCTTCGCGCAGCGAAGAATGCCAAAGGCACATTCCCATCACCCGCTCCAAACAAGAGACCGCCCTTGTGGCGGTCTTGCTATTTGGGAGGGTAGTGGCTTTCCCCTTTGCCGCTGTGCTACTTTCACAACCATAACCATAAGCGGCACACCACCATGCACACGCGACCCACCACCCTCTGGCTCATCTGGGGCCTGGCTTTTGGCTCATTGATTGCTGCTTTCCCTGCTTACAGCACGGCTGTTTTCCTCTGGGATCTTGACCGCGATGCCGTTGCCGATGTGTTTGCCCTGCATGTCACGCTCGCGTACTGGATCGGCATTTTTGCTGCTTACCTGCCACTGGCATGCCTGCGGCACTGGAGTGCCTTCCAGCGCCTGCAAGCCGTTTGCCTGCCATTCATGATCGCCTCGTACCTGACCCACCTGAGCTGGGAACTGGTATGGCTGATCTTCCATGAAGCCATCTCCAACGCACGCGACAGCGTGTGGGCTTATCCGTGGTGGGCCTACATCGATGGCGGGGATATCCGTTATTTCCATCCCAAGGCCAATTTCCTGATGATTGAAATCCTGTCTGTCATCAATGGCAGTATTGGCATCACCGGCTTGTGGTTGCTGAAGCGCTCCGGCTTCACTGATTACCGTGGCACGCTACTCTGCCTGTCCACCGCTGTGACGCACACGGTACTGACCTGGTATTACTACGGCACCGAACTATTGACCGGGTTTGAATCCGTGAACACAGCCAGCTTCATGGATTTGTGGGTCAAATTCATTTTCCTGAACGGACCATGGCTGGTTTTGCCGTGGTTTGTAATGGCTTGGGGCACGCAGCTTCTCAAACAACAGCTTACCTCCCGCGGGCAGGCGCAATGATGGCAAACAATAACCATCTGGCACACCATGCTGCTTGACTGGCAACACACCACTTCCACCGGCTTGACGCTGCGCGGCCAGCACACCCCGGTGACCGGCAAGCCGGTCGTGCATTTCGTGCATGGCACTGGCTTTAATGGCCGGGTGTACTGGCCGATGCTGCAACAGCTGCTGCCGCAGGTCGATATCGTGCTCACCAACGCGCAAGGCCACGGCGGCAGTGATACCGGTGAGCGCTT
>SBFY01000212.1 GCA_006227085.1 Gammaproteobacteria bacterium
CAGGTGCGACAGTATCCGGAGATCAGTAATGACGTTGTCACGGTAACGACCATTTATACCGGTGCTGATGCAGAGCTCATCAAGGGATTTATCACCACCCCCCTGCAGCATGTGATTGCAACGGCTGAAGGCGTTGAGTACATCACGGCCACCAGCACGGAAGGCAATTCCAGCATCATGGCCTATGTCCATCCGGATAACGATGTGAACATCGTGATGCAGGAGGTGATTGGCAAGGTCAACAAAATGCGTGGTGAGCTGCCTAAAGGCTCGGAAGACCCGATCATCGAAAAGCAGGTCAATATTGGCAGCGATACCTTGCAGTACATCGGCTTTTACAGCGATGAGATGAGTGAAGAGCAGATTACCGATTACCTCAGCAAGGCGGTGGAGCCCATCCTGAGTACCTTGCCGGGCGTGGGGCGCGCTGAAATCCGCGGCAAGAAAACCTTTGCGATGCGTATCTGGTTGGACAGTGATCGCATGGCCGCTTTCCATATTTCAGCGAATGACGTTGTGCAGGCTCTGCAGAAAAACAATTTCCAGAGCGCTGCCGGGCAGATCCAGGGCGATTACGTGGTTTTCAATGTATCTGCCTCAACCAGTCTCGAGTCCGTCGAGGGATTTGAAGGCATTGTGATCCGTTCAGTGGATGGTGCGTTAGTCAGGATTCGTGATGTTGCGAGGGTTGAGCTGGGTTCCGAGAACTATGACTCCCGTATCCGGTTTAATGGCAAGACAGCGATTTTCATCAAGATTTCAGCTGCAGCAGGTGCAAATCCGCTGGATGTTGCGCGCACGGTGCGTAATGCCTTGCCTGATATCGAGCGGCAGTTGCCGCCATCACTGAAGCAGGACCTGGTGTTTGATACCACGATTGCGATTGAGCGCTCCATCAAGGAAGTGGCCAAGACTATTGTGGAGGCCAGCTTGATCGTGGTGGTGGTCATTTTTTTCTTCCTGGGGAGTTTCCGCTCCGTCATTATTCCCGTGGTGACTATTCCATTGTCACTGGTTGGCGTAATGGTCATCATGTTGATGCTCGGTTTCTCCGTGAATTTGCTGACCTTGCTGGCCATGGTGCTGGCGATTGGCCTGGTGGTCGATGATGCAATTGTGGTGGTTGAGAATATCCAGCGTCACATCGAGGAAGGCGATGGCGTGTTTGACGCCGCCATCAAGGGTGCTCGCGAGATAGCCTTTCCTGTGATCGTCATGACATTGACCCTGGCGGCGGTGTACGGTCCGATCGGGTTTGTTGAGGGTGTGACAGGTAAGCTGTTTACCGAGTTTGCCTTCACCCTGGCTGGGGCAGTGATTGTGTCTGGCATTGTGGCGTTAACCCTTTCCCCGATGATGTGTGCAAGACTGCTGCAACACGAAGATGCCGGGCAGGGTTGGTTCTCCAAGGTGAACGCCGCCCTTGATGCGCTCAAGCAACGCTATCGCACGCTGCTCAGGAACAGCTTGTCAAACCGTGCGCCATGGCTGCTGTTGGCTTGCACGGTGATGGCTTCGCTTTATTTCCTGTACCGTGAAATCCCACGCGAACTGGCTCCAACGGAAGACTATGGCGTGATTTTTGTGACGGGGACAGCGCCGTTGTCAACGGGCATTGATTTCATGACCACCTACAGTGATTCGATCGAAAACGTTTATACCTCACTGCCGGAACACGGCAAGAGTTTCATCATGAGTGGGTATAACGGCCCGAATACCTTCCTGTCATTGGTGATGCTCAAGGATTGGTCGGAGCGGGAGCGGTCACAGGCCAAGGTGCAAAAAGAGTTGCAGGCAAACCTGGGTAATATTGCTGGCGTCCGCATCACCTCATTCAACTTGCCCGGCATCCCCGGTGCCACGTCGGGTACGCCATTACAGTTCGCTGTGATGTCGACCGCTTCGGATGAAGTGGTCTACAAAGTGGCGCAGGACATCATGGCGGACATGTGGAAGAGCGGTAAATTCATTTATGCAGCCACCGACCTGGATTTTGACAAGCCGCGACTGAAAATCACCGTTGATCGTGAAAAAGCTGCTGAGCTTGGCATTTCCATGGAATCGATTGGGCAAGCGCTGTCATTGTTCCTGGGTGAAGGCCAGGTTGGTCGTTTTGCCTATAGCAGCTATAGCTACAAGGTCATTCCCCAGTTGGAGCAAGCCTTGCGCAGTAATCCCGAAGCGATAGGGCGCTACCAGGTGCCGACAGCCAGTGGTGAGATGGCGCCCTTGTCATCCGTGATCCAGTGGGAGGTAGTCTCTGCGCCCAACAAGCTTGGCCAGTTCCAGCAGCTCAACGCCACATTTATTGGTGCATTGCCTGCACCGGGCGTCACGATGGGTGAGGTGATTGACTTCATGGAGCAGAAGGCACGTGAGCATTTGCCACAAGGGTTCAGTCATGACTATATGGGCGAATCCCGGCAATTTGTCCAGGAAGGTAATGCCTTGGTGGCGACCTTTGTGTTCAGTTTTATCCTGATTTACCTGGTCCTGGCGGCCCAGTTCGAGAGCTTTGTTGATCCTGTGGTGGTGTTGGTCAGTGTCCCGATGTCGATCTTTGGCGCTTTGGTCCCGATGGCCCTGGGTGTCGCAACACTGAATATTTATACCCAGATTGGCCTGGTGACATTGATAGGGTTGATCAGTAAGCACGGCATCCTGATCGTCGATTTTGCCAATCGCCTGCGCGCACAGGGTATGCCGGCCCGACAAGCGGTTGAAGAGGCTGCTGCGATCCGCTTGCGTCCCATCCTGATGACAACGGCTGCCATGGTGTTTGGTGTGTTGCCGCTCATGCTGGCCTCTGGGCCAGGTGCTGCCTCGCGGCAAGGGATCGGCTGGGTGATTGCTTCCGGAATGGCGGTTGGGACAATCTTCACCTTGCTGGTGGTGCCGGTGATTTACAGTTACCTGGCCGAGTATTTCCCCGCACGTACCGACAACAAAAAAGCCGCATGAAGCGGCTTTTTTGCTGGATTTACATGCTGCTGGTTTATTGCAGGTCCATGACCAGGCGGAAACCATTTTCCGGTTTACGGATTTGACGGAAGCCCTTGTCACGGCTGCGACTGTATAACTTGTTATCCATGTCATTGAAGGAGCCGCCGCGTACCACGCGATGATAACAAGCTTCATCGCCGCTGACGGCGCTGCCGTCGTCAGGTGCGTTGCTGTAATTCTCCTGATAGCAATCTTCTACCCACTCTGCGGCATTGCCTGCCGTGTCGTACAAGCCGAATGGGTTGGCGCTGTAGGATCCTACTTGCACTGAAGTGAACAGGGAGGTGTTGCTCCAGGTGGTGGTGCAGCCGCGCCGGCAGTTAGCCTGGTCCTTGGCGCTGGCTCCCCACCAGTAAGGCGTGTCCGTTCCGGCACGTGCCGCGTATTCCCATTCGGCTTCACTGGGTAGCCGATAGGGTTTACCGGTTTGCTTGCTGAGCCATGCGGCATACGCCTTGGCATCTTCCCAGTTGGCGCCGGTCACCGGATGGGCATCGGTCTGGCCGCCAAGGCCGGAAGGGGTTTCCAGTTTTTCGGTTTCGAGGTATTTGCGGAAATCACCCCATGTCACCTCATAACGGCCAATCGCGAAGGGCTTGCTGATGGTGACTTTATGCGCGGGCCCAGCACCGCTGATCTTGCCGCTGCTATCGCCCATCGTGAATGTGCCGCCCGGTACCACGATCATTGTGGGACCCTGGCCGACATCAGGAATTTCATCATTAAACACATCGCCCACTTTGTAGTTACGCTGGCGTGCCTTGAGGATCACGCCAATATCGATATCTTCATCGGTGATGTCGACGACTTTCTTCTGTGGCCAGTAATCGGGATGGCTGACTTCCACGGTGTAACGCCCGGGTTGCAGGGCTGTTTCCGGCTCATGGTCACGCATCAATTCGACAATGCGCACCCGTGCATCAGCCGGTACCGGGTTAACCACCAGCAGGAATTCTGTGCGGGCTTCCGGAGCCGGGGTTGCCGCGGTTGGCGTGGTTGGCGTGGTTGCAACGGATGCCGTGGCGGGAGCTGGGGTGGTGACCGGGGCGGCTGGCGCAGCCACTTGGGGCGCTGCTGCTGGCGGTGCTGCAGTGGATGCCTGCACGGGTGTGGCAGCGGCCGGTTCACCCGGACTCAGGTAAACGGCTGCACCAATGCCTGCCACAACGGCGACCAGCAGGACGTAAACGACCACTGGAGGCAGGATTTTCTTCGCACGGTGATTGGCGAGGGCGGCTTCCAGTGAATCACCCGGGATGTCCTTGGTGGTGGTGTCCTTGTTCTGGCTGGCTTTCAACTCGGCAGGACTTTGCTCCAGTGGATCCAAGGCCGCGGAGCGCACCACCAGGCCGTGCTTGGGTGAGAAGCGCAAGCGCGTCAGGACTTCGAAGCGCCCAAGGAAGCGCTTCAGCAGCAGGCCCAGCAGCGCACCCAGTGCAGCCGTCAGGGCACGCACCAGTGAGAAAGCTTGCAGGGCAGTGGGCTCGGTCGGTTCAATCAGGATTTGTGAGCTGGTGCCAGTGCCGCCTTCGAGGGCATTGATGGACTGGATAATGTCAGCACCACGACGGAAACGGTCATCGGCTTTCTTGGCCAGCATCTTGTTCAGCAACGGCTGGAACATCTTGTACTGCACCGGCAAGCTGGGCAACGGTGCGGTCATGTGCTTGACGGCTATCTGTACCGAATCGGCACCACTGTACGGTGGTTGGCCTGCCAGCATTTCATAGAACATGATGCCGAGGCTGTAGATGTCACTGCGGCCATCCAGCGGTTTGCCTTGCGCCTGTTCCGGGCTCATGTATTGCGGTGTGCCAGCGACGGAGCCGGAATTATTGGCTTTCTGGGCAGCAGCAATGGTCATGGCGATGCCGAAGTCCAGCAGCACGGCGGAACCATCCTTGCGGAACAGGATGTTGTCAGGTTTCAGGTCCAGGTGGACATAGCCCCGGTCATGCATGTGATCCAGGGCGGAGGCAATTTCCTTGGTGAGCCGCAGCACTTCAGAAATACTGAGCCCATTGGCCATGCGCTCCTTGAAAGAGGCGCCGGGCAGGAAATCCATGGCAATGTAGTTTTTGCCTTCGTGTTTGCCCACATCGAAGATCGAGACGATGTTGGGGTGGGACAGCGTGCCGACGATGTTGGCTTCCTTATAGAACAGGTTGCTGTATTTCGGATCGGCAGTGAGTTCCGGCGACATGATCTTCAGCGCGACTTCCCGGCCCACGCTCAATTGGATGGCCAGGTAGACGGTGGCCATGCCACCTTCGTTGATTTTGCGCAGTACTTTGTATCCGGGAATGGCCATACGGGGTTACCGAGTTCAGAATTGCTGGAAAGCCAGGATGCCCAATAACACCAGCGCGCCAATCCCACCCAGGATCAGTGCACGCTGGCGATCCTTGAAATGATGTACTAATGGGGCCAGTGGTGTCTTCAGGAGCAGGCCCTGCACTTTGCCCAGTGCGGATACCGTGCCGGGGGCTGCAATGACCAGTACGGTGACATTGTCCGTGCCGCCACGGTCGAGGGCGGCTTGCATCAGGCGGTTGGCCAGGGTTTGCTCGTCACCTTCCTGGGCAAGGATGTCGGCGATGTCCTGCTCACTGACCAGGTCGCTGAGCCCATCACTGCAGAGCAGGATGCGTTGGCCCGGTTCCCAGATACCGGAAACCTGGTCAACCCGCACATCGGGCAGGTTGGTCACGCCGATGGACTGGATGATCACATTCTTCTGGGGGTGATTGACCGCTTCGGCGGGTGTGAGGGCGCCACTATCGACCAGTGACTGCACCAGGGAATGGTCGCGGCTCAGGCGGTAAAGGTCGCCCTTGGTCCACAGGTAGGCCCGGCTGTCGCCGACCCATTCCACTTCGTATTCCATGCCATGGGTGCGCAAGGCGACCACGGTCGTACCCATGCCGGCTTTTTCCGGATGCTGGGCGGCATAGCGCATCACTTCGTGATGGGCCTGGGAGATGGCCAGGCGCAGGCTGCTGCCATTGAGGACTGCCCGCTCGATGTATTCCTTGGTAATGCGACTGGCTTCCTCGCCGGCCTCGTGGCCACCCATGCCATCGGCCACCACCCACAGCCCGATATCAGGCCGGGACAGGAAGGCGTCCTCATTATTATCGCGAACCAGGCCGACGTCAGTGGCGGCGCCATATTTCAGGGGGGTCATGCGTACCGGGTCCTTGGGTTTTTCTGGTTATTCGTGCTGCTGCATGACAGCAACCGGCCGGATGCCTACATCATAGACGAAGCCCTGCGATGGCGAAACATTGGTGAAAGGATTTCTTTGCGGTGGAAAGCAGGAGAATATGGACAATCGGACGCAAACCCGCTATTTTCCCAAAAAGTAACACCCTGCCCAAAAAACCGCGTGATCGCGAACATAACACTCCAGGGGATAGACCATGCTGAAGTTGCAGTACACCGACGGATCCCAGAAAGGGGTCTGGCTGATTGAGCCCAAACAAAAGCTGGGTTCTGACCGAAAAAATGATCTTGTACTGGCTGGCTCTGACATTGGCGATTTCCATGCCGAAATCCATGTCCAGGGGGATAGTTTGCGTCTTGAGCCCTTGGGTGGGTTCGGCTGCTATGTGAACGGCAACCGCATCGCCGGCGCTACGCCCATCAAGTTGGGCGACAAGATCCGGGTGGGGTCTGTGGAAATGCAGGTGCTGGATCCGCGCCAGCAAAAAGCACCGGCCAAGGCAGCGCCCAAGCCATCGGCATCCAGCGGGGGCGGTTGGGCCCTGGTGGCGCAGCAAGCTGGTGCCGCAAATAAACGCTGGGCGATCAAGGGTACGATGGTGATAGGCCGTGCCAATGATTGCGATATCAGCATCGCTTATGACCGTATGTCACGTAAGCATGCGGAATTGAAAGAAGCCGGCGGCAACCTGTCGGTACGGGATCTTGATTCCTCCAATGGCACCTTTGTCAATGACGTGCAAGTCAAGCAGGAGACCCGCCTGAAGGCTGGCGACAAGGTGCGCTTCGATATGCTGGCTTTCGTGGTGGATGGCCCGAAGGAAGACCTCAACAAGACAGTCGTCAGGCCGGCCATTGATTTGGCGGCGATCCAGCAACAGGCCAAAACCGAAAAGAAAGCTGCGGCCAGGCCCAAGCCGGCAGCCGCGAAACCGGGTCGCCCTGCACCGCAGGCCGGCAGTGCCGCCGCGCCTGCTCCGGCAGAGGCCAGCACGTCAGCAGGTTTGCCCGTTGGCCTGATTGTGGCCGGTGTCGCAGCCGTGCTGGTGATAGGGGTTGCTGCCTGGTATTTCCTCGCCTGACGCTTGTCATCAAGGCAGCTGGTTGCCTTGCAGGAGCCGCTGGATGAAACAGGTCTTTGGGCGCTACCGCTATGTGATCCGCATCGTGTGGGCCGCCCTTTGCTTGTGGTGTGCAGCCGGTCTTGCATATGCCTTGCCGCCGGATGTGCAGGTGGCTGCTCCCGCACCATTGACGGCTGAGCCCGTCGATCTTTCCCCGTATTTCCAGCAAGTCATTGTCCAGGATGCCCGCACGAATGATGTGCAGGCCTTGGCCAGGGCCATTGCTGCGGGGTCCTGGTACCGCCGTGATGCCCGCATGGCACCGGATTTTTCCCACGAGCCGCAATGGTTTGTCTTTTCAGTGATGGCGGGGGAGCAGGATCCCGGCACCTTGTTTGTTGAGCTTGCGGCGCCGGATATCCAGAGCATGGAATGGTTTGCATTTTCCGCTGGCGAACTGAAGGCGCAGTATGAGCTGGGTGCCGACAAGCCCTTTTCTTCACGCCCGGTTCCATATGGGCGCTTATTGTTGCCACTGGAAGTGGATTCCCGTCAAACCGTCACGGTGGTGATGCGTGTCGAAGGGCATTCCCGCTTGTTGGTGGAGCGCACTTTGTTGTGGCAACAGCAGCCCCGCATGGAGAGGATCCTGCCTGAGCTTTCCATGGGGTGGACGTTTATTGGTGCCATTGCGGTCATGGTGCTGTACCACTTGGTTGTGGCACTGGTCACCCGTGAGCGGGTGTATTGGTATTACATCGCATGGCTGGCGGTGGCCTTGTTGATGATTTTTGCCCACCAGGGGCTGGGGTTCTGGTTCTTGTGGCCTGAATGGCCTTGGTGGGAACAGCGCGCAACGCTGACCCTGAGTTTGTTGATGCTGGCATTTTTCGGCTTGTTTGCTGGCCAGTTCCTGTCATTCAGGATCCGGCAGCCCCTGCTTAGCCGTGTGGTGATGGCGCTGGCAGCCTTGCTGGTGTTATTGGCAGCATGGTTCGTTATTGATCGCGAATCGTCGTTGTTTTGGGTCGTTCGACTGGGAGTCGGTGCCATGTCTGTACTGGTGCTGACCGTATGGTTTGCGTCATTCCGGCAATGGATGGCGGGGTACAAGGAAGGGCAGCATTTCTTTTTTGCCTGGATGCCGTTTATGGCATATGCCCTCTATGAAGTCGGGCGGCGAATCTGGAACCAGAGCTGGTATGACCCGACGTCACCCCTCATGCAGTGGGCTTTTGCCTTGACCGTGGTGCTGTTGGCGATTGCCTTGGCGGATCGCATGAGGGAATTGCGTGATCGCTCCCAGAAAGCCAAGGTGGAAAGCCGGGCCAAGAGTGAGTTCCTGGCCAAGATGAGTCATGAAATCCGCACGCCGCTGAACGGCATGCTGGGCATGGCGTCCCTGCTGCGGGAAACGCGTCTCGATAAAACCCAACGCCATTACAGCGATGTGATTTTTTCTTCAGGTACAGCCTTGCTGACGGTGATTAATGACATCCTGGATTATTCCAAGATTGAAGCGGGCAAGATGACCCTGGAGCGTATCGATTTCGATCTTGAAAAGCTGGCACTGGATACAACTGCCATCTTCAAGGTGCAGGCTGACGAGAAAGGGTTGGACCTGATTTTTGATATGGATCCGGCCTGTCCGCGTTGGGTGAATGGCGATCCTAACCGTTTGCGGCAGATCCTGATCAATATGCTGGGCAACGCCATCAAATTCACTGAAAAAGGCGAGATCATGATTCGCCTGTTACCGGATGGGGCCATGCCGGATCGCATTCGCCTGGAAGTGCGTGATACCGGTATTGGTATCGATAAGGAGCATATTGCCGGATTGTTTGATTTCTTCACCCAGGTGGATAGCTCAACCTCGCGCCGTTATGGAGGGACCGGGCTAGGTTTGGCCATCTGCAAGGAGCTGGCGACTTTGATGGGCGGGGAAGTGGGTGTTGATAGCCGTATTCATGAGGGTTCGGTCTTTTGGGCAAGCATGAATTTGCCCGCCGCACGACAGCAGGATGATTCCACGATACAAGGCGTGGATAGCCTGAAAGGCAAAAGGCTGTTGGTGGTGGACGACTGCGAAAGCTTTGTGTCTTTGGTGCAGCGCTATGCGCAGGAATGGGGTATGCAGGCTGTGCCGGCGTATACAGGGGTGGAGGCCGAGAGATTGGCTGCGGATGCCTTGGCGAGCGGCAAACCGTTTGACATGGTGTCCATCGATTTGCATATGCCGGGCATGGATGGGTTGGAGCTGGCGCGTCGCTTGAACCAGAACACAGGGCTGGTGAAAACCCCCAAGTTATTGCTCACCTCCAGCATTGATTTGCCCAGTCGTGAGGACTTGCGGACGCATGGGTTGAGCATGGTGGTGGAAAAGCCCGTGTCGGCATGGTTGTTGGGGGAGGCATATGCCCGCCTGCTGGGTGCCAGTGATCATGATCCTGCGCATCTTTCCCTGGGAGGGAAAGCGGTCGTCTCGACTGTGAGCAAAAGCCATATCCTTGTTGCTGAAGACAATGAGGTGAACCAGATGGTGATTCGCGGCATGCTCGAGCGCCTGGGGCATGAAGTGACCATCGTCAAGAATGGCGCCCTGGTTGTTGAGGCGTATATCACCTGCATGAAGCCGGGGGCACACTGGCGTGCCGTCGGGATGATCCTGATGGATTGTGAGATGCCTGAGCTGGATGGGTATGAAGCCACCGAGCGTATTCGCAAGTGGGAGAAGATGCAGGGCCTGGAGCCTATCCCGATTGTTGCCCTGACCGCTCATGTGCTGCCGGAATACCTGCAGCGTTGCCTGGATTGCGGCATGGATGATTACCTGCTGAAGCCGGTCAATGTTGAATCCCTGCAAGCGAAAATGAATACTTATATGGGTTCCGGGCGCAAGGCTCGTCAATAATTCGCTACCGATAAGGTTTTTCCAATGAGAGCATTTTTCCGCAAAGCCGTGGCTGGTGGGCTGTTGGTGTTGCTGCCGCTGTTTATCCTTTCCCTGTTTGCCTGGTGGGTGTTGGGTACCTTGGCGGGCTTCCTCGCTCCGGTCGCCTTGCTGGTGGCTGGCGAGCTGGCCGTTGCAGCATGGGTTGGTTACGGGTTGGTGGTGATTGCGGTCATTCTTGTGTGCTTCATTGTGGGCAGCCTGGTCATGACCCGGATGGGAAACTGGCTGCACACACAGTTTGATGAACGCATGCAGAAAGCAGCGCCCGGTTACCGCATGGTGCGTGAAATCGTGCAGCAGCTGTTTGGCGATTCCAAACAATCCCCGTTTGCGCAGGGCAAGGTGGCTCGCGTATGGCCATCAGGAAGAGGTCAAGGGGTGTCACTGACCGGTATTGTGACCAGCTGGCATGAGAATGGTGGTGCGACGGTTTTCCTGCCAACAGGGCCAAACCCGACGACCGGACTGGTGTTGCATGTGGCCGCCGAACACCTGGAGTTGCTGCCCCATGTGCCTGTGGACTCAGCGTTCCGGACAATTATTGCCTGTGGGGCGGGTTCTGCTCAGATCCTGTCCTTGGTGGGCTCCGGCGCTGCCCCCAAGGACCAGAAAGAGCCCGCGGCCTCCTGAAGCTGGCGGTGCAGCGCCAGTGCCTCTGGGCCGCAGCTGGCGTCAGCATCACGGTGATGGCGCAATGCCACATCAAGAAAGGGTTGCTGCGCCTGATCGGCATCCAGCAGGCCGAGCCAGTCAGCAATGCGATGGATCGTTTGCTGGAGCAGGGGCTCCGGCGCATCAAAATCGACCAAGGGAAACGGCTGTTGCTGCCAGGCGGCCAGCAGCGCACGGTTGTATTGCATCCAGAGTGATATGGCGTGTTGCGATGACATGCCATCACGCTGCACCAGGCTTTGGCTGCAGGCGGATGGATGACGGAAGATCCCGATCGCTTGCAGCGTGATCGGTAATGCCTGCCATTGTTCCCAGAAGAGCAGCGTCCTGGGGTCCTTGAAACCGGCTTGTCCGTGGCATTGGCCCAGTAACTGCTGGGCTAGTTGCCATGCACGTTCCCGTTGGTGGGGTTGCCATGCCCGTTCGTCTGGTGGCGCATCCCAGCGACCGCCAGCCGCTTTCAGGCAGTTTTCATGGAAGATCACCAGCGGTTGGTATTCCTGGTTGCCTTTGGCGTTTGCTGCACTGCCGGAGCGGTTGGCATCACCCAGGCAGAGTCCGGCATTGGCAAGTTCGCCAGCCAGGAAGCTGGTGCCACTGCGGTGCATGCCCAGCAGGGCAACGAGTCGGGGTCGGGTGTGCGTCACGGCAGCAGGAACCTGTGGAAAGCCGTCACTATAGCAGTGCCAATGGCTTGCCGGGCAACCCATTTCCAGGCATCGCCAAAGCTAAGTGGCTGATTTCTATCGGGTGCCTTTGGCGGGGCGATGTGCACCAAGTTATGCACACTTGTTGTGCGTCGGCTCAAGAATGGGTGGATAGGTGATACTTGAAAAGTTTTTTATAAAGTAATTGATGCAAGCTATTGTAAAATATAACAATAATATTCATGGTTAAAAAATATCCAACCTCATGAACTTCCGTAGCCATGCAGTGATGAGGTTGGGTGAAGGTAGTTTTCCACGAAGTTATCAACAGATTTTGTGGATAATAAAGTTCCACGCGTACAGTGTTTCACGCTCAGGTATTTTCACATGGCAGCCAGCGGGCCGATGAATTACCATGCCTGACTTCCCGGCACCTGCCTGATGCCTGTCCAAGAGGAGTTTTTGATGCTGCAGCGATTCATCACCATGCTGGAAATGCAGGACAGCATGAACCGTAAAGTGCACCCCCAGTGGCCGGAACAGGGCTTTGAATGGTACCGGGCGGCCTGGATCGAGTGCGCCGAGCTGATGGAGCATTACGGCTACAAGTGGTGGAAAAAGCAGCAGCCGGACCAGGACCAGGTTGAGCTGGAAATCATTGATATCTGGCACTTTGGCATGAGTGCCTTGTTTGATGGCCGTGATATCCCTGCCATTGCGCAGGGCATGTGCGATGAGCTGGCCAGCCAGCCGCCTGTCGATCTCGCATTCCGGGACGCGGTGGAAGCGGTCGCCAGTCACTCCCTGCAAACCCGTTCTTTCTCGGTCAGTGCTTTCTGGAGCCTGCTCAATGCCGCCGGCATGAGCCCGGATGACCTGTTCAGCCGTTATGTGGGCAAGAATGTCCTGAACGTGTTCCGGCAGGATCATGGCTACAAGGACGGCAGCTACATCAAGCAGTGGCAGGGGCGTGAAGATAACGAACACCTGGTGGAAATCCTAGCCGCTCTCGATGCCAGTCGGGAAGACTACCGGCAAGCGGTCTATGACGGCTTGAAGAACCGTTACCAGCAGGTGCTGGCCGGGGCCTCCGCATGAGCCAGCAGCCGACCATGCTGTTCAAGACCTTCCCGGTCGGGCCGCTGCAGTGCAACTGTTGCATCATTGCTGACCCGGTGACCCGCAAGGCCGTGGTGATTGACCCGGGTGGCGATGCCGATCGCATTCTCGCTGAACTGGAAGCCAATAACCTGACTTTGGTGTCGATTGTGCATACCCATGCCCATCTGGATCACATCCTTGCCGCGGGTGAACTGAAAGAAGCGACGGGTGCGCCAATCAAGTTGCACAAGGAGGACCAGTTCCTGTGGGATTCGGTGGAGTGGCAATGCCAGGCCTTTGGTGTGCCGTACACGCCGCTGCCACCGCCGGATGGCTGGCTGGAAGACGAGGAACCACTGGCCTGCTGTGGCGGTACCGCACGGCACACGCCCGGCCATACTCCGGGATCGGTCAGTTTCGTGTTTGAAGACCACAAATTGCTGGTCGCGGGCGATACCTTGTTCCGCCGTTCCATTGGCCGCACTGACCTGCCGGGTGGCGATTATGAACAGATTGCCCGTTCCATCCTCGACAAGCTCTATTCACTCGATGAAGACACCCGTGTGATTACCGGCCACGGCCCGTCCACGACGATCGGTGAGGAAATCCGCGAAAACCCGTTTGTGCGGGGGAGATAGCCTCGTCATCAGGGTCGCAGTTGGTTGATGCTGTTTGCCAGCCGCATATCCCGCTGGGTAATCCCGCCCACATCATGGCTGATTAACCAGATACGCACGGTGGTGTAGCTGTTGTACCAATCCGGGTGGTGATCCTGCATATCAGCCAATTCGGCGACCCGGGTCATGAAGGCAAACGCTTCCCGGAATTCGGTGAAGCGGTATTCGCGGAATAATTTACTGTCATCCAGTGCCCAGCCGGGCAAGCCCGCGAGGGCTTGCTGGATGGCGTCATCGTCCAGCACATCGTTCATGGTGCCTTCCTTTGCAGCAACAGGCCGCATTCCATGTGATGGGTGTAGGGGAACTGGTCGAACAAGGCCGCCTGTATCACGGTATGCGTATCAGCCAGTGCCGCCACATCGCGGAACAAGGTGTCCGGATTACAGGATATGTAGAGGATGTTCGGGAATCTGCGCGCCAGTTCACGGGTTGCGTCGTCCAGGCCTGCCCGTGGCGGGTCGACCAGCAAGCCCTGGAAATCATAGCCTGGCAGATCAATGCCTTGCAGGCGGCGAAAAGGCCGGTCGCCATTCAGTGCACTGGTCATTTCCTCGCTGGAAAGGCGCGCGATGGTGATATTGTCGCGCTGGTTGGCGGCGATATTGTGCAAGGCGGCGCGGGTAGCGGTCTTGTTCACTTCGGTGGCGAGCACGCGTGTGCAGACGGCGGACAGCGGCAGGGTGAAATTGCCGATGCCGCAATACAGTTCCAGCCAGTCACCCCCAATCGGTGCGACCTGCTGGCAGGCCCATGACAGCATGTTCCGGTTCATGCCGGCATTGGGTTGGGTAAAGGCGCCTTCCGGTTGTTGCCATGTCCATGGGGTGCCATCAATGTCGAAGCTTTCCGTGACGACATCCTGGCCGATGATGTGTTTCTTGCCGCGACTGCGGCCGATGATATGGATGCCCAATGCCTTGGCCAGTGCCGTGGCTTCGGTGGTCCAGTCTTCATCGAGTGCCTTGTGATAGACCATGGTCAGCAGGCAGTCGCCAGTGGTGGTGGCAAGGAATTCGACCTGGTAGAGCTTCTTGCGCAGCGTAGCTTTGCCATTGACCTGTGCCAGCAGTGGGGGCATCAGCTGTTCGATGCGTTCACAGGCAATCGGGAATGTGTGGATGGGTACCGGTTGCCTGGGGGTATCCGCCTTGTACATCACGTAATCGCAGCGATCGCCTTCATGCCAGATGCGGAACTCGGCGCGCATGCGGTAATGGCTGGGTGCCGAGGCGAATGTGGCCAGCTGCCCGATGCCATAAGGTCGCAAGGCCTCTAAAAGACGTGCCTGTTTGCCAGCCAGCTGCGCGGCGTACTGTGTTGGCTGGAAATGCGATAAGGGCATGGGGTTCCTGTCTGGCGGTGGTGTTTGTCGGCAAGTGGGGCGGGATTATAGAATAAGCTGCATTCATCGACAGGACGACACATCATGCGGGTATTGGTGACCGGGGGAGCCGGTTACATTGGCAGTCACACGGTGCTTGCCCTGTTGCGTGCTGGCTATTCCGTGGTGGTGGTCGATAACCTTAGCAACAGTCGTGTGGAATCCTTGCAGCGCGTGGCGGCATTGGCCGGTCGGCAGCCGGATTTCGTGCGGGCTGATATCACCGACAAGGCGGCACTGGAAGCGGTGTTCCGGCGTTATCCCGATGTGTCAGCCGTGTTGCACTTTGCTGGCCTGAAGGCGGTGGGAGAGTCAGTCGCCCAGCCGTTGGCTTATTACCGCAACAATGTGGTTGGCACCATGGTCCTGTGTGAGGTGATGCAGGCCCATGGCGTGCAACGCATGGTGTTCAGTTCCTCGGCAACGGTGTATGGCGATGCAAAGACAGTGCCGGTGCCGGAAAGTGAACCGCTGAAGCCCACCAATCCTTATGGCCATACCAAACGTGTGATTGAGGAATTGCTGGCGGATGTCCAGCAGGCCAATCCCGGTTGGCGTGTCGGGATCCTGCGCTATTTCAATCCGGTCGGTGCTGATGAGAGCGGGCAAATCGGTGAGGATCCGCAAGGTGTTCCCAACAATTTGATGCCGTACATCACGCAGGTGGCGGTCGGCAGGCTCGAATCCTTGCAGGTGTTTGGAGATGACTACCCGACAATCGATGGCACCGGTGTGCGTGATTACATTCATGTGAGTGATCTGGCTGCCGGTCATCTGGCCGCATTACGTGCACTGGAACAGGTAGAAGGTGTGCGTGCCTGGAACCTTGGTACAGGGCAGGGCTATTCCGTGCTGGAACTTGTCGCCGCATTTGAGCGTGTGACGGGCAAGAAAATCCCTTACACCGTGGTCGGTCGCCGGGCCGGTGATGTGGCGACCAGTTATGCGGACGTGACACGGGCGAGCGGGGAATTGGGCTGGTCTGCGCAATTGGGCCTGGATCGCATGGTGAGCGATGCCTGGCGTTGGCAGCGCACCAATCCGGACGGTTACGACAAAGGCTGACGAGGCAGGGCGGCGCGATCGCGTTGCTGCCACAAGGTCTTGGCCTGCTGGATGGCGGCTTCCATCGAAGCGGCTTTACCCAACCCCAGTAGCATCACCGCCATGGTTTGGCAGATGGCCGCTTCACCATAAGCATCGCTGGCATGGCCATGCC
>SBFY01000027.1 GCA_006227085.1 Gammaproteobacteria bacterium
CTTGTCTGGCACGGCTACCCTGTTGGGCACAGGTCTGTTACGGGGTTCACTGGCGGCCAATGTGCACTTGCTCGGGGTGCTGCTGTCTTTCTTTGCCGGCGCGGCGGTGGCCGGTTTCCTGCTGCACGACTCAACACTCAAACTGGGCCGGCACTATGATACGGCGCTGGTCTGTGAATCACTGTTGCTGCTGTTCGCATTGCTGCTGCTATCGCAAGATGTGTTTTATGGCCACTTCCTCGCATCGGCGGCATGCGGCCTGCAAAACGCCATGGCCACCACCTACAGCGGTGCGATCATCCGCACCACGCATGTCACTGGCATTTTCACTGATCTCGGCATCATGCTGGGCCGATTGTTGCGGGGCGAATCACTGGACAGGCGCAAGGCGACCTTGTTCCTGCTGATCATCACCGGCTTTATTGCAGGCGGAACATTCGGTGCCGCTGCCTACCACGCCTGGCAATTCCTGGCACTGGCCCTGCCAGCCATGGCTTGCCTGTTCATGGCCGGTACTTACCGGCGCTATAGCCGCCGCCATCATTAATCCGCCAGCCCGAACCGCGTCAGCTGTACCCAGCCGCGAATCTTGCCGATATACACAAACGCCACACCGAGCTTGGTGACATAGCGCGCGTCACCCGGCTGTGGCGGGTCGTATTCTTCCAGCCCCTCCAGTGCCAGCGAACTTTCGATCACCGGTTTCCAGTGCAGGGCCTTGTTCGCTTCCGGCAGGCCGAGTTCTTCCGCGCTCCAGCTCATGCCGTCGCGTTCGACCGGTGAGGGGCCGGCGTAATCGGCGGCGACAAACACGGCGGCGGTGCCGGCCATTTTCTTGTAGGTGGTCATGGGGCGGCCTCTTGTGCGTGAGGCTTCTTTATAAAAGGAAACGGGCGCGGCTGCCTTGAGGCAAATCAGGCCGGCTGCATGCCCAGCGCCGGCAGCAGGCGCCGGGTGAGCAAATCGCGCAGCTGCTTGTCGGTGCGCTTGATGGGGCCTTCAATCATCAGGAACGACAGCAGCAGCCGGGTCGACAGCTCGATGATCTCGGCCAGGTCAGCCTCCAGCTCGGGACGGCCGGCAATGATGCTGGCGAAAATCTCCAGGCAGATGGCCTGCCCTTCGGCACTGGTCAGCGCCGTTTCGTTGACCATCTGCGTGATATTGCCCTTGGTGATCAGCTCCAGGTAGGGCTCCTTCGGCAATTGGCGGTAGGCAAACATCAGCGCTTCCACCAATCGTTCCTCGGCGCTGCCATAGCGCTGCACATGCGTTTTGACCCGTTCGGCAAAGCCGTAGCCGGACTGCAGCAGGGCAGCCTGCACGACCTCATCGCGGTTGCCGAAATGGTTATAGACCGTGGGCCGGGTCACCCCCGCCTCGCGGGCGATGTCGTTCATGTTGGTCTTGTCGATGCCGAACTGCTGCACGCAGCGGATCGCCGCATCGAGGATGCGCTGGCGGGTATCGGGGCTGGCCACGCTGGCTGGGCGGTTCATGACATCCTCGGGTCGGGGTCCGGTCAGGCAGGGGCATCGTAGCAGGCTTGGCCGCGATTTTACATATTTACTTTAATTGTAAAATCTGTATTATCGGTGCATTGCCCTGCCGGTACGCCGGCGCGCCAGTGCTGATCGAGGAAATCGCCATGACCGCACAAGACGGACAACAACAAATCGCCTACCAGGAACCGCCCAAACTGAAAGGCGGCCTGCCACTGCTGGGTCACATCATCCCGTTTGCCCGCAACCCGTATTACTTCATGCGCGATGCCCGCCAGCAAGGCGGCGATATCGTGCGCTTCAAGATCTTTAACCAGGAAATGATCCTGCTGACCGGCGATGAGGCCAGCGAGCTGTTCTACCGCTCCAGCGATGAGGAGCTCGACCAGTCCGAAGCCTACAAGGTGATGACGCCGATCTTTGGCGAGGGCGTGGTGTTCGATGCGCCGGTCGAGCGCAAGAACCAGCAACTGAAGATGCTGATGCCGGCACTGCGTGATAAACCCATGCGCAGCTATTCCGAATTCATTGGCAACGAAGTGCTCAGCATGATCGCCAATTGGGGTGAAACCGGCGAGATCAACCTGATCGACTTCACCAAGCAATTAACGATCTACACCTCCACCCGTTGCTTGCTGGGCAAGGAATTCCGTTACGAACTGGATGAAGAGTTCTCACAGATCTATCACGACCTGGAACTCGGCATTAACCCGCTGGCTTACAGCTTCCCGAATCTGCCGTTGCCGTCATTCAAGGCGCGTGACCGTGCACGTGCACGGCTGCAGGAACTGGTCGGCGCCATTATCCAGAAGCGCGAAAGCCAGGCCGACAAACCGACCGACATGTTCCAGATGTTGATCGACACCCGCTATGAAGATGGCACCAAGCTCGATGCCAACGAAATCACCGGCATGCTGATCGCCACCATTTTTGCTGGCCACCACACCAGCTCGGGCACTGCTGCATGGGTGTTGCTGGAACTGCTGAAACACCCGCATTTGATGAAGGCTGTGCGCGAGGAGATTGATCGCGTCTACAACGACACGCATGAAGTGACCTTCGAATCATTGCGCCAACTGACCACGTTGGAGAACGTGATCAAGGAAGTGTTGCGCCTGCATCCGCCGCTGATCGTGTTGATGCGCAAGGTGCTGGTCGACCTGCACTTCCGCAATTATGTGATCAAGGCCGGCACCATGGTCTGGGCCAGCCCGCCAGTCACACACCGTATCCCGGAGCTGTTCCCGAACCCGGAAGTGTTCGACATCGAGCGCTATTCGCCCGAGCGTGCCGAGGACAAGAACCTCAATGCCTGGCAGGCGTTTGGTGGCGGCCGTCACAAGTGTTCGGGTAATGCGTTCGCGATGTTCCAGATCAAGACCATTTTCGCCATCCTGCTGCGCCGTTACAGCTTCGAGTTGACCGAATCGCCCGATCACTATGTGGATGATTACAACGAGATGATCGTACAGCCGAAATCACCGTGTCGCGTGCGTTACCGCAAACGCCATGACATTTCCAAGGTGGTTTCGGCAGCGGCCCTGTCGGATGCCGCCGCGGCCGGCTGCCCGTTCAGCGGTGGCAGCACGGAAAACATCAGCGTTACCATCACGGTAGACACCGATCTCTGCCAGGGCCATGCGGTGTGCATGGGCGAGGCGCCGGAACTGTTCAAGGTCGCCGATGTGGCGGATGCCAAAGCCGAAGTGATTGTGCGCCACCCCAGTGGCGACCTGATTGCCAAGGCCAAGAAAGCCGAACGCCTTTGCCCGAATGCGGCCATTAAAGTAACGGTCGGCTGAATGCGCATTTTTATGACCGGCGCAACCGGATTGGTCGGGGCACACACGGCATTGGCATTGCTGGACGCCGGCCATACGCTTCGCCTGCTGGCTCGCACGCCAGCCAAGGCACAACGCTGGCTCGATGATCACGATGCCCCTAACGACCGGATTGAAATTATTGCCGGCGACATGTGCGATGCGGCATTAATGGAAACCGCCATGCACGATTGCGATGCCGTGCTGCATGCCGCCGCGATGGTCAGTGTCGACCCGCGCGATGCCGATCGTGTTTACCAGGGCAACCTTGACGGCCTCGAGGCCGTCATTGGTACGGCGATACGTTTGCAGATTCCCAACATCGTGTATGTCTCGAGCATTGCGGCGATCTTCCAGCCCAGCCTGCCGCGCATTGATGAGCACACGCCGCTCAGCCACTCGAACGAAGCGTATATGGGCTCGAAAATTGCCTGCGAGAAGCGTGTGCGCGGATGGCAACAGCAAGGCGCACCGATCCATATCACCTATCCCAGTGGTGTGTTTGCCCCATGGGACCCCGGTGCCAATGAAAGCACCGAGGCACTGAAAACCTTCCTGAACACAGCGATGGTTGTGACCTCCAGCGGCATGCAGGTGGTCGATGCGCGTGACCTGGCGATCGTGCATCGTTTTTTGCTGGAACACGGCACACCGGCCAAGCCGGTGGATGCGCGTTATGTGGTCGCTGGTCATTTTCATCCGTGGGCTGACATGGTCGCCATCGTGGAAGGTATCACCGGCCAGAAAGTGCGTGCGATGCGCGCACCCGGTGCGGTATTCCGTTTCTTCGGTCGTGCGTGTGACCTGCTGCGCAAGATTATCCCGATCAGTTTCCCGATGAGCACCGAGTCGATGATCGTAGTGACGCAATGGTCACCCGCCGACAGTTCACGCATTGAAACACTGAGCGGCATTCGTTTCCGGCCAACCGAAGACACGTTCCGCGACACCATCCGCTGGCAAGTGGAAGCCGGCCAGCTGGATGCCCGATTCACACCCGTTAACTGACACCCTGCCATTATCACAAGGAGATATCCCATGGCCGCTTACCCACGCGAAGAACTCGAAGAAATGATGCGCCGCTGGCTGAAGGCCAACCGCGATGCCGAAGCCGAAGGCAACTGGAGCAAACACTTAGGCCAGTTCTACACCGACGATGCGGTATACCGCTGGAACATTGGCCCGAACGAGGAATTCTGGGCACGCGGCCGCAAGGAAATTGAAGATGTCGCGCTCGGCTTCCAGATGCACGGTTTCGAGGATTGGGCCTACGACTACGATGACGTCATCATTGACGAAAAGCGCGGTGAAGTCATCGGCATGTGGCGCCAGGTCGCCCCGTTCAAGCGCCCGGACGGCAGCAACTACGAAGTCGCCGGTGTCGGCGGCTCATGGTTCCGCTATGCGGGAAACTATAAGTGGGAATGGCAGCGCGACTTTTTTGACCTCGGTAACGTCAAGGCGCTGTTTTTCGAATTGGCCGGTGACGGCAAACTCAACCCGGTCGTGCGTGACAAGATCCATCGCCAGGCCAAGGGGGAATTACTGCCCGGCCATGAAAAAATCCGGCCTGAACCCGGCAAGATGAAAAAGCTGCGCGACTTCATGGCAATGATCCGCATTGCTATTTTTGGATAAGGCGCATCCGGCCCGCAGGCCACACGCTGCGGGTCGCTTGACCAACCCGAATGCATAACGACAAAAGGGAAATCACCATGACCCAACAAGCCCACTGGTTCGCAGCCGATGCCGGCAAAGCCTGGACTGAAAAATTCTTCCTCATCTATTCACCGATCTGGATGGCGGCGATGGGGTTGGTGATGGCCACCGGGCTTGCGGCCAACCATCTGGGCGAATGGGGTTTCATGGCAGTCGGCTGGGGCTTGTTCCTGCCCTTGCTGGTGGTGCCGGCGCTGATGTCACCGGAGCCAGGCCCCTGGCACCAGACCTACTGGTTCAAAGCTAACCTGTATATGTGGGTGTTCTCATTTTTCGGCAGCTATTTTGGTTCCGAATATTTCTTCGACATGTTGGGCATGGTGTATGACTACCCGATGATTGCCATTAACCTGGACTCCGCCCTGGTCGGCAGTGGCGAGCAAAAAGTGCCGCTGCTGATGTACCCGTTGGCGCACCTGTATTTCATTACCTATCACACCACTGCCGTGCTGGTGCTGCGGCGCGTGACAACGGCCAACATTCCTGCCAAGGCAGTGTTGTGGCCGATACTGATCCTGGTGGTCGGTTACTTCTGGGCCTGGATGGAAACCAAGGCCATGGCCAACCCGTTCATCGAAGCGCAGTTCTATTACAAGGACATGGAACGCATGTTGCAATTCGGCTCGCTGCTGTACGCGTTTTACTTTATCAGCAGCTTCCCGATTTACTACTTCCTGGATGAGAACCCCAAGGCCAAGTGGAACCTGTGGGTGGTGACCGCCGCCGGCATGTCGGCCAGCATGCTGACACTTTACTTGCTGGATTTTGCAGCCCATTACATTGGCCGCATTTACTGAGTAGCGCTTGATCAAGTGCATGGGATTTTCTGGCGCAGGGGTTTGTTGCGTCCTCGTTCAAACCTCGCCTATCCGCCCGATATGTCTCGGCTTTCGCTGCGGGGCGCCTCCCGCTGCATCCAGAAACTTCCATGCTAAGCTAGAGCCCACTCAGTAATAACGAATCGGCACTGCTAAGGTCGGCACCATGACAGTACAAAAAACCACGTTTTGCCGGATCTGCGAAGCCCAGTGCGGGCT
>SBFY01000070.1 GCA_006227085.1 Gammaproteobacteria bacterium
AACACATCGACGATGGAAAACACAATGCCCGGCAAGTACACGCCGATCACCACCGCCGTCAGCAGGAATAACGGGCTGGCGATATTCACTGCACCCACGTGCGTGAGCAACATATCCCAAAGGGGCTGCAAGGCCAGGTCGGTGGCTTCCGGCATGATCGGCTCCTGTTTTCCGGTACGCAGCCAGCGGATTATGGTTATGGGTTTCGCGGCTGACTGGCGGCGGCTTGCCAAAGCATAGCCGCAAAAACAGGAATTTGACTATCGTTATTTCAGGGATCAGGCAGTCAGGAACAGCACTTCGCAGCCACGCACAATCATCTCGATGGCATAGGTACCGGTAAAGATCGCCACCACCCGGCCAATGATTTCCACATACCGGTTGAGCAGCCGCTCATGACGGGTCACCAGTGGGTCATGGAGGCATTTGAACAACACAATCGAGCACAGCGACGCGGCCACAGCCAACGCTACGGCCACTGCTGAATGAACCGGCGGCAGCGAGGCGCCCACCAGGACACTGGCACTGATGGTGCCCGGCGCGATCATGAATGGCATGGCGACTGCCCCCGCCAGATGCTCCGGATCACCGCGTGTTTCAAATAGCACGATCTTCCCGGAAAACACCGAGCGCACACCGATCAGCAAAAAGATGATGCCGCCAAAAATCAGGAAGGAAGCAAACCGTACCTTGAAGACCTCTTCGAATATGCGCTCGCCGGCAATGGCAAACACGATAAACACCACCACACTGATCAGGTGCGCGCGCAACATCACCGCCCAGAAATCGCGGAAGGCCAACTCCCGGATCAGGGTCATCAGGTAAATACTCATCAGGAACGGGTTCAACAGCACAAACAACAAGGATGCCGATTTCAGTAACTCCATCCGGGCGATGCCCTCCTTTTAATCCTGTCCCGAGCGATCCAGTTCACCGACATCGAGTACCGGCGATGCATCGATATCCTGTGCGTCCATCATGTGGGCGATGCGCTGCAACGACGCAATCAGCTGCGTTTGCTCCCATGCATCCAGCGCCTGGAACTGGCGGGTAAAGCTTTCCTGCAGCGGCGCCGGTGAACCTGCCAGTGCCTGCCGTCCGGCGGGCGTCAGCGTCACCCGCACTTTGCGCTTGTCCTGCGATGACCGCTCACGACGCACCAGCCCCTTGCTTTCCAGGCGATCGACGATCGTTGTCACCGTTGCCTGTGACACACTGATATCGGTCGCCAATTCCGTGCTGCTGGCTTCACCGCGCTGCCGGACCGACTGCAGCACCAGCAGTTGCGGAGCTGTCAGCCCGGCACTTTTGACCAACTGGCGTGAATGCAGGTCGGTGGCGCGAATCACCCGCCGCAAGGCCACCAGCACGTCATCTATCGGGCTCATGCACAAGACTCCCGGGCATTTCGCCCACATTATTAGAACTCTAAGTAATTTTTTGTTATGATAAATATAACTAGCTAATTATCAAGGATATTTTTAATCCATATTGATTAGCTAACAAACTAAATTAGCTGTTTTACCTGGAGCTTATGACTACTGGCAGCGGCATGACTGCATCGCCCTTCCCCTATCACGACCTGACCCTGTTACCCCCGGATGCCACCCTCGGCCACCAGGTTGCCGAACTGGTGCGGCGCTGCCCGCCGCTGGATCCCAATTCCACCTACTGCAACCTGCTGCAATGTCACCATTTTGCCGGGACGTCCTGCGCGGCCCTGACCGCCTCGAAAGGGCTGGCGGGCTTTGTGTCGGGCTACCTGCTGCCGATGGCACCCGACACCCTGTTCATCTGGCAGGTGGCGGTCGACCAGCCAGCCCGTGGCCAGGGATTGGGGCAACGCATGATCCAGCACATCCTGTCGCGCCATATTTGCCAGCCTGTCCGCTATATCGAAACCACGGTGACCGACAGCAACCAGGCGTCGATCGCCATGTTTGCACGACTGGCCGCAACACTGGGCGCTGCGGATATCAACACATCCGTGCTGTTTGATCGCCAACGTCACTTCCTGGGCCTGCATGACTCGGAAACCCTGTTACGCATCGGACCCATCGCGCCGTAGCTTTCTGCTGCACAGCGCTGATAAAGCCCGCATGCCGGATCCTGATCACACCATCACATGAGGTAACTGATGAAAATTTTTGATGAAATTGAATCTGAAGTACAAAGTTATGCGCGCTCTTTCCCTCGCGTATTCCACAAGGCCAAGGGCGTTTTCCTGCATGACACGGAGGGAAACCAATACCTGGATTTCCTTGCCGGTGCCGGTACATTGAATTACGGACACAACAATCCGCTGTTCAAGAAATCATTGCTGGATTACATCGACTCCGATGGCATCACCCACGGACTCGACATGCACACACGCGCCAAGGGTGAATTCCTGGAAACATTCAACGAGGTCATCCTGAAACCCCGCAAGCTGGAATACATGGTGCAATTTACCGGCCCGACCGGCACCAATGCGGTGGAGGCTGCCATGAAAATTGCCCGCAATGTGACGGGCCAGCAAAACATCATCACGTTCACGAACGGATTTCATGGGGTCAGCCTCGGTTCATTAGCCGCGACCGGCAATGCCCACCACCGCAATGCTGCGGGCATCAGCCTGTCCGGCACGCATCGCATGCCCTATGACGGTTATCTCGGTGATCATATCGATACCACTGAATACCTGGACAAGGTGTTGTCGGATTCCAGCAGCGGCATTAATTCCCCCGCCGCCGTCATTGTGGAAACCGTCCAGGGTGAAGGTGGCATCAATGCTGCCAGCATCAGTTGGCTGAAAAGCCTGGAACGGGTATGCCGCAAGCATGGCGTATTACTGATCGTTGATGACATCCAGGCAGGCTGCGGTCGCACAGGCACTTTTTTCAGCTTTGAGGAAGCCGGCATCCAGCCGGATATCGTGACCTTGTCAAAATCACTGAGTGGTTATGGCCTGCCATTTGCCGTAGTGCTGATGAAACCGGAACTGGATCAGTGGAAGCCTGGTGAACACAACGGTACATTCCGTGGCAACAACCTGGCGTTTGTAACCGCGAAAGCGGCGATTGACCACTACTGGCGTGATGATGCGTTCAGCAAGGACATCCAGCGCAAGGGGCGCTTGATTGCAGAACGCCTGTCAGATATTGCCCAGCGATACGGCGATGGCCGCTTTGCCGTCAAGGGGCGCGGGATGTTCCAGGGGATCAATTGCATCAATGGTGAATTTGCCAGCAAGATTACCCACAAGGCATTCCAGGAAGGCCTCATCATTGAAACCAGCGGGGCAGATGACCAGGTTGTCAAACTGCTATGCCCGCTGATCATCACCGATGAACATTTGCAAGACGGCCTCGACATCATTGAAGCCAGCATCAAGGAAACCTGCGAAACCAGTGACCGCCTTCCAGAACGCAGGCAGTTCTTCAACGACAGCAACAATGTCGTCACATTACTCAACCGCCTGCGCAAGCGCTGAACAACCCCACCATCCATACGCCAGGGAACAATCATGATTATCCGCAAACTTGCCGATGCCATTGATACCAAGCGTCTTGTGCGCAGTGAAGGCTGGGAAAGCATCCGTTTACTGCTCAAGGAAGACGGTATGGGCTTCTCTTTCCACATCACCACGATTTTTGCTGGCGCTCACTTGCCAATGCATTACCAACATCACCTGGAGTCGGTATTCTGCCTGTCCGGTGATGGTGAAATCGAGGACCGGGAAAGTGGCGCGATTCATCCCATCGAAGCCGGAACCTTGTACGCATTGGATCAACACGACAAGCACACCCTGCGCGCCAACACTGACATGGTCATGGCGTGCGTTTTCAACCCACCCGTCACCGGGCAAGAGGTGCACGATGCATCGGGCGCCTATCCTGCCGACTCATCCGGAGAATGAATCATGAGCAGATCATCCAGTAAACAGATCACATTGAGCCGCGAAGAACTTGATGCCCAAGTGGCTGACTTCCTGAAAAAAGGCGGCACGATTGACCAGATCCCGCCTGGCGTCAGTGGCATGCAGGGCAACCATAAAGGCCCGAAACACATTCGCATCACGCCTGCCAAACGGTAATCGTCCGCCATAGCGTGACGTCCATAAAAAAAGCCGGCGGCTCATGCAGATCCGCCGGCTTTTTATTTTTCACATCATAGCTGTGGAATCAATTTGGAAAACTCGTTAATCATCGGCTCGATGATTTCCGGTTTGTTCCAGTTCTCCATACCCACACCGATGTTGCAGCGTGTTACGCCGTAATCGCGGTATTCCTTCAGCAAATCGGCGGTGACCGGTTTCATCACCACCATCGTGATGTCCAGTGCATCCGGGTCGCGGCCATTAGCGCGCACCAGGTCACGGAAATCGTTCAGTGCTTTTTTCACATCGGGCATCACCACATCGACCGGCATCCAGCCATCCGCCCATTCAGCCGCATGCTTGACACCCAAGGGCCCCATCGCACCGAACAGGAAATTGACCGGCTTTTTCGGTTTCGGCTCAAACCAGACCGGATCAAAATTGACGAACTCACCGTGGTATTCCGGCTTGGCCTTGGTCAGTAACTCACGCGTGGCCAGCACCGTTTCACGCAACACGCTATAACGCTTCTTGAACGGATGCGGGCAAACGTTTTCGAATTCTTCCTGGTTCCAGCCCACGCCGGTACCGATGATGACACGGCCATTGCTCAATTGATCGAGCGTGGCGATCGTCTTGGCCTGCGAGAAAATATCGCGTTCCATCAACAGGGCAATACCGGTACCGATCTTGAGTCGCTCGGTGACTGCGGCAGCCGCCATCAATGACACATATGGGTCCATCATTTCCTTGTACGGTTCCGGCAATTCGCCACCCGGTGGATACGGGGTCTTGCGGCTCATCGGGATATGGCTGTGCTCGCCATACCAGAGCGACTCAAAACCGGCCTCTTCCAGCGTTTTGGCCAACGCTGCCGGGTTCGGGTCATTGAGGGTATTCATGGAACTGAAACCAAGGTGCATGGCATTACCTCCCTTATGCAATGCCTGATAGGATACTGCATTCCCAAGCCTTGATAATTACCATTTCAATAATCGCGGGGCACCCATCATGCACATCCTGATCGTTGGCGGTACCGGCCTCACTGGTGCAACGGCCGCCCGTCACCTGGCCAGCAAGGGTCACCAGGTCACCCTGATGGCACGGCATGCTCCTGATAATCCGCTATTGAAGTCGTTTGGTTTTATCCAGGCCGACTATATTAACGATGAACTGCCCGTGGACCGCCTGCGTGGTTTTGATGCGCTGGTGTTTGCGGCCGGTGCCGACCTGCGCATGCAGCCCCAAGGCAGCGACGACAGCTTTTTCGAGCAAGCCAACACCCTCGCCATCCCGCGTTTTTTTGCCAAGGCCAAGGCTGCCGGCATTCCCTGTGCGGTCTATATCGGCAGTTATTACCCGCAAGTCGTGCCGGAAAAAATCAACACTAACCTGTATGTAAAATCCCGCCACCTGGCCGATGAAGGCGTGCGCGCCCTCAATGATGCGAGCTTCCGGGCCTGCTCCCTGAATGCGCCATTTATTTTGGGCCACTTCCCCGGCGTGAACGCACCACACTTGCAAGCCCTGGTGAATTACTGCGCGGGGCGGATACCGAATTTGCCACTGATCGCACCTGCCGGCGGCGTCAACCACATCAGCGCGCAGTCGATGGCCGAAGCCATTGAAGGTGCCATTGCCCGCGGCGAGCCCGGCAAGGCTTACCTGGTCGGCGATGAAAACCTCAGCTGGAAAACCTATTTGGAACTGTTTTGCAAATGCGCCGGCAACCCGCAGGAGCTGGCAGTGACGACCGATGAACACCCGATGCTGCCGGATATCATCCTCTATGCCGGGCGCAATGCGACGGTTCACTACATCCCGGACAATGCCCCGCTTAATTACAGCACCGGCAAGATCCGGCAAACGATTGCGGATGTGGTGGCTGCCTGGGGTGGTAACTAACCCAACCGTCATGCAACATGCATTGACGACCTTGCCGCCAACGCCCACCATAGGCATCCAGTAACCAC
>SBFY01000152.1 GCA_006227085.1 Gammaproteobacteria bacterium
GTGCACAGTTCGAACGCTTGCGCGCCGAACGGCAAAAGAAAGTGGATGTTGAGGTGATCAGCGCCTATCCGTTAACGGACGAAGCGCTGGGCAAGCTGGTGGCCGCGTTAAAGCGCCGCCTGGATCGCGAAGTAAATATTGAAACCACGGTTGATTCATCACTGATCGGCGGCGCCATCATTCGCGCCGGAGACACAGTGATTGACGGCTCCCTGCGTGGACGCCTGTCAAAATTAGCCGAAGCACTGAACGCTTGATCGTTTGAGGAACACGAGCCATGCAGCAACTGAACCCCTCTGAAATCAGCGCCATCATCAAGCAACGCATTGATGGCCTGAAAGTTTCAACCGAGGCCCGCAACGAAGGCACAGTGGTCAGCGTGTCTGACGGCATCGTGCGCATTCACGGTCTGGCCGATGCCATGTACGGTGAAATGATTGAATTCCCGGGCGGCCTGTACGGCATGGCACTGAACCTTGAGCGCGACTCTGTCGGCGCCGTGGTGCTGGGCGACTACCTGGGATTGGCAGAAGGCGCCACTGCGCGCTGCACTGGCCGCATCCTCGAAGTACCGGTAGGTCGTGGCCTGCTGGGTCGCGTGGTGGACGCGCTGGGGAACCCGATTGATGGCAAGGGCCCGATTGATGCGGAAGGCACGGACGCGATCGAGAAAGTTGCGCCGGGCGTTATCAGTCGCCAATCCGTATCACAGCCTGTGCAGACCGGCTTGAAAGCCATTGACTCGATGGTGCCGGTAGGCCGTGGCCAGCGTGAGTTGATCATCGGTGACCGCCAGACGGGTAAGACCGCCATTGCCGTTGATGCGATCATCAACCAGAAAGGCACAGGAGTTAAATGTATTTATGTGGCAATTGGCCAGAAACAATCATCCATCGCGAACACGGTGCGCAAGCTGGAAGAAAATGGCGCCATGGACCACACCATTATCGTGGTCGCCTCAGCGTCTGACCCGGCCTCCCTGCAGTTCCTGGCGCCGTACTCAGGTTGCACCATGGGTGAATACTTCCGCGATCGCGGCGAAGATGCCCTGATTATTTATGACGACCTGACCAAGCAGGCTTGGGCGTATCGCCAGATCTCCTTGCTGTTGCGTCGTCCGCCGGGACGTGAAGCCTACCCGGGTGACGTGTTCTACCTGCACTCACGCCTGCTGGAGCGCGCGGCTCGCGTGAACGCCGAATACGTCGAGAAATTCACCAACGGTGCCGTGAAAGGCCAGACCGGTTCATTAACCGCGCTGCCGATCATTGAAACGCAGGCCGGTGACGTGTCCGCGTTCGTGCCCACCAACGTGATCTCGATCACCGACGGCCAGATCTTCCTGGAAACCGACTTGTTCAACTCGGGTATCCGCCCAGCCATGAACGCCGGTCTGTCGGTATCCCGTGTGGGTGGTTCCGCACAGACCAAGATCATCAAGAAGCTGGGCGGTGGTATTCGTTTGGCCCTGGCACAGTACCGCGAGCTGGCCGCGTTCTCACAGTTCGCATCGGATCTTGATGAGGCCACCCGCAAGCAGCTTGAGCACGGCAAGCGCGTGACCGAGCTGATGAAGCAGAAGCAATACTCGCCGCTATCCGTTGCGGAAATGGGTATTGTCCTGTTTGCCGCTAACGAAGGCTATCTTGATGATATTAACGTCAACAAGATTGGTGACTTTGAGGCCGCCTTGCTGGGTTACATGAAGAGCCAGCACGCCGACCTGATGAAACAAATCAATGATAGCGGTGACTGGAACGGCGACATTGAAGCCGGTTTCCGTGGCGCGCTTGAAAAATTCAAGTCCACGCAAACCTGGTAACAGCGGAAACGGAGAGGGTTCCTGATGGCGGGCGCCAAAGAAATTCGCACAAAGATCGGTAGCGTCAAGAGTACGCAGAAGATCACCAGTGCCATGGAGATGGTGGCGGCAAGCAAGATGCGTCGTGCGCAAGAACGCATGTCCGTGGGTAAGCCCTACGCCAAGCGGATCCGTGCCGTGGTCAGCCACATTGCCAATGCAGCACCGGAATACAAACACCAGTACCTCGAAGAACGTCCCGCCAAGCGAGTGGGCTTCATCGTGGTTTCAACGGATCGCGGCCTTTGCGGCGGCCTGAATATCAACCTCTTCAAGGCCACTATCCAGGCCATGAAGCAGTGGTCGGACCAAGGTGTGGATGTGGACATCTGCGCAGTGGGTGGCAAGGCTGGCGGGTTCTTTTCCAGCTTTGGGGCCAACATCGTGGCGGCCGTTCGTGACCTGGGTGAAGACGTCAAGGCACAGGATCTGATTGGTAGCATCAAGGTCATGTTGGAGCACTTTGAAACTGGCCAGATAGACCGCTTGTTCCTGGTAGGCAATGAGTTTGTAAACACCATGACGCAGGTTCCAGTGGTTGAGCAATTGCTACCCTTGCAGGCAACGGAAGAAGAAAAAAAGGCGCATCCCTGGGATTACATCTATGAGCCGGATGCCAAAGAGCTGTTGGATGGGTTGCTGGCGCGTTATGTGGAGTCACAGGTTTATCAGGCAGTCGTGGAAAACGGTGCTTGCGAGCAAGCAGCCCGCATGGTGGCGATGAAGAACGCAACAGAAAACGCGGGTCAACTGATCGATGATTTGCAGCTGGTTTATAACAAGGCGCGTCAGGCAGCTATTACGCAAGAGCTGTCGGAAATCGTCGGCGGCGCGGCCGCGGTTTAACACGGTTTTTATTTAACAGTAACAGTTTGAGTTAGACGGTCGAGGAACCCAAGATGAGCAGTGGACGGATCGTACAGATTATCGGCGCGGTAATTGACGTTGAGTTTCCGCGTGACAATGTACCGAAGGTATATGACGCCCTGACAGTGGACGGCAAAGGCCTGACCATGGAAGTGCAGCAGCAGTTGGGCGATGGTGTTGTTCGCGCGATTGCGATGGGTTCTTCCGAAGGTATTGCCCGCGGTTTGCCCGTCACCAATACCGGCAAGGCCATCCAGGTACCGGTCGGCAAAGCCACGTTGGGCCGCATCATGGACGTACTGGGTAACCCGATTGACGAACTGGGTCCGATTGGCGAAGAAGAGCGCTGGGGCATCCACCGTAAGGCACCCAGCTATGATGAGCAGGCTGCCAGCAGCGAGTTGCTGGAAACCGGCATCAAGGTAATTGACCTGGTATGCCCGTTCGCGAAAGGCGGCAAGGTAGGCCTGTTCGGCGGTGCCGGTGTGGGCAAGACCGTTAACATGATGGAATTGATCAACAACATCGCGACCGAGCATTCTGGTTTGTCAGTGTTTGCAGGTGTGGGTGAGCGTACTCGTGAAGGGAATGACTTCTACCACGAGATGCAGGAAGCCGGCGTTGTTAACGTCGAGCAGTTCGACAAATCCAAGGTAGCGATGGTGTACGGCCAGATGAATGAGCCGCCGGGAAACCGTTTGCGCGTCGCCCTGACCGGCCTGACCATGGCTGAAAAATTCCGTGACGAAGGTCGTGACGTACTGTTGTTCGTCGATAACATTTATCGTTACACGCTGGCCGGTACCGAAGTATCAGCACTGCTGGGTCGTATGCCATCAGCGGTAGGTTACCAGCCGACGCTGGCGGAAGAGATGGGCGTGTTGCAGGAGCGTATTACGTCAACGAAGACGGGTTCAATTACCTCTATCCAGGCGGTATACGTACCGGCGGATGACTTGACGGACCCGTCACCGGCAACCACGTTCGCCCATTTGGATGCGACCGTTGTATTGTCGCGTAACATCGCCGAGCTGGGTATTTACCCGGCCGTGGATCCTCTCGATTCCACCAGCCGCCAATTGGACCCACTGGTGGTTGGCCAGGAGCATTACGAAGTGGCGCGTGGCGTGCAGTCTGTACTGCAGCGTTACAAGGAACTGAAAGACATCATCGCGATCCTGGGTATGGACGAACTGTCAGAAGACGACAAAATGACGGTAGCCCGTGCACGTAAAATCCAGCGCTTCCTGTCACAGCCCTTTACCGTTGCGGAAGTGTTCACCGGCAGCCCCGGCAAATACGTGTCACTGAAAGACACCATTGGCGGTTTCCGCGGCATCCTCAGCGGCGAATATGACCACCTGCCAGAACAGGCGTTCTACATGGTTGGCGGCATCGAAGAAGCTGTTGAGAAATCCAAGAAGATGAAAGCGGCCTGATCAGGGCCGGGCAAAGGCGCAAGGTAAAACGAGATGGCCATGACCGTACACTGTGACATCGTCAGCGCGGAAGAAAGCATTTTTTCCGGGCTGGTGGAAATGGTGATCGCCGCCGGTAGCCAGGGTGACCTAGGTGTGGCACCTGGCCACGCCCCTCTGTTGACTGACCTGCAACCCGGCCCGGTACGGGTGATCAAGCAAGGCGGCGAGGAAGAGGTTTACTACGTTTCCGGGGGTTATCTTGAGGTGCAACCCAACGTGGTGACGATCCTGGCCGATACGGCTACCCGTGCCCATGATATTGATGAGGCGGCCGCCGAAGAAGCGCGCCGTGCTGCTGTGCATGCCATCACTAATCAGGGCGGTGAGTTTGATTACGCGAGTGCAGCTGCCCAGCTGGCTGCCGCGGCGGCCCAGTTGCGGGCTATCCAGCAGTTGCGGAAGAAACTGGGTCAATAAACGCGACTCCAATGCAGTATGGAAAAGGCGGCCTCTGGCCGCCTTTTTTGTTCCGGGTCGAGCGGACTATTCCTTTCAGCGTTAGCGGGAATCGTTCACAATAGTGCCTGTTGGGAACCCGTAAAGGACGTTCGTTTGTCGAGCCTCGAAGTCATCATCCTGGCAGCCGGCCAGGGGTCACGCATGAAATCGGCCCTGCCGAAGGTGTTGCACCCGATCGGTGGCAAGCCGATGCTGGCGCATGTCTTGTCAGCCGCTCGTGCACTCGCCGCGAAGCGCATCCATGTGGTGGTGGGCCATGGCGCGGAACAGGTCAAGCAAGCCCTGGCGGATGAGCCGGTGCAGTGGGTGTTGCAGGCGCAACAACTGGGCACGGGCCATGCCGTCGCACAGGCCATGCCGGGGGTTGCCACCGATGCACGCGTGCTGGTGCTTTATGGCGATGTACCACTGGTGCCGGTGGCAGCGCTGGAAGCACTGTTGGCCAAAGCTGGCCAGCAGGCGCTCGCCTTGCTGACCGCCATGCCTGAAAACCCGACTGGTTATGGCCGCATCGTACGCAATCATGATGGGCAGGTGATGGCGATTGTCGAGCACAAGGATGCCGACGAACAGCAGCGCCAGATCCGGGAAGTGAACACCGGCATATTAACAGCGCGGGCCAGTGATCTTGCGCGATGGCTGCCGGCACTGAAGAATCACAACCAACAGCAGGAATACTACCTGACCGATACCATTGCGATGGCCGTGCGGGAGCATATCCCGGTGGTAGCCGCCATCACGGAACGTGCGATGGAGGTGCAAGGCGTGAATGATCGCAAACAACAAGCTGAACAAGAGCGTGCTTACCAGCGCCAACAGGCAGAGCGTTTGATGCAGGCTGGCGTGACCCTGATGGATCCTGATCGAATCGACATCCGCGGTACGGTAACCGCCGGCAAGGATGTGATCATCGATGCCAATGTGATTTTTGAAGGCACGGTGGAGCTGGGTGATAGCGTGCACATCGGCGCCAATTGCATCATCAAGGACGCGAGATTGGCTAACGGTGTCACTGTGCACCCGAATAGCATGATTGAAGAATCCGAGCTGGGCGAGGCTGTCAACGTCGGCCCCTTTGCACGGCTGCGCCCAGGCACGCGGCTGGCCAAAGGCGTGCGCATCGGTAATTTTGTTGAAACCAAAAACGCCGTGTTTGCAGAAAACAGCAAGGCCAATCATTTGTCATATATCGGCGATGCCAGCGTTGGCGCTGATAGCAATATTGGTGCAGGCACCATCACCTGTAACTATGACGGCGCCCGGAAATCAAAAACCGTGATTGGCGATGGCGCGTTTATTGGCTCCAACACGGCCCTGGTTGCGCCGGTCACGGTTGGCAACCAGGCAACCATTGGGGCGGGCTCGACCATCACCAAAAACGTGGAAGATGGGCAGCTGGCGATCGGGCGCGGCAAACAACGCAATATCGATGGTTGGCAACGACCACAAAAACCGGAACAGGAATAAGCGGGAAACCATTATGTGTGGAATTGTGGCTGCCACAGCACGACGCGACGTCGCCGGCATTTTGCTGGAAGGCCTCAAGCGCCTTGAATATCGCGGCTATGATTCAGCAGGCATGGCGGTGCTGTCAGCACACAACACCATCGGTGTCTATCGCCGGCCTGGCAAGGTCATTAACCTGGAAACCATGTTGCAATCCCATCCCCTGCCCGGTGCCTGCGGTGTTGCACACACCCGCTGGGCAACGCATGGCAAACCCGAAGAACGCAACGCACATCCACACTCATCGGGTTCGGATGTCACCTTGGTCCACAATGGCATCATTGAAAACTATGAAACGTTGCGTGCCCAGCTAAAACAACAAGGGTATGTATTTTCATCGGATACCGATACCGAAGTGATCGTCCACCTGGTCCACGCTGAAAAGCAAAAAGGCCTGTCGTTGCTTGATGCCGTACGCAACACCCTGCAAAAACTCGACGGTGCCTATGCCATTGCCGTGATCAGTGCGGACGAGCCGGGTGTCATCGTGGGTGCTCGCAAGGGCAGCCCGTTGGTGCTGGGCATGGGCATTGGCGAACACTTCCTCGCTTCAGATCCGTTAGCATTGCGCCAGGTCACCGACAGCGTCATCTACCTTGAAGAGGGTGACCTGGTTGCCATTACGGCAGACGGCGTATACATCGAGGATCATCAAGGGAACGATGCAAAGCGCCAAGTCACCCGGTTACGCGAAGGGCAGGTCTCTGCAGAAAAAGGCGAATACCGGCATTACATGCTGAAGGAAATTTTCGAGCAGCCCGATGTGATTCGCGCCACCCTGGAAGAGCGCATTGGCCAAAAGCAGGTGTTGAGCAACATCCTTGGGCCGGAGGGCGCTGCGCTTCTGGCCAGGACCCGGCAGGTGCATATCGTGGCGTGCGGCACCAGTTACCATACGGGATTGATTGCGCGTTACTGGATCGAACAGTTAGCGGGCGTGCCGTGCCAGGTGGAAGTGGCCAGCGAGTATCGATACCGAACGGTCGTGGTGCCGGAAAACACCTTGTTTGTGACCGTCTCACAATCGGGCGAAACCGCGGATACCCTGGCGGCCTTGCGATTTGCCAAAACAGCCGGCTACCTGGCAACGGTCGCCATCGTGAATGTTCCGGAAAGCTCGTTATGCCGCGAGTCCGACCTGGTCTTGATGACGCGTGCAGGCCCGGAAATCGGCGTGGCTTCTACCAAGGCGTTCACAACACAATTAATCGCATTCCTGCTGTTAACGATTTTGCTGGCTCGCCAGCAGGGCCGCCTGCCAGCCACAAGGGAAGCGACCCTGGTGGAAGGCTTGCGAGCACTGCCAGCAGTGATTGAACAAACCCTGCAACTGGATGCACGCATCAAGGTGTTGTCTGAACAATTCACGGAAAAACACCATGCACTGTTTCTGGGTCGTGGTGTTCAATACCCGGTTGCTTTGGAAGGCGCGCTGAAACTCAAGGAAATTTCCTACATCCATGCAGAAGCGTACCCGGCCGGAGAGCTCAAACATGGGCCGTTAGCCCTGGTGGATTCGGAGATGCCAGTGATTGCTGTTGCCCCCAACGACCAGCTGCTGGAAAAGCTTCGTTCCAATTTGCAGGAAGTGCATGCACGAGGCGGCCAGTTGTTTGTGTTTGCCGATGCCAGGGCACACATGGGTGAAGAAAGCGATATGCATATCATGCCGGTGCCGCATGTGGACGAGACCCTTGCGCCAGTGGTGTATACCATACCCTTGCAGTTGCTGGCCTACCATGTTGCGGTCGGCAAAGGGACGGATGTCGACCAGCCGCGCAATCTGGCGAAATCCGTCACGGTCGAGTAACCGTTACTGATGGATGTTTCCCACCTTCTTGATGGTCTGAACGAAGCCCAGCGTCAGGCCGTCAGTGCTGCCGATGGCAACTTGCTGGTGCTGGCCGGTGCCGGTAGCGGTAAAACCCGTGTGCTGGTCCATCGCATCGCTTGGCTGATGGCATTGGAGGGATGCTCATCCTGGAACATCCTGGCCGTTACCTTTACCAACAAGGCTGCGCGGGAAATGCGTCATCGCATCCATGCGCTGGCGGGTGAAGCCGCGGAGCGCGGCATGTGGGTTGGTACTTTCCACGGATTGGCGCATCGCCTGCTGAAAGCGCATTGGCGGGAAGCGGGCCTGCCGGAAAACTTCCAGATACTCGATAGCGATGACCAGTTGCGACTGATCAAGCGCGTCAGTCGTGAGCTGGACCTGGAAGACAGTGAGTGGCCGGCGCGGCAAAGCCAATGGTTCATCAATGCCTGCAAGGACGAAGGCCGGCGTGCCGCACACATCGACCCGGGGCGCGACCCCATGCAAAAAACCCTGCAGAAAATCTACGCCCGCTATGAGGAGCAATGTGAGCAAGGCGGGTTGGTGGATTTTGGCGAATTGCTGCTACGCTCGCACGAGTTGTGGTTGAAGAATCCGGCACTGTTGCATCACTACCAGCAACGCTTCCGGCAGATCCTGGTCGACGAGTTCCAGGATACCAACACCATCCAATATGCCTGGTTGCGGTTGTTGGCGGGAACCTCGGCCCATGTCACCGCGGTTGGTGATGATGACCAATCGATTTATGGTTGGCGCGGCGCACGCATCGAGAACATCCACCAGTTCCAGCACGATTTTGCAGGCACCCAACTGGTCCGGCTGGAGCAGAACTACCGTTCCACCCAAACCATTCTCAAGGCAGCCAATGCACTCATCGCACGCAACACAGGGCGGTTGGGAAAAAACCTGTGGAGTGATGGCAATGAAGGCGAGCCTATCGATCTCTATGCGGCATTTAATGAACTGGACGAGGCGCGCTATGTGCTGGAAGACATCCAGCAACATATTGCGCAGGGAGGCCAGCGTTCCGATGTCGCGATCCTGTATCGCTCCAATGCCCAGTCACGGGTGCTGGAAGAAGCCTTGTTACGGGCGGGCATTCCTTACCGGGTATATGGTGGCCAGCGCTTCTATGAGCGACTCGAGATCCGCAATGCCCTGGCATACTTGCGGCTGATCGCCCACCGGGATGACGATGCCGCGTTTGAGCGGGTGGTGAATGTCCCGCCGAGGGGGATTGGCAACAAGACGCTGGAAACCCTGCGTGAAGCGGCCCGCGATCGGCGGGTGTCGCTGTGGGCCTCCTCGCGCCAGTTGCTGGCCGAAGGCCGCTTGCCGGGGCGTGCGGCCAATGCCGTGCAGGGCTTCCTCGAACTGGTGGATGCGCTGGAAGCGGATACCGAAGGGTTGGCGCTGGAGGAACAGGCCGAGCACGTGATCGCCACCAGCGGGCTGGTGGAATTCCACAAGAACGAGAAGGGCGAAAAAGGGCAGGCCCGGGTGGAAAACCTTGAGGAACTGGTGTCTGCCTGCCGGGTTTTTGAGGCCGAGGACAAGGAACAGCCAGTGTTGCTGCAATTCCTGTCCAGCGCTTCCCTGGATGCCGGGGAGCAGCAAGCCAGTGAATTCGAGGACAGCGTACAGATGATGACCCTGCACTCGGCCAAGGGTCTGGAGTTCCCGAAAGTTTTTATCACGGGCATGGAAGAAGAGCTCTTTCCCCACCATCTGTCGATGGATGAACCGGGACGGCTGGAGGAAGAGCGGCGGCTTTGCTACGTCGGGATTACCCGGGCGATGCAGCATTTGACCCTGAGCTACGCCGAAGTCCGTCGCCTGCATGGGCAGGAAACCTTTAACGCCCCGTCGCGATTCCTGCGAGAGCTGCCGGCCGAGTGCTTGCGCGAGATCCGTTTCAAGGGAGAGCTGGTGACCCCGGCAACCCATCACACAACAGGCATGGTGGTGAATGAAACGGCAGCCGACGGGTTGATCCTGGGACAGCAGGTTCGTCACCCCAAATTTGGCGAAGGCGTGGTGACGTGTATCGAGGGGCAAGGCAAAAATGCCCGCATTCAGGTACACTTTTCCGACGCTGGCAGTAAGTGGTTAATCCTGCACATGGCACGATTGGAGCCGCTTCCTGCCTGAACCTGCCGCAACGATAAACAGTCAAAAGGCCTCCGGAACCATGTGGTGCAAAGGGATACACACAACCGTGCGCTGGGGTTTCAGCGCAGGGGTGCTGGTGACGCTGCTGGCGTGCCAGCAATTGCCAAGCTCTGAACCGGAGCTTGTTCGCAAAAACAAAACGCCAGTGTTGCCTGCAGCATGCGATTGCCCTGAGCCGGCACCTGCCCCGGTATGCCCGGAGCTGCCCAAAGCAAAACCCAGGGCGACCAGTTGTCCTCCAGCAGGACCGTTGATGCCCGCCAGCTTGCGCAACAAGATGATTTTGGGCGAAGCCGAGTTTGCCTACCTCGAAACGGCAGAAGTCAAAATGCGCGCGCGCATCGACAGCGGTGCCGAAACCTCTTCCCTGCACGCTGAGAACATTGAGCGCTTCGAGCGTGATGGTGAGAGCTGGGTGCGGTTTTCGACGCGCAGCCAGGAGCAGGCCGAGCCGGTTGTGCTGGAACTGCCTGTCACACGCCGGTTGAGAATCAAAAGCACTAACGAAACGCTGGACCGGCGACCGGTCGTTGAAGTGAATGTGCGCATTGGCAAGCACACCGAGCGGATCGAAGTCAGCCTGGTTGATCGAGGGCACTTTGAGTTCCCGTTGCTGATCGGCAGGAACTTCCTGAAAGGCATCGCGGTTGTCGATGTCAGCCAAGCCTACATACAAGGCAAATAAACCATCATGTCAGCACGCTTGCAGGTGTTTATCTTGTCTGCCTTACTGGCAGTCCTGGGTATTGGATTAACGATTTACAAATCAACCACGCTCGGGTTCCCGTTTTTCCCCGGTGAGTACCGGACAATCTGGACGGTAGAAGCACGCGTTTCATTCAAGGCGAATGGTGAGCCAGTCCGTGTGTCATTGGCGTTACCGAGGGAACAGGCCAATACCGCTATCCTTGAAGAAAGCTTCAGTGGCACAGGTTATGGCTTCCAGCAAGAAACCGTAAAGGGGCAAAAACGCGCTGTCTGGACGCGCCGGGATGCACAAGGCTCACAAAGCCTGTTCTACAAATTGGCGGTTTATCATACCGATAATGCAGAGGCCGAAGAGTTGTTGGCCTTACTGCCCTCCGTGCAAAAACCTGATTTCAGCTCTGCACAACAGGAAGCCGAACGACTGGCTTCCGAAAGCCTGTTAGCGCAGGCGCATGAGCTGTCGGCCGATACCGAAACGTTCGCACGCCAGTTACTGGGTTTGCTGAATGACCCAGCCAATCCGGATGCAACCATCTTGCTGGGCGCGTATGAAGGACGCAGTCGCGTTAACCTGTTGGTCGACATGCTGGCGCTGGCTGATATTGCCGCGCATCCAGTGCGGGGTATTTTCCTCGAACACAATCGCCGCCAGTTGCAGCCACAAGAACTGCTGGAGGCGTACATTGATGGCCGCTGGGTCATGATGGATCCCACCACCGGGGTGTTGGGAATACCGGAAAACTTCTTTATCTGGCAGCGTGGTGGCGTGTCACTGGTGGATGTGACGGGCGGCAGCCAATCGGATGTCTCGTTCTCGGTCATTGCCAACAATGTGTCGGCCCGCACAGTTGCACTCCAGCAAGGCAAGATGGAAACGGTCGCCTTGCTCGACTTTTCCATTTACAGCTTGCCGATAGAGCAGCAAAGCGTGTTCAAGCTGATCCTGTTAGTACCGATGGGCGCCTTGATGGTGATCCTGTTCCGGGTGTTCGTGGGCATTCGCACCAGCGGCACATTCATGCCCGTATTGCTTGCGCTGGCGTTCCTGCAAACCCAATTGGTTACCGGCGTTATTATCTTTTTGCTGGTGTTGGCGGTTGGCCTCGGGATACGTTCTTATTTAAGCCGCCTGAACCTGTTGCTGGTGGCGCGAATCGCCGCGGTGGTGATTGTCGTCGTGATCATCATGGCGACGATCAGCGTGGTCAGTTACAAACTGCACATTGAGCAGGCGTTAACGGTGGTGTTTTTCCCGATGATTATCCTTGCGTGGACGATTGAGCGCATGTCCATCCTTTGGGAAGAAGACGGTGCCCGCGAGGCGTGTATCCAGATTGCAGGCAGCCTGCTGGTGGCGATAGCCGCGTATTTCATGATGACCAATGACTATATCGAGCACTGGAGCTTCAACTTCCCCGAGCTGATGCTGGTGGTGTTGGCGGTGGTGCTGTTGCTTGGCCAGTACTCGGGTTATCGACTGTCAGAGTTGATCCGTTTCCGTGATATCCAGGAAACGATGCGATGAAACACATTGTCAGGAAAGTGCGATTCACGGCAGGGAATCAGCGATGGCCTGGCTGATAGCACCATGGAAACTGGCGCGGCACGGCATCCTGGGCATGAACGGGCGCAACATCAATTACATTGCCCGTTACAACAGTCGCAGTCGTTATCCTTTGGTCGACAATAAACTGTTGACCAAAAAAGCAGCCACCAAGGCTGGCATTACCGTCCCTAAATTGCTGGCGTCCACCGATTCCCCGGTGGGCATTAACCAGTTGATGAAAGCCATTGAGCCCCTGCAGGAGTTTGTGCTGAAGCCGGTTCGTGGCAGTGGCGGTAAAGGCATCATCGTTATCGAGCGCCGCGACGGTCCGTTATTCGTGAAAGCCAGCGGTAACACCATGACGGCCGATGATATCCGCCGCCATGTCAGCGATATCCTGTCGGGGCTGTACAGTTTGGGCGGCAAGCCGGATGCAGTGATGGTGGAAGAACGCGTCCACTTTGACCCGATGTTGTTTGACTACAGCTATGAAGGCGTACCAGACCTGCGGATTATTGTGTTCCGCGGGTTTCCGGTGATGGCGATGTTGCGGTGCGCCACACACTCGTCGGGTGGTCGTGCGAACCTGCATCAGGGCGCGATCGGCGTTGGCATTGATATCCGCACAGGAGCCAGCATCAATGCGGTGCAAAAAGGCAGTTTGATTGATCGCCACCCGGATACCGGGCATGACTTCAGCCAGCTCAAGATACCGAACTGGGACACCATGCTGGACCTGGCTTCGCGCTGCTATGAAGTGACGGGGCTGGGCTACCTGGGTTGCGATATTGTCCTTGACCAGCGTTATGGCCCGATGATCCTTGAACTCAATGCCCGGCCGGGCTTGACCATCCAGGTGACCAACGGGACGGGCATCCTGCCACGCCTGCGTCATGTGGAAACCTTGTTGAAGGAAGACGAAGATGCCTGCGATTGGGGCGCTCACCGCCGGGTGATGTATGCCAAGGAACATTTTGGCCGTCCTGATGCCGCGCAGGCCGTATAAACAGGAGACGCGCATGAAACACATCCTGATGCTGGCATGGCTGGTGGTATTAACCGCTTGTGGTGCCGATCAAACCGCACCGCTGCAAGGCAGTATGGCGGGCGATACCACCGGTTCCCAAAAAACCTTCCAATGGAAAATGGTCACCAGCTGGCCAAAAAACTATCCCGGCCTGGGCACAGGCCCGGAATATTTTGCCAGGCAAGTCGAGGCGATGAGCGCCGGCCGCTTGAAGATCCATGTGTATGGTGCGAATGAGCTGGTGCCTGCGCTGGAAGTGTTTGATGCCGTATCCAATGGCACCGCCGAAATGGGTCACAGCGGCGCGTATTTCTGGAAAGGCAAGGTACCCGCTTCCGTGTTCTTTACCTCAGTGCCGTTTGGCCTCACCGCACAGGAAATGAATGCATGGCTTTACCATGGTGGTGGCATGGCGCTGTGGGAAGAAGCGTATGCCCCGTTTGGTTTGATTCCTTTGGCGGGCGGCAACTCCGGTGTGCAAATGGCCGGTTGGTTCAATCGCGAGATTAACAGCCTGAACGACATCAAGGGATTGAAGATGCGCATTCCTGGCCTGGGTGGCGAGGTCTTCCAGCGGGCGGGCGGTGAAGCTGTCACCATCGCCGGCGGCGAGTTATTCACGGCAATGCAGACAGGCGTGATCGATGCCACCGAATGGGTTGGCCCCTGGAATGACAAGGCATTTGGTTTGCACAGGGTTGCCAAGTACTACTATTACCCGGGTTGGCATGAGCCGGGCTCAACGATGGAACTGACCGTTAACAAGAAGGCGTTTGATTCGTTACCAGCGGATTTGCAGGCGATTGTTCGCAATGCAGCGCGTGCCGCCAACCAGAACATGCTGGATGAATACACGGCACACAATAATGCGGCCTTGAAAGAATTAGTGGAAAAAGATGGCGTGCAGCTGCGCAAGCTGCCCGATGATGTGTTGGCAAGATTGCGTGAATTGTCAGAACAAGTGCTGGAAGAGCAGGCGGCGGCAGACCCGATGAGTGGTAAGGTGTATGCATCATTCAAGGCATTCCGCGCTAACGTCAAGACATGGCATGCCGTTTCCGAGCAGGCTTACATCGAGGCGCGCTAAATGGGATGGCTGATCACCAAATATGCCATCACGGCAGCGATCGTGGTGCTGGTCTCAGAAGTTGCCAAGCGCAGTGACAAATTAGGCGGCCTGGTCGCCGCATTGCCAATGGTGACCGTGCTGGCCTTGATCTGGTTGTATGTGGAAAACCAGCCACAGGCCAAAATAGCCAATCACGCCTGGTACACCTTCTGGTACGTGGTGCCAACGCTGCCCATGTTCCTGGTGTTCCCGGCATTGCTGCCACGCATCGGTTTCTGGTTCACGCTGCTGGCCTGCGTTGTGATCACGATGGCTTGTTTTGCCGCATTTGCCTGGCTGGTCAAACCGTTCGGGATTGAATTGCTTTAAACCGCCGCGCATCCGCAGCCATAAAAAAACCCGCCTTGCAGCGGGTTTTTTATTATTGGCAGTTACTTGCTGGGTACAGCCCGTGTGCGGCCATTATCATCCACCGCCACAAACACAAACGTGCCTTCGGTGACTTTCACTTGCCGTGACTGGTCTTCTGGCGGATACATCCACACTTCCACCTCGACCTGTATTGAACTGCGGCCAACATTGGCAACCTTGCTATAACAGCTGACAACCGCACCCACGGGTACGGGAACCATGAAACTCATCTTGTCGATGGCCACCGTCACCACGCGGCCCTTGGCGATGCGTGAGGCAGTGACTAACCCGGCCAGATCCATTTCGGAAACCAGCCAGCCACCAAAAATATCGCCATTGGCATTGGTGTCGCGTGGCATGGCAACCGATTGCAGTGCCAATTCACCGCGGGGTTTCGGGGTGTCGTCAATTTTTTTCATGGTCATGGTCCATTAGCGGTACAAAAGATGTGGCAGCCAGGTTGCGAGGCCGGGCCACACGGCCAACAACAGCAATAATAGCAGCTGGATCAGGATAAACGGCACGACCCCCCGATAAATATCGCTGGTCTGGATCTCGTCCGGTGCGACACCCCGTAAATAGAACAAGGCAAAACCGAACGGCGGGGTGAGGAACGAAGTCTGCAAGTTGACGGCGATCATGATGCCCAGCCAGATGGGATCCACGCCCATCATGAACAACAGCGGGGCCACAATGGGCACCACCACAAACGTGATCTCAATGAAATCCAGGATAAA
>SBFY01000086.1 GCA_006227085.1 Gammaproteobacteria bacterium
ACCGCAATATCTGTGGTGCCCCCGCCAATATCGACCAGGCAAACACCCAACTCTTTTTCATCTTCCGTCAACACCGCATGACTGGACGCCAGCTGCTCGAGAATGATGTCTTCGACTTCAAGCCCACAGCGGCGAATGCATTTTTCGATGTTTTGCGCCGCATTCACGGCACAGGTCACCAGATGCACTTTCGCTTCCAGCCGCACTCCTGACATACCCAGTGGCTGCTTGATACCTTCCTGGTTATCGATAATGAATTCCTGCGGCAGCACATGCAGCACACGCTGGTCAGCAGGGATCGCAATCGCTTGTGCCGCTTCAATCACCCGCTGCACATCTTCCGGCCGCACTTCGCCATCGCGAATCGCGGTCATGCCATGCGAATTGAAACTGCGGATGTGGCTGCCTGCGATGCCGGCATATACCGAGTGGATGTGGCAACCTGCCATTAACTCCGCTTCTTCCACCGCCCGCTGGATGGATTGCACGGTCGACTCAATGTCTACCACTACACCTTTCTTCATACCGCGAGAAGGATGCGAACCCAACCCGACGATCTCGAGGGTGCCTTCAGGCGATAACTCGCCGACCATGCACACCACCTTGGATGTCCCGATATCCAGCCCGACAATCATGCGGTTACCTGCTGGGTTATTCATAACGCTTTCTCCTGCTCACCGGCCAATACCGGTTATCAACTTTTACTGGTTGCTGCCCACGGTGACCGGCCAGATAACCAGCGCACAGCCAGACCATTCCCATAACGCAAATCAATGCGCTCTACCTTGTCGATATGTGAACGCAATTCGGCGCGATACACCGTCAGGAAGCGCTTCAGTTTTTGCGTCACATCACCTTGCCCCATGACAATCTCCAGCGATGGCTGCAGCCACAAGCGCCAGGCATGGCGTTCATCCAGTGTCAGGCGCATCACGTTCAAGCCCTCACCACTGAACAGTTGGTCCAGTTCCTGGTAACGACGCATCACTGCTTCAGACGTTTCATCAGGCCCATCCAGCACCGGCAATCCAGCGATCACCGGGATACTTCCGGGCCTGAACAATTCACCGCGATAATTCAGCAAGGCGCGATCACCCCAATACGCAATCGGCACTTGTTCAGTGATCGTGATCTCCAGGCGGTCAGGCCAATGCCGCCGCACCGTCACCTGGTCAACCCAGGCATTGGTCATCAATGCTGTACGAACGGTTTCCAATTCGATCGACATCAAGGCGTTCTTCAATAACGGATCAAGGATCGCTTGCACGTCATCCGGCGCGAGATAATGCAATTCACCATTCACCCCCACCGAACGCACAGTCTGGTCACGCATACCCGATACGGCTTTCCAGCCCAACACGGAAACCACGCCAATCGCCGCCACGACAAAAATCACCGTGACCGAACGCAGCGCCCATTGTTGCCATCCCTGTGGCAACACCGGCTGGCGCTCAGGCGCCCGTGGGCTGGCACCGCGACGACTCATGCAGGCCTCCTGGCAGGGGAAGCGCCCGCAATAATGGCCAGCACCAAGGCATCAAAATCCATACCGGCAGCCTTGGCAGCCATCGGCACCAGGCTGTGATCGGTCATGCCCGGCACGGTATTGGCTTCCAGCAAGTAAAATGCGCCAGCCTGGTCACGCAACACATCCACGCGCCCCCAACCTGCACACCCCAAGGCGCGATAGGCCTGCAAGGCCAGTTCCTGCAATTCACGCTCTTCGGCATCGGTCAACCCGCAAGGAATGCAATAGCGTGTCTGGTTCGATTGGTATTTCGCTTCAAAGTCATAAAACGCTGAACCCGGCACTTCCACCCGGATCACCGGCAGTGCTTTGTCATCGAGAATGGCAATGGTGTATTCAGAGCCGGTAATCCAGCGCTCGGCGATGACGCTATCGCCATAGCGACTGGCCAAGGCCCATGCTTCGTACAGCCCTTGTGCGCTATCGGCTTTCGACATGCCAATCGATGATCCTTCACAGGCGGGCTTGACCATCACCACGCCACCCAGTTCGCGCAGCGTGCCTTCCCAATCCATGCCTTCCTTGAGCACTGCAAACGCAGGGGTTGGCAAGCCTGCACCGACCCACAATTGCTTGGTGCGCAACTTGTCCATGGCCAAGGCAGAAGCCATCACACCACTACCGGTATACGAAAGGCCCAAGGTTTCGAGGAAACCCTGCATGGTGCCGTCTTCCCCGCCCGGGCCATGCAAGGCAATGAAGACCACGGCGGGTTTCGCATCACGCAAGGCATCAGCCAATACGCACTCGGCGGGATCTATCGCCACATACGCAATCTGTTGCCGCTCCAATGCAGCACACACCGCACGGCCACTCTTGAGCGAAATCTCCCGCTCGGCCGCATGGCCTCCCAATAACACCACCACTGGCTGGGGAATCGTCATGCATCACCCCCCACCAACTGTTTGTCGGCCAGTATTTGCGTCAACTGGCTGACGTTACCGGCCCCTTGGGTCAAGACGATGTCGCCCGCCCGCACGATATCGCGCAAGATGGCCGGCACGTCTTCAATGGTTTCGGCGAATACCGGTTCTATCTGGCCACGCAAGCGAATGCTGCGGCACAGGTTACGGCCATCCGCACCTGGTATAACCGCTTCACCCGCGCTGTACACGTCCAGCAACACCAATGCATCGACTTGTGACAGCACACTGACGAAGTCTTCATACAAATCGCGTGTGCGCGTATAACGGTGCGGCTGGTACACCATCACCAGGCGCCGGTCAGGCCAACCCGAGCGCACAGCACGAATCACCGCATCGACTTCTGTCGGGTGATGACCGTAGTCATCCACTAACATGGCGGTACCGCTACCGACCGGATATTCGCCATACACCTGGAAACGACGACCGACACCGGCAAACTGGGCCAGGCCACGCAGGATATGTTCATCCGCCACACCTTCATCACAGGCCACGGCGATGGCAGCTGTCGCATTCAGGACATTGTGGTGGCCCGGGATATTGATGGTGACATCCAACGGCGCTGCCTGGCGTCGTTCGACACGGAACTGGCTACTCATGCCATCACGACGAATGTCCGTGATACGGAAGTCAGCATCGGCATGGCAGCCATAGGTAATCATCTGGCGGGAAATGCGCGGCAACAGCGATTCGATGACCGGGTCGTCGATACACAACACCGCCTGTCCATAAAACGGCAGGTTATGGATGAATTCGACGAAGGTATTTTTCAGGACTTCAAAATCACCGCCATACGTGTCCATATGATCGGCATCGATATTCGTCACCACGGACACCAAGGGCTGCAGGTGCAGGAACGATGCATCACTCTCATCGGCTTCAGCCACCAGGTAACGACTTTCACCAAGGCGCGCATTGGTGCCAGCGCTGTTCAGCAAACCACCAATCACGAAGGTGGGATCCAGGCCTGCCTCACCCAGCACTGAAGCAATCAGGCTGGTCGTGGTGGTCTTGCCATGGGTACCGGCCACCGCAATGCCATGGCGATAACGCATCAACTCGGCCAGCATTTCAGCACGGCGCACCACCGGGATACGGTGTTCACGCGCTGCCTGCAGCTCCGGATTGCTTTCATTGACCGCTGTGGAAACAACCACCACATCGGCCTTGTCGACATGCGCTGCATCATGGCCGATAAACACTTTCATCCCCATGCCTTGCAAACGCTGCGTCATGGCACTGGCCTTGAGGTCAGAGCCACTGATGCGATAACCGAGGGTGTGCAGCACTTCAGCAATACCACACATGCCTGCGCCACCAATACCAATGAAATGGATCTGGCGAATGCGGCGCATCTCGGGCACACGGAACTGGATAGCGTCAGACATGCATGCACTCCTCACAAATCATGGCTGCCTGTTGCGCGGATTCGGGTTTGGCCTTGGCGCGCGCAGCCGCCGCCATTGCGGCCAGCTGCTGCGGATGGGCGAGCAGGCGATCCAGCACGGCCGGCAACTCGCCCGCCTCCAGCGCTGGCTGCGGCATCAGCACTGCGGCACCGCTATCTGCCAACCAGGCAGCATTGCGTGTTTGATGGTCATCAATCGCATGCGGATACGGCACCAGCACGGATCCAACGCCAGCAGCAGCCAACTCGGCAACCGTCAACGCCCCGGCACGGCAGATCGCCAGATCTGCCCAGGCATACGCAGCTGCCATGTCTTCCACAAAGGTTTCCACACGCGCTGGCACACCGGCTTGCTGGTACGCTGCCAGCACGGATTCACCATCGGCTTTGCCGGTTTGGTGGAATACTTCGACAGCACGACCCGCCAAGGCCTTCGGCAGCGCCTGGTTCAAGGCACGCGCACCCAGGCTGCCACCCAACACCAGGATGCGCAGCGGTTGATGTTGTCCCACCGAACGCTCCTGCGGCATCGGCAAACCGGCAATCGATGCACGCACCGGATTACCCACCCATTCACCGGCACGCAAGGCATCCGGGAAAGCCACCAGCACACGGCGCGCCAAACGCGACAGCAACCGGTTCGTGGTTCCGGCCACAGCGTTCTGCTCGTGGATCACCAGTGGGTAACGCAGCAACCATGCCGCCAAGCCACCGGGGCCGGCCGCAAAACCACCCATGCCCAACACACAGGCAGGCTTGATACGACGCAGCAGCGAGACGCTTTCATGCACGGCTTTCAACAGCTGCAGGGGTGCTTTCAACAACGCCATCATGCCCTTGCCACGAATGCCGCTGACCGACACAAAAAACAGGGGAATGCCTGCCTGCGGCACCAGCCGGGCTTCAATGCCTTTCTGGGTGCCCAGCCACACCACCTCATTACCTTTCGCACGCAAGGCATCAGCAATCGCCAAAGCCGGGAACACATGTCCGCCGGTGCCACCAGCCATGATCAATACGGTGCGGGATGCAGACACAGTCATGCCAAAGCCCTCTTCACCGTCAATTCAGGTAACACCACCGAACGGTTGTCGTACTCCACCCGCAAGGTCAGCCCCATGAAGGCGCCAACCACCAGCAAACTGCTGCCGCCATAACTCAGGAACGGCAGCGTCAACCCTTTGGTGGGCAACAAGCCGGTGTTCACACCAATATTGATGAATACCTGGCTGGCCAAGACCAGCACCACGCCATACACCAGGTAAGCGGCAAAATGGCGGCTGCCTTGTTCCGCACGCCGTGCAATCCTCAACATGCGGAAAAACAGCAACGAGAACAGCACGATCACAACAAAGGCGCCAACAAAGCCCAGCTCTTCGGCAATGATGGCAAACACAAAATCGGTATGCGCTTCCGGCAAATAAAACTGTTTCTGTACGCTATTGCCCAACCCGAGGCCAAGCCATTCACCACGACCAAAGGCAATCAGCGACTGTGTCAGCTGGTAACCCGTGTTGAACTGGTCAGCCCACGGATCCAGGTACGTCAGCAAACGTTGCATACGGTACGGTGAGGTATAAATCAGCAAGGCAGCGGCTGCCAAACCCACCAACATCACCAGCAAGAACTGCAGCAGCCGCGCACCTCCCAGGAACAACATACCCAGGCAAGCGCCGAACAGCACCACCACCGAACCAAAATCCGGCTCCAGGATCAACAAGGCAATCAACACCGACACCACGCCAATCGGCTTGATAAAGCCCATCCAGTTTTCACGCACTTCGGTTTCGCGTCGCACCAGGTAACCAGCGAGATAGACCAGCACACAGAACTTGGCCACTTCCGAACTTTGCAAGTTGATCGGCCCCAGCGGGATCCAGCGCATGCTGCCATTCACTTCACGGCCAACACCCGGGATGATGACCAGTACCAGCAAGACAAACCCGACCAACAAGCAAGCCCAGCCATAGCGCAGCCAGATGCGCATCGGTGTACAAGCCACCGCAAAACCGGCACCACAGGCCAAGGCGACATAAAAAACATAACGCCACAAATGATAGAAACCGTTCTGGTAGCGCACCATGGAATGATCAATGGACGCGGAACTCATCATCAC
>SBFY01000116.1 GCA_006227085.1 Gammaproteobacteria bacterium
GCCAAGGCGACATAAAAAACATAACGCCACAAATGATAGAAACCGTTCTGGTAGCGCACCATGGAATGATCAATGGACGCGGAACTCATCATCACCATGCCAAAGGTAAACAGGCAGGCCACCAACAACAGCAACTGGTTATCGATGAATGGCAAGCGTTGTTGCCAGAACGCGCGAGTAAAGACATCAGGATGCATGCGCACCTCCCAATGCCTTGACGGCAGCCACAAAATGCTCACCGCGATCAGCGTAATCCCGGAACATATCGAAACTGGCACAGGCCGGTGACAACAGCACCACATCGCCGGCATGGGCTACCTGCTGCGCCTTGGCAACAGCATCCGGCATGGAACCGGCATGCGTGACCGGCACCACCGGTGCCAATACCGAGGCCAACTCGCCAGCGGCCTTGCCAATCAGGATTGCGGAACGCCCATGCCGCGCCATCACCGGAGCCAGGTCTGCAAACGACTGGTCCTTGGGTTCGCCACCGGCAATCAGGACAACCCGCACTGCTGGCGTCACGGCCACACCTTCAATCGCCGCGATCGAGGCCCCCACATTGGTGCCTTTGGAATCATTGACGAAATGCACACCGTTGATCGTCGCAACGGGCACACAGCGATGCGGCAGGCCTGCAAACCCTTGCAGGGAATCCAGCATGGCTTGCCGTGCAAAACCGGCAGCTTCACCGATTGCCAAGGCTGCGAGTGCATTCAACCAGTTGTGACGACCTTGCAGGCGCATCGCGCTCACGGGCAACCAGTTGTCGATCCCACGGCACAACCAGGTTTCACCATCCTGTTGGCGAATCCCCCAGTGCCCCAGATCCGGCTCTGACAAACCAAAACTGGATGCGGACTGCCCTACCGCCATTAACGGTTGTGTCAATGCATCTTCACGGCTGTACACCACATGGCGCGCACCCTTGTAAATGCGGTGTTTCGCGCGGTGGTATGCCGCCATGTCGGCATAGCGGTCCTGGTGATCCGGTGTGATGTTCAGGATCGTGGCGACATCGGCAGCCAATGCATGCACGCGCTCAAGCTGGAAGCTGGACAGTTCGAGTACCGCGACATCCAACGGCGCATCCTTGAGCAAGTCCAGTGCCGGCGTACCCAGATTACCGCCCACACCGGCACGCTTGCCGGCACGCTGGGCCATATCGCCTACCCAGGCCGTCACCGTACTCTTGCCATTGGAACCGGTGATAGCCAACACAGGTGCATCACACGCCTCACAAAACAGGTCCACATCACTGCCCAGGGTGACACCCTTGGCCAAAGCCTGCGCAATCGCCGGTGTCTCCAGGGCCACACCTGGACTTACGATCAACTCATCAGCCGCAGCCAGCACAGCAGCGTCCAGCACACCCGTCACCAGTGACAGTTGCGGGAACTCCTTGCGGAAGGTTTCCAGCAAGGGCGGTTGCTCACGCGTATCCATCACCACCGGTGATTCCCCTTTCGCCACCAGGTAGCGCACAGCCGACAGCCCGGTCTGGCCCATGCCAACCACCACGCGGTAACGGTCTGTTGCGATCAGGGTCATCATCATCCTTAACGCAGCTTCAGGGTCATCAAGCCAAACAACACCAGCATCACGGTGATAATCCAGAAACGGACGATCACACGCGGCTCTGGCCAACCTTTCAATTCAAAGTGGTGATGGATCGGCGCCATGCGGAAAATACGCTTGCCCGTCAGCTTGAATGAGCCGACCTGCAAAATGACCGACACCGTTTCCAGGACGAAAATGCCGCCCATGATGGCGTAGACAATTTCATGACGGGTGATAACAGCGACCACACCCAACGCGGCGCCCAATGCCAATGCCCCGACATCGCCCATGAACACTTGTGCGGGATAGGTGTTAAACCATAGGAAACCCAAGCCGGCACCCGCAATCGCACCACAGAACACCACCAGCTCACCGGCACCCGGCACATAACCGATACGCAAGTAACTGGAAAATTCCGCGTGACCACTCAGGTAGGCAATGATGCCAAGCGCCGTGCCTACCAATACGCACGGCAGGATCGCCAAGCCATCCAGTCCATCGGTCAGGTTGACCGCATTGCTGGAACCGACGATGACGAAATACGTCATGACGACATACAACAGACCCATTTCCCAGGCCACTTGCTTGAAAAATGGCACGAACAACTGCGTTTCCGCTGGTGCCTGCGCCGTCACGTACAAAGCGATTGCAGCCCCCAGGCCACCGACGGATTGCCAGAAATATTTCCAGCGCGCAGGCAAACCACGCGAATCCTTTTCGATCACCTTGCGGTAATCATCCACCCAACCCACTGCACCAAACACCAGGGTCACCGCCAACACGACCCATACGAAACGATTGGACAAATCACTGCACAGCAAGGTGCTGATCCCGATGCTGATCAGGATCAGTGCGCCACCCATCGTGGGTGTGCCAGCCTTGCTGAAATGACTCTGCGGTCCATCATTGCGCACAGCCTGGCCAATCTGCTTTTGTACCAGCTGGCGGATCATCCACGGCCCCAGCAGCAAGGACATGCCAAGCGCTACCAGCACACCAAGGATGCCGCGGAATGTCAGGTACTGGAACACCTGGAACGCACTGATGTATTCCGACAAGATGTTGGCTAACCACAGCAGCATCTAGTGCACTCCTTCCAAGGGATGTTTTGCCAGCGCCTGCACCACATGTTCCATGCGTGCCCGCCGCGAACCTTTAACCAACACCGTCTGGCCCGCATGCACATGCGCCCTGGCATGGCTAATGAGGGCGTCCTGATCAGGAAAAGCCTTGCCCTGATCACCGAACACACGAACCATCTCATCCGCATAGGGCCCCACGACCCACAACTGCTCGATACCACGCTGGCTTGCGTAAGCCGCGATGTCTTCGTGGTACTGGCAAGCGTCTTCACCCAGCTCTGCCATCTCACCCAACACCAGCACCCTCGGCGCAGCGATTTGCGCCAACCAGTCAATCGCTGAACGCACCGATCCCGGATTGGCGTTATAGGTGTCATCGACCAAGCGACAACCAGAAGCGGATTCACAGATCCCCAGCCGACCCGGCCCCGTGCGGAATGCCTCAAGACCAGCGACAATCGCCCCTGGCTGGCAGCCGACGGCAATCGCCATGGCGGCAGCCGCCAATGCATTACTGACGGATTGGAAACCCGGCACGGACAAATGCACCGGATACTGCCCTTGCGGCAACACCAGTGTGAATTGCGCAAACCCTTGTTCATCGGCACGCACATCCCGCGCAGTGACGTCGGCCCTTTCTTCGCCCTTCCAGCCAAAGCTCACGATGTGGTGCTGGCCAATGTATTCACGCCACAAGCGTGACCAAGGCTCATCGACATTCAGCACGGCAACGGTTTGCTCGCCAAGACACTGGTAAATCTCGCCCTTGGTCTGGGCAATGGTCTCGACGCTGCCAAAGCTCGCCAGATGCGCTGGCAGGACATTGGTGACCAGCACTGCATCCGGTTTGGCAAACTGTGCCAGGTAGGCAATATCACCACGCCGGGCAGCACCCATCTCGATCACCGCGTAACGATGCGAGTCCTGCAGTGATAACAAAGTCAGTGGTACGCCGATTTCATTGTTCAGGTTGCCACGCGTGGCGAGGGTTTCACCCACTTGCGTGAAAATGGACGCAATCATGTTCTTGGTGCTGGTCTTGCCTGCGCTACCGGTCAGCGCCACCAAAATGCCGGTGAAGCGCTCACGATTCATGGCCCCGAGCTCACCCAGCGCCCGACGGCTGTCATAGGCTTGCAGTTGCGGTAATGCACTGTCCACCGGCTGTTCCACCACGGCAGCAACGGCACCTTTTGCCAAGGCCTGATCCAGGTGGTGATGACCATCATGCTGTTCACCACGCAAGGCAACAAAAAGATCACCGGCAGCAAGGGTTCGCGTGTCTGTGCTGACACCGGAAAACGACTGCGCTGGCCCCGTCCATTCAGCACCCAGGCGAGTGGCAAGCATTGGCATGTCAAATTCGCCGATCATGCATGGCCTCCCTTGCCCTGACGGGATGCCAACCACGCGTGCACCACGGCATGATCACTGAACGGGCGCTTCTCATCGCCCACCTGTTGCCAGGTTTCATGACCTTTGCCAGCAATCACCACCGTATCACCAGCCACCGCCGCATCCAGTGCCATGCGAATGGCTGTCGCACGATCCTCGACCACTTCTGCCGACTGTGGTGACACCATGCCTGACAGGATCGCCTGCAGGATCGCCTGCGATGATTCATGGCGGGGGTTATCACTGGTGAGATACACCTGGTCAGCCAGTTGACCTGCCAAACGGCCCATCACCGGCCGTTTCGCCGAATCGCGATCACCGCCACAACCAAACACTACCCGCAAACTGGCCTTGGTATGCTGGCGCAAGGTACGCAGCATTTTCTCGAGGGCATCCGGCGTATGCGCATAGTCGATCACAATGCTGATGCCATGATGAATCGCGACGGATTCCAAACGACCGGTCACCGGCGACACCGTTTCCAGCGCCGCACAGATCCGTTCCAGTGCATGGCCTTGCAAGCCCAGCACGGCAATCACCGCCAACACATTGGAAAGGTTGAACTCGCCCAGCAAGCGACACTGGAACGCCGCTTCACCCCATGGGGTATGCACATTTGCACGAATGCCGGTTGGCAAGTAATCCACCTGGATGGCATGGATGTCTGCCGATACATCATCCACGCTATAGGAAAGATGCTGGACACCAGCATGCGCGCTCGCCAACAAACGACGGCCTGCCACATCGTCGGCATTAATCACCGCATGCCGTAGACCCGGCCAACGGAACAAGCGCGCCTTGGCTTGTTCATACGCTTCCATCGTGCCGTGATAATCCAGGTGGTCATGACTCAGGTTGGTGAACACAGCCGTTTCAAACAACACGCCCGCCACACGCGCCTGGTCAAGGGCATGCGATGACACTTCCATGAACACTGATTGCACATGATCGTCACGCAAGGTAGCTAATTGCCGCTGCACGACAATCGCATCCGGCGTGGTATGGGTAACCGGTTGCAAGCGATTGATACATCCCCAACCGAGGGTACCGATGACCGCTGCGCTGTCCTCCAGCTGGCCCGCTACGCGCGCTGCCAAATGCGTCACCGTGGTTTTCCCATTGGTGCCGGTCACTGCCGTCACTCGCAAAGCCTGTGAGGGCTCACCATAAAACCGGCTTGCGATAAGACCCGTTTTTTCACCCAAGGCATCCACAGCGATCACTGGCACCGCGCCTTGTGCGGCCGCACCTTGCCAACCTTGTGCATCCACCAACACGGCTGCAGCACCGGACTTGATTGCCTGTGCAACAAATTGCCGTCCATCAAAACGCGTACCCGCGATAGCGATAAACACATCACCGGGCTGTACAGCGCGACTGTCAAGACAGAGCCCCGTGACTGACACCTCCGGGCAGGAAACAAGCTCCGGTAACAGTGCCGACAGGCGCATCGCTGGCATTTGTGTTTCAACGGCCATCATGATGGCACTCGCGTTTTCGCCACCGGTGGCGGCGCATCACCATGCACGGCAATGCGTTGCACCGTATCTTCATCCGGGGCAACGTTCATGACCCGGAACGCACCCGCCAGCACATTGGAAAACACGGGCGCAGCTATCAGGCCACCGAAATAATCCTTGCCCTTGGGGTCGTTGATGATGACCACCGCCACCAGGCGGGGATCGGACGCTGGCGCCAAGCCGGCGAAGAGGGAGACGTAACTCTTCTCGGCATAGGCGCCACCATCCAAACGATGCGCGGTTCCGGTTTTCCCGGCCACGCTGTATCCGGCAACAGCTGCCCGTGTCGCAGTGCCTTCGGACTGCGTCACGGTTTTCATCATATTGACGATCTGCTGGTTGATGCGCGGGTCAATCACCTGCTCACCTGGCTCTCCGGCACCACCTTTGTGCAAA
>SBFY01000169.1 GCA_006227085.1 Gammaproteobacteria bacterium
CCACTGCAAGCAACAAGGCCCACTGTTTCAAACACCGCTTGATCACCTTCATGGCACACTCCTTTTGATGAGTCCTGCTGGGAACTCCGTATAAGACACCTTTGGAAACCTGCACACGTGACAGGATTGACCTTATAACGCAACAACACAAGAGTGGTTGACCGTTAGCGAAAAACTTTCCGCACCTGCTCTGCGGTGAAACCCCGCTGGGCGAGAAAACGCATCTGGCGGGCTTTTTCCTGGGGAGTTGATGGCTGCTGGATACCAAAGCGTTGTTCCCGGATGGCTTTGGCCTGATCGAGCCAGTCGTCTTCACAGAGATACTCATGAATCAGGTCGGAATGAATACCTTTTTCCTGCAGCCACCGCCGTATCCATAACGGGCCTTTGTTGCGTTGGCGCTGGTAACGCACCATCGCTTCGGTGAAACGCTCATCCGATTGCAGGTTTTCAGCTACCAGGCGCTCCAGCACGATACGCGCCTCGTCCGGGCTGGCGCCCTGCTGGATCAGTTTCTGCTGTAATTCGTGGAAGGATTGCTCCCGGCGTGCCAGCGCATTCATCGCTACACGCCGGAAGACTTTCTGCCGCTCGTCGACAGTTTGTGGCAGCGCATCACCCCTGGCCGCTACTCCCCGGGCGATACGCTGCAAACCGGCTTCAGTCTTCGACCGGTGCATCGTCACCGTCAGACTCAACACTGCACTCTTCGGTAGCACGCCCTGTTTTGACATTCAAAGTCAGGCGCTGTTCGCGAATGCGCATTTCCAGGTCCTGTGCCATTTCCGGATGTTCATCCAGGTAACGGGCAGCATTGTTCTTGCCTTGGCCAATGCGCTCATCGCCCACGCTGTACCAGGCGCCAGATTTGCTGACCAAGCCAAGTTGCACACCCAGGTCGATCACCTCGGTTGCCCGATCGGTTCCCTTGCCATACATGATGACGAACTCAGCCTGCTTGAATGGCGGGGCCACCTTGTTCTTCACCACCTTGACGCGGGTTTCGTTACCGATGATTTCATCACCATCTTTCACGGAACCGATACGACGGATATCGAGGCGCACGGAGGAATAAAACTTCAGTGCGTTACCGCCGGTCGTGGTTTCAGGGTTGCCGAACATCACACCGATCTTCATGCGGATCTGGTTAATGAAAATCACCAGGGTATTGGAACGCTTGATGTTACCGGTGATCTTGCGCAGGGCTTGTGACATCAGGCGAGCCTGCAGGCCCACATGGTGATCACCCATGTCGCCATCAATCTCGGCTTTCGGGGTCAGCGCGGCGACAGAGTCAACCACCAGGATGTCGACCGCCCCGGAACGCACCAGCATGTCCGCCACTTCCAGCGCCTGCTCACCGGTATCCGGCTGGGAAACGATCAGGTCATCGACATTGACGCCCAGCTTGCGGGCATAGTCCGGGTCGAGGGCATGTTCAGCATCAATAAACGCTGCCGTACCACCAGCTTTCTGGCATTCGGCAATCGCCTGCAGGGTCAACGTGGTCTTGCCGGACGATTCCGGGCCGTAGATCTCAACGATACGCCCACGTGGCAAGCCACCCACACCGAGGGCGATATCCAGCCCCAGTGAGCCGGTGGAGACCACCGGGATGGCTTCGCGCTCCTGGTCACCCATGCGCATGACCGTGCCTTTGCCAAACTGGCGCTCAATTTGTGACAGGGCGGCGGATAGGGCCTTCTTTCTGTTCTCGTCCATTGCGGCTTCCTCATTCGGGTTACATATGTTTTTCAGGTTTTCATGCCATCTACGGGAGGCTGCGGCCCGGCACCCATACAGGTGAATTACTGTATATCTAACCAGTATCGTTTCCGGCCTGTCAACCCCTCCTTGCAAAGAAATCTGCTTGCGCCCACTCCCCTGATTCCGTAGGCTTGCGGCTCCACCTGAGGGCTTGGGCAAGCGGGTTACCGTAACCCCTCACGCTCCACCAAGCCATCAGAAATAATCAATAAAATCATGCAGATATCAGATGGCCATCACGGCAGATAACAACCTTTCCCAGCATACGCCGATGATGCAGCAGTACCTCGCCATCAAGGCCAGGCACCCCCATGAGCTGGTGTTCTATCGCATGGGGGACTTTTATGAGCTGTTCTTTGACGATGCGAGAAAAGCATCGGAAATCCTCGATATCACGCTGACGGCCCGCGGCCAATCCGCTGGCCAACCCATCCCGATGGCCGGCATCCCTTTCCATGCTGCCGAGAACTACCTGGCCCGTTTGCTGCGGCGCGGTTGCTCGGTGGCGATTTGCGAGCAGATCGGCGACCCGGCCACCAGCAAGGGCCCGGTCGAGCGGCAAGTGGTGCGTGTGGTCACGCCCGGCACCCTCAGCGATGAAGCGCTATTACCGGAGCGACGGGAATCGCGGCTGGTCGCCGTGCTCCCCGGCCAGTCTGGCTACGGTCTGGCCGCACTGGATATGGGTAGCGGTCGCTTCACGGCCTGCGAAGCCAGCAGTGACGAAAGCCTCTGGGCCGAACTGGAGCGGCTGGATCCCTCGGAAATCCTGATGCCCGAGCACCCCCTGGCCGATAGCATGGCCCGCCGCTATCCCAGTGTCCGGCAGCGAGCGCCCTGGGAGTTTGATATCGCCGCTGCCCAAACGGCCCTGAATCGCCAATTCGGCACCAAGGACCTGGCCGGCTTCGGCTGTGAACAACTCACGCTTGGCTTGGGTGCCGCCGGCTGCCTGCTCGGTTATGCACGGGAAACCCAGCGCGGCGACCTGCCCCATGTCCGCGCACTGACCCATGAGCGTCGTGAAGACAGCGTCATCATGGATAGCGCCACCCGTCGCAATCTCGAGATTGACCAGAACCTGCGCGGCGGTGAGGAGCACACTGTCCTGAGCGTGCTGGATCGCACCCGTACCGCCATGGGAAGTCGCGCCCTCAATCGCTGGCTGCATCGCCCTTTACGCCAACGGGCCGCCATTGAAACCCGCCAGCAGCGCATCGGCCTGCTGATGACCGACGGCCGCTTTACTGGCATCCAGGATGCCCTGCGCGAAGTCGGCGATATGGAACGCATCCTGACCCGGGTGGCCTTGCGCTCGGCCCGGCCACGCGACCTGCTGCGCCTGCGCCTCGGGCTGGAGGCTTTACCGGATATCCACGAGCAGCTGCAGTGCAGCCAGGAAGAGGCCTTGCTCGAACTGCTGCCGGCACTGGGGCTCTACCCTGCACTGACGGACTTGCTCAAGCGGGCCATCACTGACAACCCACCGATGGTGCTGCGCGATGGCGGCGTTATTGCCAGCGGCTTCGATAGCGAACTCGATGAATTGCGTAACCTCAGCGAGAACGCTGGCGATTACCTGGTCGCACTGGAAACCCGCGAACGGGAACGGACTGGCCTGTCGACACTGAAAGTCGGCTATAACCGCGTGCACGGGTATTACATCGAATTGAGTCGCGGGCAGAGCGAACAGGCCCCGGTCGACTATACCCGCCGACAGACACTCAAGAACGCCGAGCGTTTCATCACGCCGGAACTGAAAGCGTACGAAGACAAGGCACTGTCAGCCCAGTCACGCGCCCTCGCCCGTGAAAAAGCCTTGTACGAATCCCTGCTGGATAACCTCAACGACCAACTCCAGCCCCTGCAAACCACCGCCACCGCGCTGGCCGAACTGGATGTGCTGGCAAACCTGGCCGAACGCGCCGAAAGCCTGGCGCTGTGCCGCCCCACCATGACGGAAAGCGCTGCCATCGATATCCGCGCAGGCCGCCACCTCGTCGTCGAGCAAGTGCTGGATGGCCCGTTTATTCCCAATGACCTGCAACTGGATCCGCAGCGCCGCATGCTGGTGATCACCGGCCCGAACATGGGCGGCAAATCGACTTACATGCGACAGGCCGCACTGATCGTGCTGCTGGCACACACGGGCTGTTATGTGCCTGCCACGACGGCCAGCATCGGCCTGACCGATCGCATCTTTACCCGCATCGGCTCCTCCGATGACCTGGCCGGTGGCCGCTCCACATTCATGGTGGAGATGACGGAAACGGCCAATATCCTGCATAACGCCACGGACAAGAGCCTGGTCCTGCTGGATGAAATCGGCCGCGGCACCAGCACGTTCGATGGGTTGTCACTGGCCTGGGCCTGCGCCACCTACCTCGCGGGCACACTGAAAGCCTTCACGCTGTTTGCCACGCACTATTTCGAATTGATCAGCCTGCCCGAGCATTACCCGACAGTTGCCAATGTGCACCTCGATGCCACCGAATATGAAGACCGCATCGTCTTCCTGCACCAGGTACAGGATGGACCCGCCAGCCAGAGTTATGGCCTGCAGGTCGCCCAGCTGGCCGGCATGCCGGCTGCCGTGGTGGCAGCGGCGCGCCAGAAACTCATGGAACTGGAACAACAGGAAGTCCGGCAGCAGCAGGTGACGCCCGGTCCATCGCCTGCACGCAGCACAGCCCCGGCACAGGAAGACCTGTTTGCCAGCCCCCCGCACCCGGCCATCGACGCCCTGCAAGGACTGGATCCGGACACCCTGAGCCCACGCGAAGCCCTGGAATTCCTGTACCAGATCAAACGGCTGGTGGATTAAGCAGCCGTAATCCCCCCGGGCATAAAATCAGGCTTTTCCTGCCCTGCAAAAGTGCTTACAATGCGGCCTTTCCGCAGTCACCCGAAGGAATAAGAGCGATGACATTTGTAGTCGGCGAAAACTGCATCAAATGCAAACACACAGATTGCGTTGAGGTCTGCCCGGTAGATTGTTTCTACGAAGGCCCCAACTTCCTCGTCATCCACCCGGATGAGTGCATCGACTGCGCCCTCTGCGAACCGGAATGCCCGATTGATGCGATTTTCTCGGAAGATGAGTTGCCGGAAGACCAGCAGGTATTCCTGGAACTGAACCGCGAACTGGCTGAAGTATGGCCGAACATCACCGAGAAAAAAGAAGCCCTGCCGGATGCCGAAGACTGGAATGGCAAACCCGGCAAGTTGCAACAGCTTGAACGCTGAGTTGATGTCGCAATAAAAAAGCCACCTTCCGGTGGCTTTTTTATTGGATCCATGTTGATGCGCTTACTTCGCCCCACCCCTTAAGCCAAACAAGACCCCAAAAAAGCTGGGCAAGCTACGCAGCATGGAGCGTAAAGGCCAACGCGTCAAAATTCGCCAGGCTGTTTTAGGCCGCAAGTAAAACCGGAGATTGGCTTTGCGAATCACCTTGGCCAACGGGTAACCATAAGCGCGCTGGTACCAGGAATCATCGCTCCGGTAGTGGCCATCTTCCATATCAATACGGGTAATTTCCTCTAGCGCCTCAAGGTTTTCCTTGGCAGCCAAGTCATACAAGGGCGTTTCAGGCTGCGGGACCACCCTGAAAAAATACGCTTGGGTCAAGCCCGCATCGAGTGCAAAGCGGATCGTTTTTTCGATCTCTTCCGGAGTTTCTGTCGGAAAACCCAGCATAAAGAAGCCTGTGACGGCAATGCCTCGTTTGTCAAATTCCCGGATGGCCCAAAACGCCTTGTCCGGATCGAGGTTTTTCTGGATCAGCGATTGCAAGCGGGGCGTGGCTGTCTCAATAGCAATGGCTGCGCAGTAGGTACCACCATCCACCAATGCATCGATGGTTTCTTCGTCAAGGATATCAGCGCGCAAACCGTTGGGGAAAGAAAACAGCATTTTGCCGCCCCATCGATGCTTGACTTCACGCATGATCTCTTTCAGGCGAGGCTTATGCAAATTGAAGATATCGTCAATGATCTGGAATTCGGTCACACCATATGTGTCATGGAGATATTCGATTTCCGCCAGGACATTCTCCGGGCTACGATGCACAAAGCGTTTACTGAACACATCATGGCAATAACTACACAAGTAAGGACAGCCGCGCGATGTAAAAAGTGTTGCGTACCGGCTTGTTTTCAAGATGCCATTAAACGTTGGGCGCTTG
>SBFY01000097.1 GCA_006227085.1 Gammaproteobacteria bacterium
GTACAGACCTGTACGGTTTTCTGTGTCTCGATGAAAGCCCACATTTCTGCTTCGTTCATCGCGATCTGTGCCCGGCGATTTGCCATGCCTGCCCCTTAATGACGACCCGTCAACTGTTTGATATCACGAATAATGGAAGACCAAACCCCCGGGGAAGATTGGTACGGCGCATAAATACTGATGCGGTCAGCAACCGTGCCATAGCGATCCACCAGCTGCCGCGCAATCGTTGATGGCTCACCCGTCACGGCGAATGCGTTCAGGAAATCATCATCAATCAATTGACCCATCGCATCCCATTGGCCTGCTTTGGATAAACGATTCAGCTCGGGCTGCAAACCCCCATAACCCACGGAATTCATCGGCGGTATGTATGCTGGTGTTGACCCATAAAACCCCAGCAACCCTTTCACTGAAGTTTTGGCTGCCTCGTATTCAGCTTCTGTTGCACCCGTCACACAAATCGCTGTCACCTGGATGGTGAATTCACTGCGATCCCGACCACTGGCCTGCAGGCCCGACAGCACCTGTGGCAACTGCTCCTGCTCGACAAAGACCTGTGTATTAAACGGATGCACAATCAAGCCATCCGCAACCTCGCCGGCAACATGCGTCATCTTGGGACCCAAAGCTCCTAGCAGGATAGGTGGCTTTCCATACGGGTTAGGACCCGGATTGAACATCGGTGTCATCAGGGTGTGGCGATAAAACTGCCCCTGGAAATCCAGCGGCTTGCCATCTTGCCAGCAATCAAAAAACGCTTTGACCGCCTGGATGTATTCACGCATACGCGCAGCCGGTGGATCAAACGCCACGCCAAAACGTTTCTCGATATGCGCCTTGACCTGCGAGCCAATACCCAACAGGAACTTGCCCTTGGAAAAGCGCTGCAAGTCCCAAGCCGAGTACGCAATATGCGAAGGATTGCGAGGGAAGGCCACCGCAATCCCCGTGGCAATATCCAACCGGGGCGCATGCTCACTGGCAATTGCCAACGGCAAAAAGGGATCACTGCTGCCCTCCAGGGTATACACGCCATCGTACCCTTCTGCCTCGAGGCGTTGCGCTTCAGCCGCGGCCCCTTCCAGTCCTGCATAAAATGGTCCGTCAATTTTCATGCGACATCCCCTTCGCGATGCAACAAGGTTAATGTGCCATGATCGCCATCCAACCGGACACGATCACCGGTCTTGAAGTCACGGGTTGCCGAACGCAGGTTGACCACAGCTGGCAAACCGTACTCACGCGCAATCACACAACCATGCGAAACTGCACTGCCAACATCGGTCGCGAGACCGGCAATCAGGCTGAAATATGGCGTCCAGCCAACATCCGTGATCGGCGCCACCAGGATCTCGCCGGGCTGCAATCCAGCCGCTTCTTCCAGCGTCAATGCGACCCGGGCAAAACCCTCTACCACACCGCGACTGACAGGCCTTCCCACCAGCACACCATCGTCCCCCAAACCGCGCGCTGACAGCACCACGGGCTCCGGGAATCCAATCACCACATCCTCGAACTCAAGTCGTTCCTGATAAGGCAATGCCTCACGACGAAGGAGAGCCTGTTTCACCAAGACCTCGTCAGCATTTGCAGCCAAATCGCGCAACTCTTCGCGTGTCAGGAAAAACACCAAACCCGAGTCCGGCAAACGCCCTTCCTGCTCCAGCAATTCACCAACCCGTCGATATGCACGCTTGAAATGGTTCGTCGCCTTGGCCAGATAGGATTTGGTTTGCTCGCGGCGCCGGACAGCAGCATGTGCTTTCGGCAAGAACCAACGCACAGCAGCATCCAGGGAAGCCATGTCCACCTTGGCATGCTGTATGGCGCCTGCCTTGACATTTGTACTGAAGCGCGCGGCAATCGATGCCTGCATGATCTGCACCAATGGCAATGGGTCATCTGCCCAACAAGGGGTCTCCATCGACAACTCACGATAACCACGATGGCCATGCCGTGCCATGAATGCTTCAAACACTTCACGCGCCTTGCCGGCCTCCGGACTTGATAACCATGCATATGCCGATGCAGGCTCCGCTTTCCAGAAGCGCTCTTTGGCACTCGGGACTTTTGCAATGGCATCGACGGATTCATCAAGCATCTTGACCAAAATGGCACTTTCAACGCCTTCGGCCCCTTGCAATAAACGCGCTGCCTCGGCCTGCTCTTCTGCTGTAGCAACATCGGACTGGCTGATCATTCGCTGCAGGATGCCCTCAGTAAAACCAGAGCCTGCTGAAGATTGCATATGCACATCATATGCCTCGAGATAAAAATCGAATTTTTGATCGATTTCATCCAGCATCCCGATACTGTTATCCCTTGGCTCGATCACAAAGGCATTCAACTTTGGTTCAAATGCTGCAATAACTTTGGGAATGGCCAGCACGTAACGCACCATGCGGATAAAATTACGGATCCTGACCCAGGCTGGAGCCTTCGCAGGTGCTTTCAGCTCAGGCAACTCACGCCCGCAAATGGCCCTGGCCATCTGCTGTAAATCCACGCCGATAATGCGCGATGCCGCCGGCGCCGTTGCAGACAAATTGATGAAAAAATGGCCGAATGCATTCTTGATATGAATGCGTTGGTGAACAATGGCAGGCTCAACCCCGTACTTGACCTGCATGTCCTGCATACCGTGCTCAATCCCCCATCCCGTCACAGACAATGTCAATGGGGCAACAGCGCCGGGCATCATTTCGCCAATATTGCAGCGCGTCCAGACGTCATCAGGCTGGTCAATCGGCGTATCAAATTCATTCAGGTCGGCTGGTAACGCAGTGATCGGCCTTGCTTGCAACCAATGCAGCTGGCCATGTGTATCGATCGCCCATTCCATGTCCAACTCATGACCAGACACCCGCACTGCTTTGCGAGCGCCAGCCACCAACGCGTCGATATCCGTGACCGACAAAATTGCCTGGTCACCTGCCAAATCGTGTTGGGCGACTTTCCCTGCAAGATCCACTTTGTAATGATCAGGCGTGACCTCACCACTCACCAGCTGTTCGCCCAGACCGGTGACAGCATCGATCACCAGGCGATCGCGCCGTGCGGACACCGGATCAACCGAAAACAGCACCCCGGCAGCACGCGGCTGGATCATGCGCTGGATGACAACACTCATGGTGACAGGCACATCACCAAACTGCTGCGCCTTATAGGCACTGGCCCGATGGCTTTCCAGCGATGCCACACACTGGTCGATCGCCACCCTCAGGGCATCAAAACCTTCCACATTGAGAATCGTTTCATACTGGCCGGCAAAAGAAGCATCCACACCATCCTCACCCACTGCGGAAGATCGCACCGCCACCTGCCCATATCCCATGGCTCCATAACGCGCTTCCAGGTCATCGGGATACACTCCTGGTATGGCATTCACCACAACAAAGGCCTCGGGCACAGCCAGCCCCATCTGCACGAGACTGGCCAGTCCGCTCGCCTTGCCTCCCACGGGATGGCCTGAAATATCTTTTAATTCAATGAGGTAGGGTTTCATTTCAAATCCTGGGATATCTTACTATCCGATCGTATTGCTAATATGCTATCTTTCCACTTACGCATCAACGGGTCAAGCCAGCTGACATGACAGTTCCGACAACAAGGAAAAGCCGCCAACAACAACGCGATGAGTCCCGCGAGCGCATCCTGGCTGCAGCTGGCGATACCTTTGCCCTGAAGGGTTACGACGGCTGCTCATTTGCCGATATCGCAGCCGCCGCCGGTGTCAAGAAAGCCTTGGTGCAATACCACTTTGGCCACAAGCAAGCGCTGTGGGAAGCCGCTGTCACCCATCTCTGGCAATCCCGCAATGCCAACCTTTCCCGCTACCTGCCAGGCGGACCCCGATCAACACAGTCAGCCCTCGCGCAGCAAATCTACAGCCAGATCATTGAAGCCACCCGCCAGCACCCACAGTGGCTGCAGATATTATTTGCCGAAGCCGCCACCCCCGGCCCTCGCCTGCAGTGGCTGGTGGAGCACCACTTGAAACAAGACTATGAGCAAGGCCTGGCATTTATTCGTCACGCCCAACAAGATGGGCTGATGCCAGAGGCCGAGCCACTGGATTTATTGTTACTGTTATCCGGCGCACTGACCTATGTGCTGATGGTGACACCTGCAACACAACTGGTCACCGGAAAAGACTATACCCAACAAGCAATCCTGGATCGCTATTTGGCGACCATTCATCGATTGCTGCTCAAGCCCTGATCTGCGCCCAAAAGCGGACAACCTCTGCTGCAACCCTATCCGCTTGCTCAAAATGCAGCCAATGCCCAGCATCATGGATAGTGAGCAGGCGGGATTGCGGATATAACTGCCTGGCCAGCACAGCTTTTTCCTGATTGATATAGGAAGAATGCTCCCCTTTCAGGAACAACACTGGCCCCCTATAGGCAACTGCCCCCCCAACCGGGCTATCGCACAAGCCAGCATACCCTGCCCTGATGGCGGGCAAATCACAACGCAGCTGCAAGGCACCGGACCCAGTCCGCACCAGGTTTTTCATCAGGAAACCAATCTCCAATGGATCATCCAACCAACCTGCCATGCTCCGGGAGGCTTCCTCCCGGCTTGCTGGCGGCATGTCATGCACTGCTTGTAGCGCGGCAAATACGTGCTGATGCCGCGGCTCATAGGCTGCCGGGGCAATATCCAGTGAAACAAGGGAAAGAACCCTTGAGGGTGCTGCTTCAGCAACAGCCATCGCCAATTTCCCCCCCAGCGAGTGCCCGACAAGATGAAAGACTGGCAGGCCCAGGCTGTCGGCCGTTTCCAGGACATCGGCAGCAAGGACAGGCCACGCCATATCACCAGCGTGAGGGGAACGCCCATGGTTCCGCATATCCATCAAAACCGGCGTGGCTGCCAAAGAGCACAAACCGGCCAATTTCCGCAAATTACTGCCATCACCCAACAAACCATGCAGGAAAATGGCCGGGATGCCATGACCCACCAAAGACTCAGCATGCAGCAACATCACGATAGCTCCGAATCACAATCAGGCACCAAACCGTTATTATGGATGACCGCTGACTGAACAACTGAAACCACAACACAGGAGCACACCATGCCCAAACGCACACCCCGAATCATTGTATTCGCTATGGCGTTGGTTCTTGCAGCCTGCAATAGCATGCAAACCAACCCAACGGTCTACCCATACAAAATGGATAGTACATGGTTTTCAGCACACCAGCCCAAGCGAGTAGCCATCGCACCTTTTTCCCTCAGCGGCGACTCCCGAGCCTGGCTAAAAGAAGGCCAACAACTGGCCAGCTCAATTGCCAAGGAATACCTGGAAGAGCATGGCTATATCGTTGTGAACAACAATGCCTTGCGCAGCGCCTGGTCAAATGCCATACGCGTACACGGCAATCCCTGGGATCCGTTAACCGGGAAAACCAACATGGATACCTTAGCCAGGGTTGTCAGCTACACCCTCGCCAATGCCCAACAAACCACCCCTGTGGATCTGGTCATTGTGATCGACGTGATCGAGCGCGAAGTGTTATTCGAGCAATACGGGGATTACCGGGCCCGCTGGGATGGTGTGGCCAGGAAGCCCAAACTGGTTGGCCCGGACAATTATGTTACGGAAGACTTTGACTGGAACCGTCCCGTCAGCGCCACCTCAGCAGCCATTAATATTTATACGCCTGAATTCCAGCACGTATTCCATAGCATCGGCGGTATCAGTCTGGCACAAGATATTAATACGCGGACAGGTTCAATTGGCTTCACCCGCAAAGAAGAGCCTTTTCGCTATCAGTCACACATTGAGGAAGGTATCGCATTAGCCTTCCACCCTTTCATCCCGATGAAACATTATCCAGCACCGAAACCCAATACAACCACACAATAATCACCTTCGGAACACCTGAAGACAGGACAATAAAAAGGGCAGCCTAGGCTGCCCTTT
>SBFY01000106.1 GCA_006227085.1 Gammaproteobacteria bacterium
GGCGTGGCCAGCGATGAAACCCCGGTAGCCCGCCGCTGGGCGCAGTATTTCGAAGCCCCGATGATCCTGATCGCCTTCTGGCTACTCGGGCTCTGGTATGTTGAAACCCGTTACGCCATCGAACCACAGGTGCGTTTCAGCCAGGACCTGGCCATCTGGCTGTTTTTTGTGCTTGAAAGCGTTGTGTTGACCAGCCTGGTGCAGCACAAGATCCGTTACCTGCTCAGCAACTGGGTCAACCTGTTGATCATCGCCGCAGGGGTTGGCATTTTATGGGGCGATTCCCCCATTGCCGGTACGCTGCGTTCACTGCGTTTATTGCTGGTGATCGGTTTGTTGCTGGAAGCCTCCGGCGGGTTCCGGCGCGTGCTGGCGCGCCATCACCTCGGCTCAACACTGGCCGTCAGCATGGTGATTACCGTGATTGCGGGCATCATGATTGCCGGTATTGATCCCGGTATCCGCAACATTACCGATGGCATCTGGTGGGCCTGGGTGACGGTGACCACCGTCGGTTATGGTGATGTGGTGCCGACGTCCACCGAAGGCAAGATTTTCGGCGCCCTGCTGATTGCCATGGGCATCGGCCTGTTCTCGATGATCACCGCCAGTTTCACCGTGTATTTCGTCGAGCAGGATGAGCAAAAGGAAAACCTCGAGCTGTCATTGCTCTCGGCGGAATTCAAGGCGCGCATGGATCGGATGGAAGCCAAGCTCGACACGCTGATCCGCGAGCAACACGCCAAGGGCATCACAGCGCCTGAAGCGGACCACGAGCCTTCGAAAACAGATTAAAGAAGTTTTCGCCGGTAACGCGGATCACTTCGTCAACCGTCACACCCTTCAATCGTGCCACTTCCGCTGCGACTGCCGGCAGGTATTTCGGTTCATTGGGTTTACCGCGATACGGGACAGGTGCCAGGTACGGTGAATCGGTTTCCACCAGCAGGCGATCCAGCGGCACTTGCCTGACCACCTCACGCAAATCATCGGCATTGCGGAAGGTGATGATCCCTGAGAACGATACATAAAAACCAAGATCGAGCGCGGCCTTCGCCATGTCCCAGGATTCGGTAAAGCAATGCATGACACCCACCGCATCACGGCTGGCGTGTTCGCGCATCAAGGCCAGCGTGTCATCCACTGCTTCACGCGTATGAATAATCACCGGCAGTTTTTCCTGCGCGGCAAAATCGAGATGCGCAGCAAAGGAATCCATCTGCAGCTGGCGGTTTTCGCTGGCATAGTGGTAATCGAGCCCGGTCTCACCGACGGCCACCACACGCGGGTGCCTCGCCCATTGCGAGAGGAATGACAGATCCGGCGCCTTGTCTTCCAGGTCCAGCGGGTGCACACCGACTGAAGCGACAATGTCCGGCCAGCGTTCAGCAATGCCCACCACATCGGCCACATTGCCCTGATCAATGCAGACGCACAGGAACCCATTCACCCCTGCCTCACGCGCCTGCGTGAGGGCAGCGGGTAATCCATCAGTGTCGGGAGGGAGTTTCAGGCGGTCGAGATGACAGTGGGAATCCACCAGCACAGCTGCTGACCGCGTTACATCGTGTGGGTCGGGCGATCGGAATCCAGCGAACCGGCCAGATAGGTTTCGATCTTCTTGTTGGCGGTATCGTCCTGGCCGTTGAACTGCACACCCACACCGGCCTGGCGACGGCCCGCATGCGGTGGCGTGATCCAGACGACCTTGCCGGCAACCGGGATCTTCTCCGGCTCGTCCATCAGGGTCAGCAGCATGAACACTTCATCGCCGAGCTTGTATTCCTTGGAGGTCGGGATGAACAGCCCACCATGGGTCAGGAACGGCATGTACGAGGAGTACAGCAAGGCCTTGTCCTTGATGGTGATCGAGAGAATGCCACTGCGTGCACCAGGATTCATACAACCTCCGGGGTGGGTCACTATTGCCCGGCTCAAGGCCAGTGCTGTTGTTATGAGGGCTTATTCTAGGGCAAGGCGGGAGCCGCAGGCAATCAGCAGCTCTTCCAGCAGCAATTGCTGGTTGGGATTGGTGTGGGCGCGGTCCATCACCCGCAGCGCCTCCACCACGTCTTTCAGCGAGTCCGCCAGCGATGCGGCGGCGGCCGAGCCCTCTGCCAGCGCCTGTTGCTGCCGGGCCAGCAGGTAGCGCCACATGGCCTGCAGGCACAGGACCGTATCGAGACTGCCCCAATGCGCGGCCACGGTGAGCGGATCACTCTTGCGGGCGGACAAGGCATCCAGGTCGCTGGCGACGGTCTTGCCGACCTTCACCACCAATTCGCCGTTGTCGAGGGCATCGATGGGTGCATTACCGCAGGCCGCCAGCCATTCGCGTGCCTGCGCTTCGCTGGCGCCGGACTGGTCCATCAGCCACGGCAGTACCGCTTCGGCTTCCGGCACCTGTACCACCTGCAACTGGCAACGCGAGATGATGGTCGCCGGCAGCCGGTGAATGGCCTCACCCGCCAGGATCAAGGAGGCTTCGCCACTGGGCTCTTCCAGCACTTTCAGCAAGGCATTGGCCGAGGCCACGTTGAGTGCTTCCGCCGGTGCCAGCAAGACAGCCTTGTGGCCGCTGATCGACGGGGTTTTCTGGATGAATTCAATCGCTTCACGCACGGCATCAATGCCGATCTGGCCGCCGGCCTTTTCCGGCTGGATCTCGAGGTAATCCGGATGCGTCTGCGCCTGCAACAACTGGCAGCTACGGCATTCGAGACACGGCCCATAGGAGGCCGGTGACAGGCACAGGCGGGCAGCCAGGATCCAGCGTGCCAGCGCGATCTTGCCCAGGCCATGAGGCCCTTGCAGCATCAGGGCATGATGCATGCGCCCTTCCCGATCCTGGTTGAGGATGCGGTCGCGATCGGCTTCCAGCCATGGGTAATGCACCAGCACGCGATCACTCATGAGCGCTTCGCCATGACGGTTTCCAGCGCTGCACGGATACCGGACTGCACGGCCGGCAAATCCTGCGAGGCATCGACCACGCAATAACGCTGCGGGAATTGCTGCGCGCGTTCGCGATACGCTGCCCGCACACGTTCGAAGAAATCCTGCGACTCTTGCTCAATGCGATCGGGCGCTGCATCACGCGCGCCGGCACGCTGCATACCGACTGCGACCGGCAAATCCAGCAGGATGGTCAGGTCCGGCCGCAAATCGCCCTGCACCATCGTTTCCAGTGTCGCGATGGTGTCACGGGGCAGACCACGGCCACCGCCCTGGTAGGCATAGGTGGCATCCGTGAAACGGTCACACACCACCCAGTAGCCTTCAGCCAGGGCCGGCTTGATCACGTCTTCGACATGCTGGGCACGGGCGGCGAACATCATCAGCAATTCTGCCAAGGGGTCGACCGGTGACTGGTTGGCATCCAGCAACACCGCACGCAGGGCTTCACCCAGCGCAGTGCCACCTGGCTCTCGGGTCATCAACACCGGTTTGCCAGCAGCTTCCAGGCACGATTGCACGAAGCGCAGGTTGGTGGATTTACCTGCCCCTTCACCGCCTTCCAATGTCAGGAAAAACCCGCGTGCCACTGTGCATCCTTCATCTATCGTTTAGGGCTGGAACGGTAATCGCTGTTGCGCTGCCGTACCTGGTATTTCAACACAGCTGCTTCATGTTCGGCGAGTGTGGCAGAAAATGCGTGCGAGCCATCACCTTTCGCCACAAAGTATAAGGTGTCACCGGCTTGCGGGTGCAAGGCCGCATGAATGGCCGCTTCACCGGGCATCGCAATCGGCGTGGGCGGCAGGCCATGATTGGTATAGGTGTTATACGGCGTGGGCTCTTTCAAGTGAGCCCGTGTCAGGTTGCCCTGGTAGCGATCACCCAAGCCATAAATCACGGCGGGATCGGTTTGCAGGCGCATGTTTTTCTGCAAGCGCCGAACGAACACACCGGCAATGGCCGGGCGCTCTTCCGGTACACCGGTCTCACGTTCCACCAGCGAGGCCATGATCAATGCTTCGTAGGGAGTTTCGTACGGCAACCCTTCCTCACGATCCGCCCACAGGCGCGACAAGGTTGCCTGCATGGCCTGAAAGGCCTGTCGCAGCACATCGAGATCACTCAAGCCTTTATGGTAAAGATAGGTTTCTGGCAGTAACCAGCCTTCGATACTGCTGCCTTCCGGCAAACCGAGCAAACCCGCTAACGCTGCAACATCCGTCAACTCGCGTTTGAGATTGGGTGCCGCCTGCAAGGCAGCCAGCACTTGCGCAGCTGTCCAGCCTTCGGGAAAAGTGATCGCGTATTGCACCACCTGCCCGCTTTCAAAACGCTGCAGGAGCGTACGCGGTGTATCACCCTGCTGCAAACGGTATTCACCGGCATTGATGCGATACGGCTTGCGATGCAAGCGCAGGTACCAGCGCATCGGGTCAGCGCTTTTCACCAAACCCTGTTTTTCAAAATCGGCAAATACGGTGCGCACGCCCGCACCCGCCCGCACCTCGTACACCAGGCCGGCTTCCGGGATACGCATCGGCGCATCCATCCACAGGTTGAGACCATGCCAGACCACCGCAGCAAACAAGGCCAGCAGCAATGTAAAAACCGGCAATGCTTTCAACAACAGCTTACGCATGCCACAACTTCCCCACTGACGATTGCAAGGCACGTACCTGGTCACTCACCGCCCAGGTCTTGCCGGGTGACTGAAGTCGCGTTACCGGCATCACACCACGCACACTGTTGCACAGGAACACTTCATCGGCATGCAGCAGTTGCGTCAAGGTGACATCACGCACATCGACATCACAACCCAATGCCGGCAAGCCTTCATTCATTACCCAGCTGCGCATGACACCGGCCACACCACAGCGCGATAGATCCGGCGTCAGCCATTCATCACCCTTGCGCAGGAACAGGTTACTCATGGTGCCTTCGATCACTGCGCCGGTCACGTCCAGCATCAGGCCGTCGGCAATCGTGGCATCATCCCACTCGCGACGCGCCATCACCTGATCGAGCCGGTTCAGGTGCTTGATCCCCGCCAAAGCCGGCTGCACTGGCAACCGCCAATCACACACGCGCACTGTGATATCACCGAACATTGCAGGCAGTGGGCGCGTTTCCAGCACACGGTGAGGCACGGCATCAATGCTTGGCGCATAGCCGCTCTTGCTTTCGCCCCGCGTGACCACCAAACGGATAACACCGTGACCGGACTCTTGCGACAACAGGCTGGCAATATCCGATTCAATGACAGCGATATCACAGGCAATGCCCAGGCGCGCAAGCGCGGATTCAAGACGTGAACGATGATACGACCACAAAGGGATGCGACTTCCGGCATGGCGCATGGTTTCAAACACACCATCGCCATAGAGGAAGCCGCGATCATGAACGCTGATATGCGCTGCCGGAGAACCGTTAACCAGTACAGGCATGAACGACGCCTCCGGCAGCCGGGTGATCAGATCTTGCGGAAAACCACGGTGCCATTGGTGCCGCCAAACCCGAACGAGTTGGACATGGCGACACGGATTTCGCGCTGCTTGGCCTGGCCTGCCACGTAATCGAGGTCACAGCCTTCCTGCGGATTTTCCAGGTTGATCGTTGGCGGTGCCACCTGGTCACGCAATGCCAATACTGTGAAAATCGCTTCCACTGCACCGGCTGCGCCCAGCAAATGGCCAATCATGGATTTGGTTGAACTGACGGACAGCTTGTCAGCTGCACCACCAAACACCGCACGCACGGCGCGGCTTTCCGCCAGGTCACCGGCAGGCGTGGAAGTACCATGGGCATTGATGTAATCGACTTCATCGATTGCCGCACCGGAATCTTTCATGGCATTGCGCATGGATTGCGCCGCACCACTGCCATCTTCCGGTGGTGAGGTCATGTGATAAGCATCGCCACTCATGCCAAAACCGATGAACTCGGCATAGATTTTTGCACCGCGCGCCTTGGCATGTT
>SBFY01000201.1 GCA_006227085.1 Gammaproteobacteria bacterium
TGCTCATCCTTCACATGGGTGCGGAAGTGCATGCGGGTACCGTTCCACCAGACATAAAACGGCTTACCTGCCTTGACTTGTTTTTCCATGAACGCGATAGCCGCATCGGAGGTTTCATCATCGATGGTTTCCATGCGCTTCTTGGTCAGCGGGCCGGTGTCTTCGATCTTCTGGCCACCTTTGCCATCCGACCAGCTGTGGATCACGCCACGCGGGCCAAACTTCTTGCGGAATTCCGGATTTTTCGGGTAATCGAAATTCTCCGGTTCCTCTTCGGCATTCAGGTGATACAGGTTGCCAAGGAATTCATCGAAGCCGTGCATGGTTGGCAAGTGTTCATCGCGGTCACCCTGGTGATTCTTGCCGAACTGGCCGGTGGCATAGCCCTGGCCTTTCATGACCGTTGCCATGGTGACATCTTGCTTGTTCCAACCTTCTTTGGCGCCAGGCAAGCCGACCTTGGTCATGCCGGAGCGCACTGGCACGCTACCACCGATAAAGGCGGCGCGACCGGCAGTACAGGACTGCTGTGCGTAGTAATCGGTAAACGCCACGCCTTCAGCGGCGATGCGGTCGATGTTCGGGGTGCGATACCCCATCATGCCGCGGTTGTTGTGGCTGATGTTCCAGGTGCCGATATCGTCACCCCAGATCACCAACACATTCGGCTTTTTGGCCGTTTCGGCTTCACTGCACCCGGTAAACAGGGCACACAGCGCCAGCAGGGCAACGGATGCCCACCCATGTTGTCGTTTCATGATTCTCCCCTTTTTTGATCAGCCAAGGCTGTGGCACAGCACTGACAGGCAGCCACCTTAACAGGCACCTTCAGGCCTGACAACGCGAAGCAACGACTTGCAGGCATGGGGATCCATGCGATAGCGGGAAAATGACTATAAAAGCGTGCTCGTTATTCCCATGCGAAAACAAGGGCTATCCGAACAGGGCATCGAGCCTCTCAAGGGCTGCCATCAGGGCACGGACATCCTGCCCGAGGGCATCAAAATACACTTCAGCGACGGGAGAGATACTGCAGTTGGCCGGCAGTTCGCCGCGCACTTCGATGATGGCGTAAAAACGCGGGATCATCACGAACTGCAACCATTGCGGAAACGCCAGCGTGTCAATGCAAAACGGTTGCGTGCTGGCGAGCTGCTCATCGGTCGGTGGTTCGGCTTCCCACAACCCATGCTGGCGCAAGGCGGCTTCGATATCGATCAATAACGATGCGATGTCGGTATGGCGATCACTCATCCAGCAGGGCTCCATAGCCTTCACGAAACGATGGGTAGCCCAACACAAAACCGCTGTCGTGCAGTCGCGTGTTACGCACCCGCTTGCCACCGGACGCCGGCGGAACCACGATATCTTTCACGCGAAGGCCCTGTCGTTGTGCCAGCCATTGCAAGACCGTGTACTGCAGCGCGGGTTCATCATCACTGACGTTATAGCACGCCTGCACGGGTTTGCCGCCAGCCACCTGCGCAAGCAGGTACGCGATAAACGCGGCGGCATCATCGCGATGGATGCGATTGCTCCAGCGGTTATCGGCGGGCCATTCCTCCGGCTTACCGGCCAGCGCCAGCATGCGGCGGCGGCCGGGGCCATAAATGCCGGACAGTCGCAGTGCGGTGGTGGCGCACGCTGCCTGTTGCAACAACTGTTCGGCCTGCCACAGGCGTTCACCACCAAAATCGGCGGGACAGGGTTCACCGTGTTCATCACACCATCCACCCTGGTCTTCACCGTACACGCGGGTGCTGGAGACAAACATCACGTGCCTGACGGTATTGCCCATCGCCTCCAGCGTGTACTGCAAACCCTGCGGATACGCCTGCTGGTACGCTGCATCATCGCGGCCATTGGCCGCCACAGCATACACCAGCACATCGGCTGCCACCTCTGCCAATACCTTCAGGCTGGCCGGCGCGGCGATATCCGCCTTCACCGGTGTAATCCCGGCCGGTAACGCGCCAACCTGCCGGCGCGCACCAAACACCTCCGCGCCGTCACGCTGCAGGCGCAGGCCGGCAGCGATCCCGAGATCGCCACAGCCGACAAAGAGCACACGCATGCGAGCCATTCCCCTATCGTCCTTGCCTGCAAATTCAGGCATCATCGTGATTGCCTATTAGACCATGAAAGCCGGACAACCCACGCGATGGCCACCCCGCTTGACCAGCAGCCCGTGACCGCACTCAAAGGTGTCGGGCCAGGGCTGGCGAAAAAACTGTCGCAGCTCGGCATCGCTTCCGTGCAGGATTTGCTGTTCCACTTGCCCTTGCGTTACCAGGACCGCACCCGCATCACGCCGATCGGGGCCGCGCAGCCCGGCGTGGAAGCCGTGATCGAAGGCACCATTCGCGGTGCCGATGTGGTGTTTGGCCGCCGCCGTTCCTTGTTATGCCGCCTGCAGGACAACACCGGTACGATCACACTGCGGTTTTTCCATTTCAGCAAGGCGCAGCAGGCGGGTCTCAAAACCGGCGACACCTTGCGCTGTTTTGGTGAAGTGCGTCGTGGCAGTGCCGGGCTGGAACTGGTGCATCCGGAATATCGCCACACCACCACTGCCATGCTCGCGGATGACGGTCGTCTTACGCCGATCTACCCCACCACCGCCGGCTTCACGCAACAACGCTGGCGCATGCTGACCGAGCAGGCACTGGCGCGACTCGATCATGGCCTGGGCCAATCGCTGCCGGATGCGCTGCTGCCGGATGCCTTGCGGGTCTCGCTGGCCGATGCGCTGCATTTCCTGCACCGGCCGCCGCGAGGCGTGGACCTGAAACAGCTGGCGGAGGGCGTGCATCCGTTCCAGCAACGGCTGGCGTTTGAAGAACTGCTCTCGCACAACCTGTCATTGCGGCGCTTGCGTGCTCGCCTGCAACAACATTCGGCGCCTGCCATGAAAGCGCCCGGCCAGCTGTCGCAGCAATTATTGCAACGGCTGCCCTTTACCTTGACCGGTGCACAGCAGCGTGCGGTGCACGATATCGTCACCGATCTCGCCAAAGCGCAACCGATGCTGCGGCTGGTGCAAGGTGATGTCGGTTCAGGCAAAACGGTGGTGGCCGCGATGGCTGCGGCGCATGTGATTGGGCATGGCTACCAGACCGCCTTGATGGCACCGACCGAAGTGCTCGCCACCCAGCACGCCAACGCCTTGTCGCAATGGTTGCAACCGCTGGGGGTGCGCATGGCCTTGCTGACCAGCCAGACCCCGAAAAAACAGAAAGCGGAAATCCTGGCGGGATTGCAGGACGGTGACATCCAGCTGGCGATTGGGACGCACGCATTGTTCCAGGAATCGGTGTGCTTCCATCGCCTGGGCCTGGCGATCATTGATGAACAACACCGTTTCGGTGTGCACCAGCGTTTGGCGCTTTCTGAAAAAGGCCAGTCCGAGGGCGCCCGTGCCCACCAGCTCATCATGACGGCCACACCCATTCCACGCACCTTGGCGATGAGTGCGTATGCCGACCTGGATAACACCATCATTGATGAATTGCCGCCGGGTCGCACGCCGATCCAGACCGTGCTGGTGGATAACTCGCGGCGCGATGAAGTGATCGAACGTGTACACAAAGCCTGCCGTGAAGGCCGGCAGGCATACTGGGTCTGCACCCTGATTGAGGAATCGGAAGAGCTCGATTGCGAAGCCGCTGAAGCCACGCATGCGGCATTAAGCACCGCATTACCCGATGTGCGCGTGGGCCTGATTCACGGACGCCTGAAGCCTGCCGATAAAAATGCGGTGATGACTGCGTTCAAGCATGGCGAGCTGGATTTGCTGGTGGCCACCACCGTCATTGAAGTCGGTGTCGATGTGCCGAATGCCAGCCTGATGATTATTGAAAACCCGGAGCGGCTTGGGCTGGCACAGTTGCACCAGTTGCGTGGCCGTGTCGGTCGCGGTTCCGCTGAGAGCCACTGTGTGTTGTTGTATGCCAAGCCCTTGTCACATTACGCCAAAGAGCGCCTCGCCACGATGCGCGAAACCAATGACGGGTTTGTGATCGCTGAAAAGGATCTCGAATTGCGCGGCCCCGGTGAATTGCTCGGTGCGCGGCAGGCGGGACTGGTGCAATTCCGCATTGCCGACCTGCAACGCGATGCGGCATTGCTGGAACCAGCCCGCCACGCCGCAGAAACCGTTCTCCAGCAGCACGCCGCATTGGCAGAAACCCTCATCGCCCGTTGGTTGCCCGATGGCGAGCGATTGGCGGGTGCGTAAGCGCTCGTTATTTATCTTGTAGCAAGCGAATCGGGTCGCGCCCGTTCACGAAACCGATGAACGGGAACAGCATGCTATAGCCGAGCATTTTCTGGATTTTCTCGCTGCACAATTTGGCGCGCTCGCGTGAAATGGCCAGTGAATAATTTTCCTGCTGGCGCGCCCACGGCTCGCAATATTGGGTGGTCGCTGCAAAGCGTGGCTTATCGGTTTTGTTCGCGCCCGCGCCATGCCAGGCCGTGCCGAGGAAAAACAGGCAGGAGCCGGAGGGCATCACTGCTGGCACCAGTTCATGACCACTGCCATCGCCGGGATGTTCATCACCCCACAAATGGCTTTTGGGAATGATCACGGTGGCGCCGTTTTCCGCCGTGAAGTCATCAATCGCCCAGATGCAGGCGGCACCAATCGGCGGACGCGGGCGCGGGATCGGGTAAAAGCCGTCATCGGCATGCAGCGGCTGCGCCACTTCGCCCGGCAACACATTGATGGCCTGCAGCTGTGACAATAAATAGTTGGGCTGGAACAACTGGTCCAGCAGCGCCATGATCAGCGGGTGATCCACCAGCGGGTTCAGGGCGAGGGTCTTCTCGATCACGGCGTAGATCCGGCGCGTCTTGTAGCCTTCGAATTCGGTGCGCCCGTCATGGGTCAGTAGCGGCAGCACTTCTTGCTTGATGGCTTCCATCTGCTCGCGGGGCACCAGGTTCTTGATGATGACGTAGCCGTTTTCACGGACTTCTTTCATCAGGCGGTCGACCAGGTCCTTGTCGACGCCATGGCGCTCGGCCGAAGCCGCCAAGGCCGCTTGCTGCTGGGCCAGGATGTCGTCTTTGACGCTGCCATCGGCCTTGATATAGAGATTGCCAGCCATGGGGGATCCTCCGGTGGGATGACTACACAGGCATAAATGTATACTACATTCTACTTTTACACAATAGTCTACTTTTGTTACGATGGTCGCCCGTCCCGGCCTTGATGGAATGCTCCCATGCCCATGCCTGCCAGCCCCGCCGCCAATCCTGCCGATAGCCGCCGCGAGCGCCGCAAACAGGAAATCCGTGGCCGCATCCTGCAGGTGGCAACCGGGCTGTTATCGGAAAAGCCGTTCGAGTCGATCACCATTGAAGAGCTGTGCGAAAAAGCGGATGTCGCCCGCAAGACGTTCTATAACCATTTTCCTTCCAAGCAGGACCTGATCGAAAGCGTCAGCCGCGAGCTGTTGGTCACGGCATCCGAGCGCAACCTCGCGATGTCCCTCCGCCTGCACAGCACCACCCGCCAGCGGCTGGATGACTTCATTACCCGGCAGGTGGTCAGCCGCGCCGGCAACGACATACTGGAGCACAACCTGGTGCGTCACGCCATGCTCGACCTGTCCAGCCATAGCCAGAACAGCCGCGACACGCTGGAAAGCAATATCGCCTTGTACGAGCGCCTGTTTGATGAAGGCAAAAAGCTGGGGGATGTGAACCCGGGCTATTCATCACGCTTCCTGGCAGAAATGACCGCCGGTGCCATCAACACCGCCGCCACTTACTGGATCCAGTACCCGGATTACCCATTGAAGCAACGCATTCGCGAGATCAAATCCTTTATTCGCGATGTCGCCATCGTGAATCATACGGCCACATAAAAAAGCCGCCGTGATGGCGGCGGCTTCCTGTGATCAGCGCGTCCCCATCTTGCGCAGGTTCGCTGGCGTGTAGTAATCCTCACCGCGTGGTGGCACGTTGTACTTGGTCGGCTCGCGCTCATTGGCCATGCGAATGGCAATGTATGCGCCGGCTTTCATGTCATGGAACATCAGCGTGCGCTGGATGTATCCCTGCACGGCGTAATCGTAGATCGTGTTGATCAGGCTCATACGCCATAACTCGCCACGGCCATCGTAGTTTTCGGTGCTGGCCATCAGCCAGTTGTCCTCGTCCATGTAAAAGCGGCGCTTGGAATAAATATGCCGGCTGCCTTTTTTCAGGTTCGCTTCCACCACCCAGACGCGATGCAATTCATAACGCATGTAATCGGGGTTCGCGTGATAAGGCTTCAAGATATCCTTGTACGTCGCCTTGGGATCATCAAAGCGGTACGCGTGATACGGAATGTAGATTTCCTTCTTGCCGACCAGGGTCCAGTCGTAGCGATCCATCGCGCCGTTGAAGCCCAGCATGTCATCGACCGTCATTAACCCGCCGGGCGCATCCGGCGTGTCATAACCCACGGTCGGTGCCTGCTTGACGCGTCGCACGCCCGGCAAGTAAATCCAGGCATTGCGCGGGTACGTTACCTGGTCCAGCGGCTCATGCACGATGGTCATCTGGCCTTTGTCGCGCACGGGTGCCTCGGTGGTGAGATGCACCATGCCGCCATAAATGCTGATCGCCTCATCGACGACACCGATGGCATGGGCGTGACTGGCAAACGGGTAATCGGCAATGGTCAGCAGGGTGCGCACCGAAAAGCTGCCATCGGAAAACACTGCGATGTCATCCATCACACCTTCCATGGAAAAGTTCGGCGCATTCACGCGGCCATTCCATAAGGCTTCGGCACCATCTTTCGGGATCGGGAACGGCAGGCCACCATTGAACTGGCGCAGGCCATCAACACCATTCACCAGTTGCGTGTTCTGCGCGTTATAAAACGCACGGTCTTCCGCCAGTTGGTGATAGCGGCCATCGCGATGGCTGGGATACACCGGCATGCGGAACGTGTCCGGGTATTGCTTGAACATCGCCTTCTGGCCTTCGGTCAGCTTGTCCGCGTATTGCTGGTAATTGGCGGCGGTGATGACAAACAGCGGTTTTTCACTGGCATACGGATCGGGATATGGCGAACCGGTACCCGGATAGGACAGGCCTTTCGGCACACCACGCATGCTGCCGGTCCAGGCCGGGATACTGCCATCGGCATTGCCGGCGCGTTCAGCGCCCATCGGGGTCAATGGACCGTCTTTCAGTTGTTGCGCTTCATCGGCAGGTACTTTTGCCAGCACGCTGCCCGCCAGCACTGCCGACAATGCCATGGTCATAAACAAGGGTCGAATCAGTTTCATGGCGTGCTCCTCAGAATGAGTATTTCAATGTCAGTGCAATGTTATCGCGATCATTGATCCAGTTATCAATATCGCCACCAAAATACGTGGTGTAACTGATGCCGGCTTCCAGTTGCTGCAAGTACAACAGGTTCAGGCCAATGCTGAACACCTTGGCGTGTTCGGTGATGTTCATTTCCTTGATGGTGCCTTCAAAGCCCTGTGAATAAAACACCGGCACCGTTAAGTCCACACCGGGCAGCACGCTGTTATAGGCAAACTCGGTGCGCACGCTGGCGGCCCAGGCCGCCGAATCAAAGCGCAGGTCCTGGTCGTGATAGGTATCGTGCTGGCCGGTCACCACCTCAAACACCACCGTGGTGCCATCCGATAACCAACTGGGGCCAAAGATATGCGTGCCATTCACGCTGGCCTGGTAAAAACCGGTGCGCTCCGGAGTGCCCACCAAGCTGCTCGACACCACTGGCATGTTCGGGCGATAACTCAATTCACCACCAATACTGGTGGTGCCAATCACCGTGGAGAAACTCATACCATACAGCCGCACCTCATCGTAATAACGCACCACATAATCGGTTGGCAAAATCAGGCCGCCGCCGATCGGGGTGCCACGAATCACGAAGCTCGGTGTTTTCGCATGCGCGACCAGGTTATAAAACGCGATCTCGGAGCCATCATCAAACAGGTAGCGCGCCGCCATACCCCACTGGCCATTATCGGATGGCCGCTCATCCGGGGAGCGAGGGAACGCAAACACCAACCCACCCACTGCCGCGAGATAGTTCTCACCGCCGGGCCCCATCTGGTCCACAAAACTGTAGTAACTACCGACACCATCGATCTTGGTGCGCTTGAATTCATACTGGTAATACGCTTCCACATCGATGCGGTCGGTCAGGTTCATCTGCCCGTAGATTGCACCTGTTGGCAGCAGGATTTCTTTCACCTCCACGCCCGGTACATTGGAAGCCGCCACATCAATGCGGTTCTGCGCTGCCATGATGCCGGGATAGAACGTGCTTTCACCCCAGTTGATTGCTTGTCGCCCGGCACGCACGTTCAGCAAATGATCGCCCATCTCGAAGAAGCTGTAGGCAAACGCATCCAGCAGGCGGACATCCGCACCGTAATCGTCTTCCGTGTGCTTGGGAAAATCCCCATAGGCGGTGGTGCCACCGACTGCGGTGCCGCTGTTGTAGACCGCAAAGCCGGTAGCGTCGTTATCGGTATGCCGGTCTTTATACACCGTGTCGTAAAACGCCTTGCCGCGCAGGAACACACCAAAATCACGCCAGCGGATATCCATGTCCGTCAGCAAGGTGATACGGTTACTGACCAGCCCGGTGTCAAAGTTGCGGTTACCATCATCAATATTGGCAGCAATGACGGTGCCCACAATCGTACCGTCACCGCGCAGCATTTTTTTGTCTGCCGCCTGCACACGCCACTGCGCGCCATAGGTCACACTGGTATCGATATCCATGGTCACCAGGTCATCGCCATCACCAAAGTCCAGCGCCAATGAAAACGCGGCTGGCGACAGGACTGCGCAGAGGGCACTGAGGGCATAGCGGGAGCGGTTCGCCTGTTTGGGTTTCATGAATCTCCTCCATCGCCTGTACGGCGGTCTTGCCAACGCGGCCCCTTGGCCGCCAGTTTGGCCGGGTTAATCAGGAAATGGGCCAGTGCCGGTAACAACCACAGCGCACCCACCATGTTCCAGAGGAACATGAATACCAGCAGGATACCCATATCGGCCTGGAACTTGACCGGGCTGAACGCCCAGGTGGCGACACCAATCGCCAGCGCTACACCGGTTAATGCAACCGCCTTGCCCGTGCTGCTCAAGGTATTGAAATAGGCCGTCGGCAAGTCTTGCCCTTGTCGCAGGAAGCGCTCGAGACGACCGTAGATATAAATGCCGTAGTCGACGCCGACACCGACGCCCAGAGCAATCACAGGCAATGTCGCCACCTTGACACCGATACCCAGCGCCGCCATCAAGGCCTGGCATAACACCGAGGTCAGCACCAGCGGCAAGATGATGCACAGGGTTGCTGCCGGTGACTGGAACATCGCCAGCACCAGCACACACACCACGCCGTACACCAGCCACAACATGCGTGATTGTGCCGCTTCGATGACCTGGTTGGTGGCCGCCTCGATGCCGGCGTTGCCGGATGCCAGCACAAAACGGATCTCCTCGCTGTTATGCGTGGCAGCAAACGCTTCTGCACGAGCCACCACCCGCGCCAGGGTGGCGGCCTTGTGGTCTTCCAGGAACAGGATCACCGGGGCAAAACTGCAGGCGCGGTTGACCAGCGGTTGCGGGATGGCAAAGAAGGTGCCGTCCAGGGCGCGCTGGTCGCGCATCAGGGTGTAATACTTCGGGTTGCCTTCGCTGAACCCCATCAGCACTTGTTTGCTGACATCCACATAGGATATGGCGGACTGCACACCTTCGGTGTTTTCCATCTGCCACGCAAACTGGTCCACCAGCTTCATGTTGCTGTATTGCGAGCAGCGCTCTTTTTCTGTTTCCACCATCACCATGAACACATCAGAACTGACGGCATAGTGTTCATTCACAAAGGCGACATCGGTGTTATAGCGTGAATCCGGATGCAACTCCGGCGCGCCGCGATCAAGGTCGCCAATTTGCAGGTAACTGCCGCCCCACACGCCAAGGCCCAGCAGCGCCAGCGCAGCGACCAGCGATTTCCTCGCTACGCCCGCATGGGCAGCCTTGGCGACGACACGAATAAGTGCGGTTTTTTGCTGGCGTTGGCGAACGTACTGGATACCGTGATCACAGACACCGGCATAGGACATGATGATCGGCAATAACACGAGATTGGTGAAAATGATCACCGCCACGCCAAGGCTGGCCGCAATGGCTAATTCCTGGATGACTTCAATATCAATCAGGAACAGGGTGATGAACCCGAGGCCATCACTGATCAGCGCGATCATGCCGGGCAAGTACAGCGAACGGTAGGCAAAGCGTGACGCCTGCAGTTTGTTGGCCCCTTCGCTCATGGCAATCGTGATCGCATTGATGATTTGCACACCGTGGCTGACGCCGATCGCAAACACCAGGAAAGGCACCAGCATCGAATAGGCGTTAATGCCATAACCGAAGAATCGCAGCAGGCCCAACTGCCAGATCACGGCAATGATCGAACACAACAACGGCGCTGCCGCAGCAATCGGGCAGCGACAGAAGTGGTACAGCAACATCAGTGTCACCAGCAGGGTGATCACTGCAAAGACGACGATCGCGCTGATGCCTTCAATCAAATCACCGATCAGCTTGGCAAAACCGGTGATGCGCACCTGGATGCTGTCGCTCTGGTAGCGCTCACGAATGGTGTTTTCCAGCTGTTGCGCAAAGGCCGGGTAATCCAGCCGTTCGCCACTGGTGGGGTCTTTATCAATCAGCGGGATCTCGACAATCGTGGAACGGAAATCATCGGCGATCAACCGGCCGACCAGACCCGAACGCAGGATATTCTGCCGCACTGCTTCGATGCTGGCTGCGCTGCCATCGTAATCGGCGGGTATCACCGTTCCGCCATCAAAGCCGTCTTCGGTGACTTCCATCCAGCGCACATTCGGCGTCCACAGGGATTGCACGCGGCTTTGGTACACGCCCGGCAAGCCCAGGGCATCATCCGTGATGCGTCGCAGTGTTTCCAGGTACGCGGCAGAGAAGATATCGCCTTCACGCGCTTCCACCACCACCTGCACCGAAGTGCCTGCCGCGCCAATATCCTCGATATGCGCCATCATGTTCCGGATGTACGCATGCTGCATGGGGATCATTTTTTCAAAGCTGGCATCCGGCTTCAGGAAAGACGCCTGCCAGGCCAGCGCGACCGTGATGGCCACAAACAGCGCCAACACCCACGGGCGGTAATTAAACATCAGGCGCTCATAAATGCGCGCTTCTTCGCCAACTTCGTAATGATGTGCCGGATGCCTGTTCATGGTGCCACCGTAACGGGCAAGGCATAAACGCCACCCTGGCCAACCACCCAGATACGGCCATCCTGCACCGCCACAGCGGTCAGGTGATCGCCCTGCTCTTTTTGCACAACGGCCAGCGCGCTATCCAGCGTACCGGCGAGGATGGTGCCACCCTGGCCAACCAGGAATACGGTGTCACGCCATACGCTGGCGCCAAACAAGGTCTGCGATACCGGTAATGACAAGGCCTGCCATTCCCCCGTCTCATGCAACACATAGGCGTGACCGCGCAAACCAAACACCAGCAGCCGCCCTTGCACAACCTGCGCGCCGAACAAGGAGCCTTCATACGGAAAAGCCTGTTGCTGCCATTGGCCATCGGCCTGCTGCCAGCTGACAAAACCGCGTTCACCCACCATCACGACACGCCTGTCCGGCAAGACGGTGACAGCATTCAGGTGCAAGCCTTCGGGGTTATCGATGCGATCTGTCCAGTCCTGCCAGTGCTGGCCACCGTCAGTGGTGTGCAAGACCAGGCCAAACGCGCCCACCGCCCAACCGGTGTGGGCATCTACAAAGGCGATATCCAGTAACGGGGAAACGGCCTCACCGGCAGCCGCATCCGCCATCAGGTCGTGTTGTGTTTGCCAGTGTTCGCCGCCATCGGTGGTGTGCAGCACCAGGGCCTCGTGGCCGACCGCCCACCCGGTATTGGCATCGAGGAAAAAAGCAGCCGTCAGCAGGCGATCATCCGGTGTTTGCCCCAGGCGCCAGTGCTGGCCCTGGTCATCCGATAACAAGACATGGCCACGCTCGCCCACAGCAACCAGGCGCTCGCCCGCGAAAGCCACATCCAGCAACAGGCTGGTGGGCGCCTTGCCGACATCGGCAAACGCCTGCGCAGCCAACAGGCAGCACATCAACAGAAACGGGCGTCGTGTGCGCATCACACGTCTTCCTTGCCGGGAGCGGCTTGTTCTTATATATCCTTTATTATCAGGAATTACCGGCACTTGCCTGAATGATGTGCGTCAAGCACTGGCCGTGTAATTCCCATCCCTCTGCCAGATCACTATAGCGCATTGATTCCGCTGCGTTTTTAGTCGGCTCCCTGCTGCTCGGCCAACCAGCGCCCACCAATGCGTAGCGCCAGCGGGGAGAGCCCTTCCAGGCTGCCGGGTTCACTGAGGCGCCGGACCTTGGCACGGGCAAATTCATGCACCATCGGATCCGCTGGCAGCCCCATGAAATGGCAGAGCCGGTCAATCACCGCGTGGGGCGAGGCCATGAAATCAGCATAGTCCACCAGCAGGTGCTTTTCCGGCCGCAGGTGCGCAACGAACGGCTCGGTGACTTCCACGCTCAAGCGCCATTCCAGCAAACCGCGCTCGAACGGCGTCAATGCCGGCAAGGGCAAATCGGCCAGCTGCGGGTGATGCTTCACGGCCTCGCCAATCGCCGTCCATTTATAACCGCCGGTACCGTACCAACCGCCCGCCAGGATTTTCTGCTCGATCGACTTCGCCACTTCAACGCCATGCCGCCAGACGTGGATGAACCGGGCCTGCGGGAACAACGCGTGCAGGAAGGGAACCCGGAACGCATTCTCCGGCAGTTTTTCCAATAACACCTGGCCACCGTGCCGGTGTTGCTCATAACCAAAACAACGACCGATGCGTTGCCTGCCCTGTTCCGTGACATCCGCTTCGCCCAGCTCGAGACGACCATTGCGCAACGGTGCGGCAATCGTCCAGATATCAGAGCCCGGAAAAGCCGCTGCCCAATAATCGCGCGGCTCATTCAGGTAAGTGATCGCTGGGTGTTGCGCCAGGGTCTGGCCAAGGATGGTGGTGCCGGAACGGCCACACCCGACAATAAACACGGGCGCATCGCATTCATGGCGCGAGCTGTGTGCAATGGCAGATGCTCGCAGGATTTTCCACTGCCGGCGAATCTCTTTCCTGATGCGGAATGACAGCGGTTTCTTGCGGACGTTTTCAGTCATGCCGGCCATCCTGTTCCATCAAGCCATCGAGTACGTGACCCAATACCGCATGCATGGCGTCGCTGTGTTTGAGCCCTTCCCGCAGGCTTCCGGCATCCTGCACAAAGCGGCTGTCGTCCAGTTCATTGCTGCAATGATGCAGCAAACGCTCCAGCCACGCCGCTGTTGTCTCCAGGTGACACTGCAGGCCCAGCACATGGTCGCGGTACAAGAACCCTTGATTGGCACAGGCGTGGCTGCCCGCCAGGCGTGTCGCCTCCGCAGGAATGGCGAAGGTATCGCCATGCCAATGCAACACCTGCAAGGTGTCTGGCCACAAAGGCCCCAGCCAGGTGTCAGCGACGCATTCATCGCGCGTGATGGCAAACCAGCCGATTTCACGATGCGCGTTTTTGGTCACCGTCGCACCCAGCACATCCGCAATCAATTGCGCGCCCAGGCACACGCCCAGCAGCGGGATGCCAGCATCGATCACCTCACGCAAGCACTGTTTTTCTGCCAGTAACCATGGGTGTTCTGTCGTGTCGTGCACGCCCATCGGGCCGCCCATCACCACCACCAGCCGCGTCTCCGGGCCGGGCAGGCGTGGCGCTACCTGCCAAACAGGCACGCACTCAACGGCCAGGTTGCGACTCATCGCCCATTGCCGGATGGATGCAGGCCCCTCGAAAGGCACATGCTGCCAGACATGGATGTTCATCGTGGTGTCACCTGACCGCGTTGCTGTTGCCGGACAGTCGCGCCTGCTTGTTGGCAAGGTCTTTTTCGACGGCTTTTTGCAACAACGCTTCCAGTGGCAATTTCCGGATGACCTTGCGCACCAGCCATGCCGGCAATTTGTTCTCATGGGCAATCATGTCGATGACTGCATCATCCAGGCCGTGTGCGAGAAACTCGCGACGGATATCGTCGGTGGTTTTCAGGTCATCCAGTTTTTTCATGAAGCGGTGGATATTCCATGCGGCCACCAAACTGCCCATCATTGGCCAGTAGCTGATCACCCATGCCAGCGGCAAGACTATCAATAGTGCGATGTTGTCCTTGGTCGCCGCAGTGAACAATGTCCACACACACCACGGCACCAGCGTCAGGCAGCCGAGGATATAGATCACCAGTAACCAGAGTTTTTGCTTGATCATGGCATGAGCATACCCCCAAGCCCGTGGCTTGCGCTACACTGGATCGAACGTCACGCGGGAGAATCCCATGAAATCCTTTCGCCATGCTTTGGTGTTGCTGTTGTTGTCTTCCTTGCCAGCCTGGGCCGACCCGGTCTGGATTGATGTGCGCTCACAAGCCGAGTTTGATAGTGGCCATGTGGCGGGTGCCCTGTTGATGCCACACACCGACATCGCTGGCTTGATCGAACAGGCGGTGCCGGACAAGGACGCTGATATCCATTTGTATTGCCGCAGTGGCCGCCGCGCGCAAGCGGCGCTGGAAACCTTGCAGTCGATGGGGTACACCAAGGTCAGGAACGAGGGTGGCTATGAGCAGGCACAGCAAGTGGCGACCTGTTTGGTCCCTGCCGCCGATGGCACAGTGCCCAGCTGTTAAGGAGTGGCGATGAACACATTACGCGGTGCGTTTGTACTGGCATTGGCTATCGCCATCACCACTGCATTATCGGGCTGCGGTGAAAGCACCCCACCTGCGGGTGTTGCCCCAACAGAGGCGGTGACTCACGAAGCGACTGGGATAGCAGCATCTGGGATAGCAGCGCCGGCCATCACGCCCATCGTTTCTGTCAATGTCGTGAAGTCGCGCAGCTGCGGCTGTTGTGGCCTATGGGTCGATCATTTGCGCAGCCACGATTTCGCCGTGACCACACAGGATGTCGATGATGTGTCACCGTTCAAGCAACAGGCTGGCATCACGCCCGCATTGGCCAGCTGCCACACGGCATTTGTGGATGGCTATGTGATCGAAGGCCATGTGCCCGCCGAAGACATTCGCCGTTTACTGCAAGAGCGGCCGGATGCCATCGGCTTGACCGTTCCCGGCATGCCGGTGGGTTCGCCGGGCATGGAAGTCGAGGGGCGCGCGGCGGATGCTTACGACGTACTGCTGATCCATCGCGATGGATCCACATCGGTATTTGCGCATCACGGTTCCTGAAACAGGA
>SBFY01000136.1 GCA_006227085.1 Gammaproteobacteria bacterium
GCGTTATAGAACGGTTGCTGCGATTCGACGACACGCTGCGTGATCTCGCGCGCCTCGTCTTCCGGCGTGTGGCAGACCTCGCGCTGCTCCGGCGTTATCCCTAAGCGCGCGAACAACTGCATATCGCGATTGGTTTCCGGATTCGGCGTGGTCAGCAATTTCTCGCCGTAGAAAATCGAGTTGGCACCGGCCAAAAAGGCCAATGCCTGCATCTGGTCATTCATTTTTTCGCGACCTGCCGACAACCGCACATGCGAAGCCGGCATCAGGATACGGGCCACGGCGATGGTGCGAATGAAATCAAACGGGTCGAGATCATCCACTTCGTCCAGCGGTGTGCCTTCCACTTTCACCAGCAGGTTGATCGGCACGCTTTCCGGGTGTTCCGGCAAGTTCGCCAGTGCCAGCAACAGGCCAACGCGATCACTCTCGCCTTCGCCCATGCCGACAATACCGCCGCAGCAGATCTTCATGCCGGCATCACGCACATGCGCCAGCGTATCGAGACGATCTTGGTAGGTGCGGGTGGTGATGATCTTGCCGTAGAACTCCGGCGAGGTGTCGAGGTTGTGGTTGTAATAGTCGAGGCCGGCAACGGCGAGGTCTTTCGCCTGCGTTTCATTGAGCATGCCCAGCGTCATGCAGGTTTCCAGCCCCAGCGATTTCACGCCCTTGACCATCTCCAGCACCCACGGCCAATCCTTCTCGGTCGGTGAGCGCCAGGCCGCGCCCATGCAGAAGCGGCTGGAACCGTTGGCCTTGGCCGCGCGCGCCTCTTCCAGCACGCGCTCGATCTCCAGCAGCTTTTCCTTTTCCAGGCCAGTGTCGTAGTGGCCGCTCTGCGGGCAGTAGGCACAATCTTCCGGGCAGGCGCCGGTCTTGATCGACAGCAGCGTGCTGACCTGTACCTCGTTGGGGTTGAAATGCGCCCGGTGCACCACCTGTGCCCGGAACATCAGGTCATTGAATGGCAGGGCAAACAGGGCATTGACCTCGGCGGCTGTCCAATCGTGGCGGGTGACAGGCGTTACGGACGCATTCATGGGCAATCTCTCACAGGAAAATCATTGTTTTTCAGTGGCTTGGGCATTGAAGCCCAGAGGCCGGCTGCCGACAATCATAGGCCCTGCCAACCCCTTGTCAACCGGAATGGAAGCCGATGGTTTACAACGCCTCCGGGACGCTCACTGAGCGCCTGTTATTCACCCTGATCCCGCCCCACTGCCTGCTCTGCCAGGCCGCCGTTAACCGTGAGCGCCAGCTGGACTTGTGCGCAGGCTGTGAACGCGACCTGCCCCGCATCGACTGGCCCTGCCCTCGCTGTGGCCTTGCCTTAACCGAAAGTGAGTATTCGCTTACTTGTGGTGCCTGCCTGAAAAACCCGCCCGCCTGGAACCGCTGCAGCAGCGCCGTCGCCTATGCTGAACCGGTCAACCGGCTGGTCCTGCAATGGAAGCAGCGTGGCCACTCGCCCGCCGGCCGCGTGTTCACCCGTCTACTGGCCCGGCAGCTGGCCATGCAAGTGATACCCATGGATAGGCCCGACGCCATCCTGCCGGTGCCGCAACACTGGCAGCGCCATTGGCGGCGCGGATTCAACCCTGCCGCCAGCATCGCCCGGCAACTGGGTCGCGAGCTGGGACTGCCGGTACTGGGTCGCCAGCTACAACGCGTGCAGGCCACCCCGGCCCAGCAAGGGCTGACCGCCCGGCAGCGCCGCCGTAACCTCAAGGGCGCCTTCACCGTCAGCGGCACCCTGCCCGCCCATGTCGCGCTGGTCGATGATGTGGTCACCACCGGCAGCACCGCCAGCGAGATCTGCCGCCTGCTGAAAAAGCATGGTGTGGAACGGGTGGATGTGTGGTGCCTGGCGAGGACGCCAAAACAGCATGGATAATCCCGGCAACACCCGCTGTAGCCATATAAACACAATATGTGTCAATATAGACACTAAGTGTGTTTATAGGAACGCGCCCATGACCCCTACATTGGATACCCTGTTTGGCAGCCGCTCGGCCGCCCTGACCCTGTTGTTCCTGCAAAATTATGGTGAAGGCCATGCCCGCCAGATCGCCACCACCTTTGAAGTCGCGGACACCGCCATCCAGCGGCAACTGAAGCGACTGGAAGCCGATGGCATCCTGGTCAGCCGCACGATTGGCAAAAGCCGGGTATTCAGCTGGAATCCATCCAGTCCGACAGCCAAGGACCTGCGCGTGTTTCTCGAAGCCGAGCTCGAACGCATGCCGGCCGACATCACCCAGCGCTATTTCCGCCAGCGGCAACGACCACGCCGCAGTGGTAAACCCTTATGAGCGCAACCATCACCCCTGCAACAACCGTCAGGGAACTGGCCGCACAGATCAGCCAAGTGCTGGAAGACGCAGGCATTACCGCCACCCTGTCAGGTGGTGCCGCGGTCAGCCTTTATACTGACAACCGCTACCAATCCCGTGATCTCGACTTTGTCACCGCCGAACGGCGTCAGCACTTACTGGCTGCATTGGCGCCCCTGGGATTTGTACTGGCTCGCGACCACCGCCACTTCACCCACCCGGACACCGGACTGTTTCTTGAATTCCCGACTGCACCGCTGACTTTCGGCAATCGCAGCGTCCGTCACGAAGATATTCCCAAGCTGGAAACCCCATGGGGACCACTGCGTATCATCACACCCACGCAGTGCGTGATGGATCGTCTCGCCGCCTGGTGGCACTGGCATGACCGCCCCTCATGGGACCAAGCCGTATGGGTTGCCGCATCGCAAACCGTGGATTTCGATGACTTGCTACTATTCGCCAAAGAAGAAGGCGCGCCTCTTGGGGATATCCCGAAACTGCGACAGCAGGCTGAAGAGGAACGGACAAATAACCGGGAACCGTAATACTGGAAAGAATGGTACTCTGACCCTAATTATTATAACAAAAAAGGATTTTGCTAATGCCAGCTCGTTATTGGCTTGCCGTTTTATCGATGCTCACCTTCTTTCACTCCTCAGCTGCCCTAGGCTGTAGCTGTGGATATCCCAGTGCCGAGGAATACCTACAAAGTACCGACTTGGCATTTGAGGGCGAGGTCATTTCCATAAAATCTTATGAGCTTCCAATAGAAGGGTTCCAGTGGTGGCCATATAAGATTTTTAGGAAACCGTTTCCTTCGGTAATGGTCGCCCGCTTCAAGGTAAACACCGTCTACAAAGGAGAAAATAGCAGAGAAGTTGATATTCGCTATGTAACATCAAGCAGCGCTTGCGGCTGGAAATTCGAGATCGGCGAGAAAGGCATGGTTATTGCTCGAGGCAATCAGATAGAAGGTTATAGCACAAGTATGTGCGCAATGATTCCATTCATATCCGCACAGAAAAAAAACCAAACCCACTTCCACGAAGCATTTGAACAATACCGGACACAACGCCAGCTCCTACAAGAACAAGCAGAGCAAAGCCCTGAAAATATTGATGCCTGGATAAAACTAGCGGATTTCTTTGCCACATATCACGATGATAAAGATGCCGAAAATGCTTATATGCAAGCACTGACTATTAAACCAGACCACGCCATTGCCCTAATAAAAATCGCGGATCTCTTTTTCAGGGAAGGGCGCTATCAGAAATCCCTCGAAAACTATACGTCCGCATGGCAGGTCGGGCACAGCCCTGATGCCAATAAAGGGAAAACCCTGTCTCTAGTTAAGCTCGGGCAAACCAGTGAGGCCATACAACCCGGGGCAGACATCAGCGGTATAGAGCTTGATGAACATGAAAAGCATGTTTCATTCCGTGGGTTAGATATGACTGGCGTAATTCTCGGGAAAGCAAGTTTATACTCGAAAGATTTTTCGAATAGCAATCTGACATCAACCGACTTTACAAGCGCAACCTTAAACAGCATCAGCCTGAAAAATTCAAAGCTGGAAAATGCCAATTTTTCCAATGCTTATTTTCACAATATCGACTTCAGTGACCTGGATTTTTCCAGTGCCAAACTTAAAGGCGCACGATTTTCAAGCATCTGCTACAACAAAAAAACTCTCTGGCCAAATGGCTTCGATGTTTCTTCCATAGGAAACCCGATCTGCCCAAATAAATACTCATTAACAGGAAAAACCACCTTATTAGATTTAGCTATATTCACTTCTGTCATTGTAAGCTTCATCGTCTTAATCACATATCGCAGAAGAAACACATGACGCAGAAAACTTCCACACTCCTCTCCCAAAACCGCCAGTTCTATGACGGGCTCTGGGGCGGCTCGCAGTTGATCACCGCCGAACAATTCAACACCTGGCCTTTGGTCAGCGGGTTATGTACCACTCACGAACGACGACTGGAAATTGCGCCGGGTTTGCGGCCACGGCTGCCGATTGCGGGCACACAGTTTGTCGATATCAGCGCACAGGCCTTGGCCAAGCTGGCGGCACAGGGCGGTCATGTGACACTGGCTTCGATCAGTGAGCTGCCGTTTGCCGATGGCCGTTTTGATTTGGTGTGTGCACTGGACATCCTTGAACACGTGGAAGACGACCACGGTGCGCTGGCCGAAATTGCGCGCGTGACAGCACCCGGCGCGACCCTGTTACTGTCGTCGCCATTCCATCAAAGCTGGTGGACGCCGTTTGATGCCATGGTCGGTCATTGCCGGCGCTATGAACCCAGCACCCTGATCGGCTTACTGGAACAACACGGCTTTACCGTGATGCAAAGCGCGGGCTTTGGCATGAAACCGAAATCGGATTTCTGGACCAACCTGGGCATGTGGTTTTTGCAACACCAGCCGGAACGCGCTTTCTGGTGGTACAACCGCGTCATGCCGTTTGTATTGAAACGGCAACCGCCCCTGCAGCTACGCGAGGGGCTAATTGAAACGGATAATATTGCCGAGGCCTTGCTGGTGTGCCGTAAGCAGGCTTAACGCAAATGCTTTCATTCCAGCTTACACAAGCTGCGTCGCGTGATAGCGCAGGTGATCCTCAAAAAACGTGCTGATGAAATAGTAGCTGTGGTCATAGCCTTCACGGCGATTGACCGTCACGGCAACACCGGCCTTGTGGCAGGCTGCTTCCAATAGCTCCGGCCTTAACTGGCTGGTGAGGAAGTTATCCGCCAAGCCCTGGTCGACCAGTATCGGCTTGTCAAAGCCGCGGGATTCGATCAACGCTGACGCATCGTGCCCGCGCCATGCGGCACGATCATCACCCAGGTAACCCATGAACGCTTTTTCACCCCACGGGCATTGGGTCGGCGCACAAATCGGTGCAAACGCCGACACCGAACGGTATTGCTGCGGGTGGCGGATGGCCAGCGTCAGCGCACCGTGGCCACCCATGGAATGACCACTGATGCCTTGGCGCGTCATGTCAAGGTTGAACTGGCCGGTGAGTAATTCCGGTAGCTCGCTTTGCACATAATCGTACATGCGGTAATGGCGATTGAACGGTGCCTGCGTGGCATTCACATAGAAGCCCGCGCCCAAACCGAAATCCCAGCCGCCTTCGGCATCATCGGCCACGCCCTCACCGCGCGGGCTGGTATCGGTCGCGACAATCGCGATACCCAATTCACTGGCGATGCGCTGGCTACCTGCCTTGGTGACAAAGTTCTGGTCGGTACAGGTCAGTCCCGACAACCACCACAATACCGGCACCGGCTGCGTGGCTGCCTGCGGCGGCAAATACAGCGCGAACACCATGTCGCAGGCGCAGCTTTTGGAAGCATGCTTGATGCGCAACTGGCGGCCATCAAAACAACGCACATCTTCGAGGATTTCCATGCCCATCACCGCCACTCCCGATCAGTAAATAATGACGGAACGGATGGCCTTGCCTTCGTGCATCAGGTCAAAGGCCTT
>SBFY01000096.1 GCA_006227085.1 Gammaproteobacteria bacterium
TTGTGCTGGAGCGCACACCGTTCTACGCGGAGTCCGGTGGCCAGGCCGGTGATAGCGGCATCATCGGTAATGACAGCGTGCGTTTTGAAGTGCAGGACACCACCAAATCCGGTGACAGTTTCCTGCATCACGGCGTATTGGTGAATGGCACTATCCGCGAGGGTGACACGCTGAACGCTGCGGTGAATGCCGATATCCGCCAGGCCACGGCATTGAACCATTCTGCTACGCACTTGTTGCATGCGGCCTTGCGTGAGGTATTGGGCTCGCATGTTGTGCAGAAAGGTTCGTTGGTGACGGCCGAACGCCTGCGCTTTGACTTCGCGCATTTTGAACCAGTGACACAGGAACAGTTGCAGGCAATTGAGCGGCTGGTCAATGAAGAGATTCGTGCCAACAGCGCGGTGACGACCGATATCACTGATATGGATACCGCGCGCAAGAAAGGCGCGATGGCCCTGTTCGGTGAGAAGTACGGTGATTCCGTGCGTGTGCTCACGATGGGGCATGGGTTCTCGGTGGAACTCTGTGGTGGCACCCATGTGAAGCAGACCGGCGATATCGGCATCATGCGTATCGTCTCGGAAGGGGGTATCGCGGCAGGTGTGCGTCGCATCGAAGCCGTGACCGGTGCCGGTGCACTGGCATGGCTGGACGAGCAGGAAGCGTGCCTGCGAACCGTCGAACAACTGGTGCGCAGCAGTCGTGACCAGCTGGTGTCCCGTGTTGACCAATTGCTGGCCAGCCAGAAAGCGCTGGAAAAGGAATTGGCTGCCCTCAAAGGCAAACTGGCCGCAGCGGCCGGTGGTGACCTGGCCCAGCAAGCCAGGACCATCAATGGTGTCAGTGTCCTGGCTGCGGAATTGCCGGATGCGGATGTGCAAACCCTGCGGACAACGCTCGACCAGTTGCGCAACAAGCTGGGCAGCGGGGTGGTGGTGTTGGCTTCTGGTGAAGGCGGCAAGGCGACCCTGATTGCCGGGGTCACGGCCGACCTGACCGGCCGCTTCAAGGCGGGCGATCTCATCCGCGAGCTGGCGGCTTTGGTCGGTGGCAAGGGTGGCGGGCGCCCGGATATGGCCCAGGGCGGTGGCCCGGAGGTCGCGAATATCCCTGCAGCACTCGGGGCTGTCGAGGCGTGGATATCTGTCCGGTAATGTGCCCGGTCATGTATTCCTGACGGGTTTTGTTGTTTAATAAGCGGCCTTTTTTCAGGGGGTTTGGCAGTTCATGGCGCTGATTGTGCAGAAATATGGTGGAACCTCGGTCGGCTCGGTCGAGCGTATCGAGGCCGTGGCGGATCGCGTGGTCCGTTTCCGTGACGAAGGCCATGACGTGGTCGTCGTGGTGTCTGCCATGAGTGGTGAAACCAATCGCCTGATCGGCTTGGCGAAGTCGATTGTGGACCAGCCGGATCCGCGCGAGCTGGATGCACTGGTAGCCACCGGGGAGCAGGTCAGCATGGCTTTGCTATGCATGGCCTTGCACAAGCGTGGCCACAAGGCGCGTTCCTACAATGGCAGCCAGGTGCGCATCCTGACCGATGACTCGCACACCAAGGCACGCATCCGTGAAATTGATGACAGCCGTATTCGTGCTGACCTGGCACAAGGCTCGGTGGTGGTCGTTGCCGGTTTCCAGGGTGTGGATGAGAACGGCAATACCACTACGCTGGGTCGTGGTGGTTCGGACACCACAGGCGTCGCCCTGGCGGCAGCGCTGAAGGCCGAAGAGTGCCAGATTTATACCGATGTGGACGGGGTATACACCACCGATCCACGCGTGGTTGAACGAGCCAAGCGCCTGGACCGCATTACCTTCGAGGAAATGCTGGAAATGGCGAGCCAGGGCTCCAAAGTGCTGCAGATCCGTTCGGTCGAATTTGCCGGCAAGTACAACGTTCCCTTGCGGGTGCTCTCCAGTTTCCAGGAAGGCCCCGGCACATTGATCAGTTATGAGGAAGACAACCAGATGGAAGCGCCACTGATTTCCGGTATCGCCTTCAACCGTGACGAAGCCAAGCTGACTGTGCGTGGCGTGCCTGATACCCCGGGTGTGGCGTATCGCATCCTGGGCCCGGTCAGCGATGCCAATATTGAAGTGGATGTGATCGTGCAGAACGTCTCTGCGGATGGCACCACCGATATCACCTTTACCGTACACCGTAATGACCGCAAGAAAGCCGAGGCTATCCTGCAGGACGTCGCGAAAGGCATGGGTGCCCGTGAAGTGATTGGTGATGACCGCATCGCCAAGGTGTCGATTGTGGGTGTGGGCATGCGTTCCCATGCGGGTATTGCCAGCACCATGTTCAAGGCCCTGTCGGAAGTGAACATCAACATCCAGATGATCACGACCTCAGAGATCAAGATCTCCGTGATCATTGATGAGAAATTCCTTGAATTGGCCGTGCGCACCTTGCATACCGCGTTTGGCCTTGATAAAACGGATGACAACGCCTGAGCAGGGGAGCTGCCAGGCACTAAGGCGAAGTATCGCCAGGGAGACGAGACATGTTGATTCTGACCCGCCGGATTGGCGAAACCCTGATGATCGGGGACAAGGTCACCGTGACGGTACTGGGCGTCAAGGGTAACCAGGTTCGCCTGGGCGTGAATGCACCAAAGGAAGTGGCTGTGCATCGCGAAGAGATTTACCAGCGTATCCAGCACGAAAAGCCCAGCGACGAGTAAAGGCTGCCATAGGCAGGCCGGGGGTGCTGTGCTATTATCGCGCCCCTGTTTGGCGGGGCTTCCCGTCATGAGTAATCCGGAGAGGTGGCCGAGTCGGTCGAAGGCGCTCCCCTGCTAAGGGAGTATGGGGCCAAAAACTCCATCGAGGGTTCGAATCCCTCCCTCTCCGCCAGTCCCCATCAAGAAGCACCCACAGCGGGTGCTTTTTTATGCCTGCCAGTTTTACAGCGAATGGAGAGGGAGGCTGATGAGAACCCTCCGGTTCGACCGAGCCGCGTAGCGGCGAAGGAACATCGCGTAGCGATGGCCCGCAGGGCGAGGGCGTGAGCCCGGGTAATCCCTCCCTCTCCGCCAGTCCCTATCAAGAAGCACCCGCAGCGGGTGCTTTTTTATGCCTGTCGATTATCCATGAAACATTGCCCATGTACCGGGGAATGGCTGGAGCCATTGGCTGACTTTTGTCATCATGGGAACCCCTTTCACCGCTGTCTGGACATACCTGATGACAACACTCGAAAAATGCTTTGCCCCGGCCAAACTCAATGGCTTGGAACTGAAGAATCGTTTGATCAAGGCAGGTACGTTTGAAGGCAAAACGCCGGGCGGTATCCCGGGTGAGTCGATGAAGGCGTTTCACCTGGCCTTGGCTCACGGCGGTGTTGGCATGACCACGCTGGGTTATTGCGCGACAGAGGCGGATGGTCGCATCAATGAAAACATGATGTACATGGATGAGTATGTTCGCGCGCCACTGGCGGATTTGATTGCCAGCTTGCATCAGGCCGGCACGAAGGTATCCGGCCAGATGGGGCATAGCGGAGGCTTTTCGAAAAACAAGGAGTTACAGCGTCGCCGTCCGCGAGGCCCGCAATTTGGCATCAACATGTTGGGTGTGGCCAATGGCATGTTGTTTTGCGATGGCATGAGTGAAGCGCATATCAAGGAGATGGTGCAAAGCTATCACGATGCCGCCATCTTCATGAAATCCGTCGGGTTTGATTGCCTGGAAATCCATTTCGGTCATGGTTATGGTTTGTGCCAGTTCATGAGCCCGAAAACCAACAAGCGCAAGGACCGTTATGGCGGTTCGCTGGAAAACCGCATGCGCTTGCCGCTGGAGGTGCTGGCGGCAGTACGCAAGGCGGTGGGTGATGACTTCCCTGTGATTGGCAAGATCAGCCTGACCGAAGGTGTGCGTGGCGGGCTGGATTATGACGATGCAGTGAATATCTCGCGCCTGCTCGATAAGGGCGGTATTGATGGCATCGTGACCAGTGGTGGTACCAGTACCATGAACCCGATGATCATGTTCCGTGGTGACAATATCCTGCAGCCGATGCTGAAGGCAGAGAAAAACCCGGTGATGAAACTGATCCTGCGTGCCGTCGGGCCGAGCATGTTCCGTAATTATCCCTATCAGGAGCTCTATTTCCTGGAGCAGGCCAAGCGGGTGCGCGATGCGGTCCAGTGCAACATGGTGTATGTGGGGGGTGCCAGCACCAATGCCAGTTTCGGGCAGCTGATGGCCGAGGGCTTTGACTTCATCCAGCTGGGCCGCAGTTTGCTGAGTGACCCTGATTTGCCGAACAAGGCGGCTGCAGATGCGGGGTACAAGAGCCGTTGCCTGCACTGCAATGAATGCGTGGCCACCATTGAGCATCCGGCCGGCATCCACTGTACCCGCTTCTAGCCAGGGGCAAGCTTTTCCGGCAGGTCGGGTATATACTGGCCAGAATGCCGGCTAACGGCGTGCATGACCGCAACCGTTAGCCTGTGCAAACAGATCAGTCATGATGGCTGTTCATGAATCACCCGTGTGTGCACTGGCGGGTGATTGATGGAAGATGACAGGGCACCTTGCGAGTGTAAAGCGATGAATATTTATGTAGGAAACCTGCCATACAACACGACCGATGGCGATTTGCGCACGGCGTTTGGCCAGTATGGCGAGGTGGCCAGTGCCACCATCATCATGGACAAGATGACCGGCCGCTCCAAAGGTTTCGGTTTCGTGGAAATGCCTGCCAAGGCCGAAGCGGAAGCCGCTATCCAGGCGATGGACGGCAAGGAGTTCAACGGCCGTAACCTGAAGGTGAATGAAGCGCGTCCCCGTGAGGACAAGCCGCGCGAGCCGCGTCGTCCCCGCTATTGATTTGCGATAACAACGGCCCTGAGGGGCCGTTTGTTTCTCTGGCAATTGCCAGGGCCGGCAATCACTTCCCGCGAATAACAAAAAACCCGGCGAGAGCCGGGTTTGATGATGGCGCGCGTGGAGGGGTGAGCAGCATGGCTGCGAACGCCCGAGCCGATGACGGCTATGCAGCGAAGCGTCCGTCATCGAATCAGCGAGGGCCGGCAATCACTTCCCGCGAATAACAAAAAACCCGGCGAGAGCCGGGTTTGATGATGGCGCGCGGGGAGGGATTCGAACCCCCGACCGCCTGGTTCGTAGCCAGGTACTCTATCCAACTGAGCTACCCGCGCGAAGGGGCACACTATAGGGAAGCCCCTTGCCTTAGTCAATGCTGCCGGACAGCATTTTTCCATGGTCGCCGGGGTCTGGGAACCTTGCCGGATGGTAAGGTGCCGCCTCCTGCATCTTGAGAAAGGTCAATGTTACTCCCGCCAAAATCATGGTCTAATGGCACCCTGAAATTGCTGCTGATTGTCCCGGAGAGAGCGTTATGAGTGCATTCAGGAAGTTCGAGTGTGTGATTTGTGGCTTCACCTATGATGAAGAACTTGGGTTGCCTGAGGAAGGCATTGCGCCGGGCACTTTGTGGGAAGATGTCCCGGAGGACTGGGAATGTCCCGAGTGTGGCGTCAGCAAGTACGACTTCGAAGAAGTGAAGGCCTGATCCAGGGGCCCATAAAAAAACCCGGCCAAGGCCGGGTTTTTTTATGGGCATGATTCATCAATAGCCATGCAGGCTGGCATAGCGGTCACGGTGGAATGCAGGGGTTCCCAGTAACTGGTTCAGCACCCGTGAGCGCTTCAGGAACAGGCCCACATCGAGCTCGTCCGTGACCCCGATACCGCCATGCATCTGGGTGGCTTCATCCATCACTTTCAGGCAGGTTTCACCGACCTTGCTTTTGACCAGGCTGGCCAATGCAGGGACTTTCCCGGGGGCATCATCAATCGCTTGCAGGGCTTCCAGCACAATGGATTTGCAAAGTTCGATATCGATGTACATCTGTGCTGCGCGGTGCTTGAGTGCCTGGAAGCTGCCAATCTTGACGCCAAATTGCTCGCGTTCTTTCAGGTAGTCCATGGTGCGTTCAAACATGGCTTGTGAGTTGCCCAGCATTTCGGCGGCGATGGCAATGCGGCCACGATCCAGTACCTGGTCGAGAATGGCAAACCCTTCGCCGGCCTTGCCAATCAATGCGTCAGCCGGAACGCTGACATTGGTCAGTTGGATACGGGCCGCAGCATGGGCATCGACCATCGACAATGGCTGGCGCTCAACGCCGGTGGCATGGGCATCGACCAGGAACAGGGAAATGCCGTCTTTGCCCGGGTTGCTGCCCTGGGTGCGGGTGACCACGATGAGATGTTGGGCACTCATGCCATCAATCACCAGGCTTTTGCTGCCATTGATGACGTAACCATTGCCACTGGCACGTGCTTCGGTGGCGATATCGGTGGGGTTGTGATGGGTGCCTTCATCCACGGCCAGTGCCAGGGTCAATTGACCGGCGGCAATCTGCGGCAGCAGGGTTTGTTTCTGCGCTTCATTCCCACCCAGCAGGATGGCCGAGGCTCCCAGTACCACGCTGGAGAACAGCGGTGAGCGCGCCAGGGTGCGGCCGGCTTCTTCCAGTACCACGCCCAGTCCGGTAAAACCGAAATCCAGGCCGTCGTAGGCTTCTGGCAGGGTAATACTGGCCCAGCCGAGCTCGCCCATTTGCTGCCACAGTTCGCTGGAATAGCCTTGCGGGTCCTTGCTGTCACGCAGGTGGCGGAAGGCTTCAACCGGAGCATTGGCCTGGATGAATTCGCGGGCGGTGTCCTTGAGCAGTTTCTGTTCTTCGTTCAGGACCAGAGGCATATGGAAAGGCTCCTGTAGCTATGGCTTGCCCATGCTGGGGCGTCAAAAAAGAGGGCGCCATTCTAGCATTTTTGGGATGGCTTTGGATGGCGGGGCGATCATACGGATGGCTGGTCTAATGGGTTGAAAAAGCAAGGAATCATGCGGCTTTCCCGGGCTGATATATACTGCAAGGGGTGTGGGTGGGGAAATGCGCCATGATTCGCCGTCAACTGATCTGTTACCTGTTGTGCCTGTGTGCTGCGCCGGCCGCAGTGGCTGAGCGTGTGGTCTACAAGATCACCGGGCCCGATGGCAAGGTCTCCTATACCGATCACCCGCCAGCCGTGGTGGCAGGGGCGAAGCTGGAAACATTGGCTTTGGTGGCCGGTCCGGATGAAGCAGAAGTGGCGGCTGCCCGCGAGCGTGTCCAGGAAGAGTTGGCGTTTTCCCGTGAAACCACTGACCGGATGGCAGCGGACCGGCGTGCCCGCGAAGAAGCCCAGCGCGAGGCGGAGCGGGCCCGCGAAGAGCGTGCCTGGCGTGAAGCAATGCTGCAGGCCGCCCAGCAGTCCGGCCAGTCAGACCAGGTCGAATGGGTGTGGCCTGCCTATGGATACCGTTACCGGCCGCCTTATGGTCATCGCCCACCGTATCCGGGTTATCCCGGCAAGCCCCATCCACCCGTCAAGCCGGAACCGCGCCAGCCGGTGAGTGGCAGTGGATCGGGCGGCATGAGCATGCCGGACCTGATCAATCGTTCCCGTCCCTGGTATTAATCCCCATGCCACATGCGTTTGGGTGAGGCGTTCACCCGTGGCTTTTGCGAGGATGGGACGAATCATCACAAACAGGGGTACCCCATGCAGCGCTTTGAAGGAAAAGTCGCGTTAATTACCGGTGCGGGTAGCGGCATTGGACAGGCCACGGCGATTCGCCTGGCATCCGAGGGTGCCAGGGTCTGGTGTGTGGACATCAATCCGGCCGGTGTGGAAAGCACCGTGCACACCGTGACAGCCAGCGGCGGTGAGGCGCGGGCGCATGCCTGTGATGTCAGTGATGAAGCTGCCATCAAGGCGTGTGTGCAAGCCTGTGTGGATGCCTTTGGCCGGCTGGATGTGGTCTGCAATATGGCTGGCATCCTGCGTTTCGATCATGCGCATGAGTTGACCGTAGCCAATTGGCAGAAGGTGATGGATATCAACCTGACGGGTACCTTCCTGATGTGCCGCGAAGCGCTGCCGCATTTGCTGGATACGAAAGGCAACATCGTCAATGCCGCATCGACGGCGTCACTGTCAGGGTTGCCGTGGGGTGCGGCGTATTCAGCGTCCAAAGGTGGTGTGCTGGCCATGACGCGCAGTATTGCGGTCGAATATGCCAAGCGGGGTGTACGCGCCAATTGCATTTGCCCGGGCGATATTGCCACCAATATGGCGTCCAATGTCACCTTCCCTGAAGGGGCCGACCTGGCATTGCTGGGACGGGTGATGTCGTTAACCGGCATGAAAGGGCCGGAAGTGGTCGCGGGCGTGATTGCCATGCTGGCGTCGGATGATGGCATTCATATCACGGGTGAGGATATCCGCATGGATGGCGGCATGTTGTCCTGACGATAGCGCCTGAACATGGCATAATCATGCGCCCCGCCTATGCGGGGCGTTTTTTATATGGCTAATAACAGGATGGTGCTATGGCAGTTTCCCGCAAAAAACCCAAAACAACGGTTCGCGCATTCGGTGTGGATTTGATGATGGCATCGCATCCTGAAGTGCGCCGGCTGAAGCGGGAAAACCCGGATTTCTCAACGCATGGCAACAAGGTCTGGCGCTCTTCGATGTTGCTGATGGATTACCTCAAGAAGGATTCACCCAGGCAGCGGAGCAAGGGAATGGAAATCGGCTGTGGCTGGGGTCCTGCGAGCATTTTCATGGCCAAGCAATTCCGCTGCAAGATGACAGCCGTGGACCTGGATCCGGCCGTGTTCCCATTCCTGCAGGCGCAGGCAGCTATTAATGGCGTCACCGTTGATACCCTGAAAAGCCGTTTTGAAAAAATCAGCGGTCCGCAATTATCGCAGTACGATTACTTGATCGGTTCTGATATCTGCTTCTGGGATGAGATGGTGGATCCCTTGTTCAAGTTGATCAAGCGAGCCAAGAATGCCGGTGTGAAAGCCGTGTATATCGCTGACCCTGGCCGTACTTCATTCCTGGAGTTGGCCGAGCGTTGTGAAAAGGCATTTGGTGTCGAGTACGAATACCATGAGATCAAGCGTCCCGTACGCGCGACCGGTTTTATCCTCAAGGTCTGAGGGTTAGCGCAGGAACAGCGATGCTTTTTCGGTGTCGCTGAGAGGCGGGTTTTGCCAGAGCGTGTTGCCGGCCTCGAGGCCTCGTTGCACAGCGTCACGTGAATGGATGCGATCCAGCCATGCCTTGATATTGGGGTATTCCGTGATGGTGATGCCTTGCCACTCATGGTAAGGCGCCATCATCCACGGGAATAAGGCGATATCCGCAATGGAGTAATCGCCGGCGATAAAATCGCGGCCCTGCAATCGCTTTTCCAATACGCCATACAAGCGATGGGCTTCCTCGGTATAGCGCTTGATGGGGTAGTCGAGTTTTTCCGGGGCAAAGCGGCGGAAATGGTGGGCTTGCCCCAGCATTGGGCCGGCGCCGCCCATCTGCCACATCAACCATTCGAGCACAGTTTTGCGTTCGCGGGTTTGTGTGGAAAGGAGCTTGCCGGTTTTCTCAGCGAGATACACCAGGATGGCGCCGCTTTCAAAAACCGGGATGGCATCGCCACCGTCCGTGGGTGAGCGATCAATGATGGCGGGAATACGGTTGTTCGGGCTGAATGCCAGGAATTCCGGCATGAACTGGTCACCACGCTGGATATTGATCGGTACGATGCGGTACTCCAGTCCCATTTCCTCCAGTGCAATCGTGATCTTGCGGCCATTGGGTGTCGGGAAAGCATACAGTTCAATCATGGTGTCACCGTTTCATGGGAAGTCGGCAGGGATCGCGACCAGGTTGCTGGTGGCTTCGCTGGCATATCCGCGCCACTGCAAGGGTCGTTGCAGCAGGTGCGGCCATGTTGGCAGGGATCGTTGTGCCATGCCAATGATGATGCCTTCAGCGGATAGCAGGAATACTGCATCGGGCACATGATCCTGGCAGCGACCGGTGATCACGACGGCTGCAGCACCTTTGTTATTGATGGCTTCTCCCGGGTGTACGTTCAATTCGCATGTGTATGAGCCGGTATGGGTTGGCGCCGTTTTGCTATGCCAATCCAGCAGAGGGCTTGCCCAAGGGCCGAGGTGATGCTGCTTGAAGAACTGCTGGTGCCATTCAACGTAGTTGTGGCCTTGCCGGCCCGCAGGATATGAAAGGGTGTTGATGGCGACTGGCATATCCGTGATACCAAGGGCAATACCGATATGGGCTTCTTGTACCGTGTCAGCCAGTGCCAGGTGTTTGCTGGCGCTCTGGTGGTAGTCAAACGCCAGCAATGCCAGCAGTATGGGTAACGGCAACAGGAGTCGCCAACCGCCACCGCGACGTTGCGCCAGTGCCAGCGCAGCTAATGCGGCGGCCAGCCAGAAAAAAAGCGCACCTGTCTGGTAGCGTTCTGTGGTCTGCATGCCGGGGTATATGGTACGGCCCAGGCCTGCCGTGAAAGCGATCAGTGCGGCGTGGGCTGCCATGCCGGCCAGCATCACGCGCAAGGATTTGTCTTGTTGTTGCGACGGGCGTTGTCGCCAGGCATCGATGAGCAGGGCTATCAGGATGCCCAATGCCAGCAGGCTTGCGATAGCCGGCCAATGCCGGCTCAGCGGGCTTGCAAGATAACCGGTAACGAACACCAGGCTGTAGAGCCCCATGCCGACCAGCCATTGCGTGAGTGTGCTATCGGCTTGGCGGCTGGGCAGCCCGGCTTCCATGCCATACAAATACAGCGCAATCATGATGGCGCCTGCCAGTGCAATCGTGACCATTGTCCTTAACGGGTAGCGGCCGATCCATAAGGTCCATACCAATACGGGCCACAACAAGATGCCGGCAGAATTGCTTATCGTGGCTAATATCCCGATCGGGATCACCAGCCAGATACGCTGTTGTGAACAAGCGGCTGTGGGAGGGGTGCTCGCGATGAATAAGGCCAGAGCGCTGGATGCGGTGGCCATGAACCATTGTGACGAAATGCTGTAATTCAGGTTATAGAGCTGGGTGGCTGAAAACAGTGTCACCATGGCGATGGACAGTGCCAGCCACAGGATGTGTGCAGCGTCCGGATAGGCTTGGCGACAACGGTATGCCACGAGCCCGAGGATCAGGAACTGGCAGCCGAGAGAAACCGTGAGTGTCAGGAAGTTGCTGCCCTGTAGCCAGTGGAGATCCGTCACAAATACCAGTTGCGGGAGGGTCAGGCGGTGGGAGCCACCATAGGGAACCCAGAAATCGTGCAAGGTCCAGCTGCCATCGAATGTGCTCTCAAGCAGCGGGATGATTTCCCACATATCCCTGAATGGGCCACTCCATTGGCTTTGCCAGGCGATGAGTATGGTTGCAGAAGCCCATATCGTAGCCATGACCACGCCCAGTGCAGTCGCAAACAACATCCTTGTCTGTGGGCGACTGCGAGTCATGGTTATTGGCTGGATGCAGGATGATCGGCGACATCGGTATAGAACTGGGCATACCATTTGCGCAGTTTGGCCAGTGGCCCGTCACCATCGCACAGGACAGGGTTCGTGCGATAGAGTTTGTGCTCCCAGATCGCCACGTCTTCATCAAAGCCTTTGCGGGTCGCTTCCACATAGGCCATCTGGATCGCTTCGATGTGCTCGTCAGAAATTTCGGTGCCGACTTCCACTTCCTGTTGCGCCAGCATGAACTCAATCAGCATCTTGGTGTTGGCATCAATCGTTTGCTTCTTGAGCAGGACGCCAAACCACAGGTGTACGGTATTGGCATCAATCGGGGTATTTGCGTTGATCAGGCGGCTCTGGAAAATGCTGTCCATCCATGTGACCTGGTAAGCCGGTCCATAATAGGTTGCACGTGTTGAGTTGGTTGAACCAAATTGTGACAACCCTTGCATGACCTGTGTGGCCAGATGTTCTTCGTAGATGTTTTCGAAGTGCAGGACTTCCTTGAAACCATGCACGAACACAAAGTGCGCTTTGTCAGCAACGTTTTCGATGATTTCACGCGGATGGGTTTTGAGTTCCAATCGCCGACTGATCCATTTTGACCATCCGGGATCGCCCACTTCTTCCAGTACAGGGATCTCATACAGGGGTGGATTGCCCTGAGGGTCATGCCAGAGGAATACCCAGCCATGGCTTTCATGGGTATGCCAGGTAGGAAGGCAGGCCTTGGCAGGAATGCGGTTGGCATAAGGGATGTCAATGCATTGGCCTTCGGTGTTGAACTGCCAGTGGTGGAATGGGCAGCGGATGTTGTTGCCTTCGATAATGCCGCCGACCCCGAGATGGGCGCCCAGGTGCGGGCAGTAAGCATCCATGACATGGACGGTCTCGTCATCCAGGCCCCGATAGCCAACGAGTTCCTTTTCAAAGTATTTCATCCGGACGGGTTCGCCAGGGCGGAAGTCCCCGGAAACGCCGATAACGAACCAGCCACGAGGGTAGCGGATATCGCCATTGGGCAGGCGGGGCAGGGTTGCAAGGTTGTTCATCGGGGAAGCTCAGCGGTCTTTGTCAGTGCCCTGTATTGTAATGGCAGAGGGTCAGGGGGCGGTTAATTTTTGGTAAACCGCTGGTCAACCCTTGCCTGTTCCGGGCATAGGCGGCAGGATACCGTCTTTGCATGGGTTCCAGGGGTTCCGGCATAGCATGGCAAACCAGGTTTATGACTGCCTGCTATGGTTTATTTTTGCCATGTCGGTTGCGGGTTTTGCAGGTTCTTTCTTTTATGTCACGCCGTATGGGCGGTTCAAGAAAGCCGGCAATGAATGGACGCTGCCCTCCTTGCCGGGTTGGCTGGTCATGGAATTCCCCTGCTTGCTGGCTTTCGCCCTGACGTATTGGTTATTGGGTGAACATCGACTGGCGACAGTGCCGTTGCTGTTATGGGGCATCTGGCAGGCACACTACATTTACCGGTCGATCATTTTCCCGTTGCGCATGCGGGATCGTGGCAAGCGGATGCCGATGGGCGCGGTTGCATTCGGCTTTGTATTTAACAGTATCAACGGCTTCCTGAATGGTTATGCCGTGAGCACATTGGCGCCGCATTTGCTGGATACGTCCTGGTTGCTGACACCGTGGTTTATAACGGGTGCTGTGTTGATGGTGGTTGGCGTTTCCATCAATATCCATGCGGATACGGTATTGCGCAACCTCAGGCAGCCGGGTGAAACGGGTTACAAGATCCCGCATGGTGGTTTGTATCGCTGGATTTCGGTGCCGAATTATTTTGGCGAAATCATTGAATGGACAGGATGGGCCTTGCTCAGTTGTACGCCGGCTGGTTTGTCATTTGCGGTGTTTTCGTTTGCAAACCTGTTTCCGCGTGCATTGGCGCATCACCGTTGGTATCGTAAAACCTTTCCCGATTACCCGCCCCAACGCAAGGCGATCATCCCGGGTGTGATTTAAACCAGACTGGAGAACATAATGAAATACCAAGGTAAAAAAGCCGTCGTCACAGGTGGCGGTAGTGGCATGGGCCAGTTGCTGGCAAAACGGCTGGCCGCCGCGGGTGCCAAGGTTGCTGTGCTGGATATGAATGAAGCCGGCATGCAGGCAACCGTTTCTGCGCAAGCGGGTATCGAAGCATTCCGCTGCGATGTGTCTGACCTGTCTGCAGTCAAGCATGCCTTGTCTGCGGTGCGCGATAGCCTGGGTGAAATTGATTTGCTGGTGAATTGCGCAGCCATCATGCCGACCACGCCAGCGTTGGATGCCCCGGAAGGGCAGACCAATAAGGCCATGATGATCAATTATGGTGGCACGGTGAACATGGTGTCTGAAATCATGCCAGCGATGATCAAGGCAGGGCGCGGCCAAATCGTGATCTTTGGATCCATTGCCGGTTCGGTGCTGGCGCCACACCTGGCAGCCTATTGTGCGTCAAAGGCGGCAACGAATGCCTATACCGAAATCCTGATTGAGGAAACCCGTGGCAGTGGTGTGCATGTGATGTTGGTCTGCCCGCCGATGGTGAATACGCCCCTGTTGAACCAGGCCAAGGAAGGGTCGAATCCCAAGAATATCCAGATGGCGAAAGACAAGAACCGGTTGGCCAGTCCCGAGTTCATCATTGATGAAGTCGAAAAGGGCTTGCAGAAGGGTACCGAGATCCTGGTGCCGGGTGGCGAGGCCAAGACCCTGATGCTGATGCGGCGCTGGATGCCCCGTTTGCTCTGGAAAATCGTCCATTTGTCGATGAAGTGACATTTTGGGTTGTGCCGGGGCTTGGCGTTATGTGATAAATATCACAGAATAGGCCCCCTGGTTGGAGGGGATACCTGGCACAGGTAACTACATACATAAGGAGAAGATCATGCCAGATCAGGTGAGCTCATGCTTTGAGCTGTATAACGCGCAAGACAAGGCTTATGGTGAAGGCCAGAAACGCCAGCTGGCGGTTGAGGCTGCCCTGAAGCTGATTTTTGCCGAAGCCCAGGGTGGCGGGGCGTCAGTGAATACCTTGTACAGCAACATGAATGAACTGCAGCGCTACGCAGACCAGATCCAGAAAGCACTCGAAGTATAATGCGGTCACCCGGCATTTCCCCCTTGGGTGCAGGGTATCGGCTGGACAAGGGGGGTTAGCCAGGTTCACTCATGACTGTCCGCACCCGTATTGCCCCGTCGCCGACCGGTGACCCTCATGTGGGCACTGCCTACATTGCCTTGTTCAATTATTGCTTTGCCCGTGTCCATGGCGGGCAGTTCCTGTTACGTATTGAAGATACCGACCAGGCGCGTTCGACGCCGGAGTCGGAGCAGGCCATCCTCGAATCCTTGCGCTGGTTGGGTCTTGATTGGGATGAGGGGCCAGACGTCAAAGGGCCGCACGGGCCGTACCGGCAAAGCGAGCGTCGCGCGATTTACCAGGAACATGCTGAAACCCTGCTGGCCAGCGGTCATGCCTTTCGTTGTTTCTGCACGGCGGACCGGCTGGAAAACCTGCGCAGGGAGCAAATGGCCCAGCAACAGCCCTTGGGGTATGACGGCCATTGCCTGGCATTGACCCAGGCTGAAGTGCAGGAGCGGCTGGCTGCTGGTGAAGACTCCGTCATTCGCATGAAAGTGCCCGATGATGGTATCTGCGTGGTGAACGACCTGCTGCGGGGGCCGATCGAGATCGAATGGTCACAGGTGGATATGCAGGTACTGGTGAAGGCCGATGGTATGCCGACGTACCACCTCGCTAACGTGGTGGATGA
>SBFY01000060.1 GCA_006227085.1 Gammaproteobacteria bacterium
AAAAACAGGGGCAATAAGCCCCCGTTTTTTGATCACCCGATAGCAACACCCTTACTGCAATCGCTCGATCTTGAGCGGGAGGTTGTCGCCCGGCTTCGGCAGCGGGAACGCTTCCATGTGGGGATTATAATCCGGTGCCACCGAATATTTGTAGTTCAGCAGGAACTGGTGCATGAAGCATTTCGCCAGCATATTGGCAAAGTGCATACCAATGCACTTGTGCGCACCACCACCAAATGGCACATAGCTGAAGGAATGGCGCTTGTGCTCCTCACGCGGGGGCGCAAAACGCATCGGGTCAAATTGCATCGGGTTATCCCAGTACTCCGGCATGGTGTGGTTATACACCGGCGGGATGAAAAGCATGGTGTCTGCCGGAATCTTCACCGGTTCACCATTGCGGCCAAACAGCTCGGTTTCAGCAATGGTACGGCGCGTCATCATCGATACCGACGGGCGCAGGCGCAGGGCTTCCTTGAAGACCAGTTCCATCAGCGGCAAGTTATCGAGGTCGTCGTAATCCAGGGTCGCCTTGCCCAGGGCCTGTGCTTCCGCGCGCAATTTGTCTTGCCATTCCGGATGCTTGGCGGTGTAGAAAATCATGTGGCAAAGGGCAGAAGTTGTGGTGTCATGGGCAGCAAACAGCAGGAAGGAAGTGTGCGGGATCAAATCCGAATCCGGGAAGAATGAGCCATCTTCCATCTTCTCCTTGCACATAAAGCTCAGCATATCGGTGCCATCACCCTGGCGACGCACGGGAATCAGGTCACCGAAGTACTTCTCCATGTAACGCTTGCCGTTCATGCCCTTGTGGAACTTCAAGCCAGGCAAGTCCCACTTGAACAGGCCCATCAGGCCTTCTTCGGAAATATCGAGGAAGGCGCGGTTCATACGATCGGCTTCTTCGCCCAAATCATCAATACCGATGAATACCTTGGCGCCCACTTCCAGCAGGGCTTTCTTGATTGCATCGAAGAACAGGAAATCCGGCTTGCCCTGCCAGGCATCCATGTGCTGGCGCAGGATCGGGTTCATCATGCCGACATAACCCCGCATCGGCTCATTCTTGAAAGCGGTCTGGAACATCCGGCGCTGGAAACGGTGGTCATCGCCATCGCGCATCAGCAGGCCGCCCTTGTAGAACTGGCCGATGCTGCGGTCGTAACCCATTTCGGTCGAAAAAACCTGCTCACGGTCCAGGTAGATTTTCTGGTAGTTGTCGGGACCCACCACCAGCAGGCCTTTCTGGAAACCGGCGCTCAGCTTGGAAATCGGGCCAAATTGCTTGTAATGCTCATCCACCATCTTCCAGACATCCTTGATCATCGGGAAGGTTTCACCAATCACCGGCAGGCCCCAGTTGCCCGGGATATGGTCAAGCCCCGCACGATTGTCGGGATGGTTGCGGTAATCGGGATTCAATTCTGCTGGACTTGCCATGGCCGTTCAGGCTCCTGTCATTATCAGTATAAAAATCAGGGGTTTAAAAAACCCGGCCAAGTTCCCCCGACCGGGTTTACCAAGACTGCAGATGGTACCGCAGCCCAAAGCGTTTGTAATGTTACAAACGCGAAAAATTGTACTTTTTGCAGGTCCTGCTCAGGCCACTTCAAACAGCCCTGCTGCACCCATGCCACCGCCAATGCACATGGTCACGACCACATACTTGACGCCACGGCGTTTGCCCTCGATCAAGGCATGCCCCACCATGCGTGCGCCACTCATGCCGAACGGGTGACCAATGCTGATCGCCCCGCCATTCACGTTCAGGCGATCATCAGGGATGCCGAGCTTGTCGCGGCAGTAGATCACCTGGCAGGCGAAGGCCTCATTCAACTCCCACAGCCCGATATCATCGATTTTCAGGCCATGGCGCTTCAGTAATTTCGGGATGGCGAACACCGGGCCGATACCCATTTCATCCGGGTCACAGCCGGCCACCGCCAGGCCGCGATAAATCCCCAGCGGGCTCAGGCCCAGCTTGGCTGCCATGCTGCCTTCCATCACCACGCAGGCAGAAGCGCCATCGGACAACTGGGAGGCATTGCCGGCAGTAATGAAACGACCTTCCTTCACGAACTGGCCATCCTTGAAGACCGGCTCCAGCCCTTTCAAGCCTTCCAGCGTGGTGTCAGCACGGTTGCCTTCGTCCTTCGCCAGGGTCACTTCCTCATAGGTCGTTTCCTTGGTCTCTTTATTGAACACCGCCTTCACGGTGGTCATCGGTACGATTTCATCATCGAACTTGCCCGCCTTCTGGGCCGCGGCTGTACGCATCTGGCTCTGGAAGGAGTATTCGTCCTGCGCATCACGGGAAATGTTGTAGCGCTCGGAAACCACTTCCGCGGTTTCAATCATCTGGATATAGGCTTTCGGCGCGTGTTCAACCACCGCCTTGGAAATGAACCGGTAGGTGTTCTTGTGCTTGTTCTGCACCAGCGAGATGGATTCCAGGCCACCTGCAACAGCCACATCGTATTCACCACACATGATGGATTTCGCAGCCGTCGCAATCGTCATCAGGCCAGAAGAACACTGGCGATCCATCGTCATGCCTGACACCGTGTTCGGCAAGCCACCGACGATGCCGCACAAGCGACCCAGGTTATACGCCTGCGTGCCCTGCTGGGCAGCCGCACCCATCAGCACATCATCCACCAATGCCGGATCGATGCCGGCACGCGCCACCGCATGCTTGACCACATGGCCACCCATGGCCGGGGCTTCGGTGTCATTGAAGGCGCCGCGGAAAGCCTTGCCAATCGGGGTACGGGCGGTGGATACGATGACTGCGTCTTTCATGGTTTTCTCCTGGGTAAATTCGGGACGATCCGGTCAGGCACGCTGGGCGCTGACCGCAAGGATTTCACCGGTCATGTAGCTGGAATAATCACTGGCAAGGAACATCATCACATTGGCGACTTCCCACACTTCCGCACCACGACCATAGGCCTCACGGCCTTCAAGTTCTTTCAGCAGTTCTTCCGGTGCCGATTTTTTCAGCATCGGGTGCACCGCCAGTGACGGTGCCACCGCATTGATGCGCACACCAAAATCCGCCGCTTCCAATGCTGCGCAACGGGTCAATGCCATTACGCCGGCTTTCGCTGCGGCATAGTGCGCCTGCTCTTTCTGGGCACGCCAGCCTAATACCGAGGCATTGTTCACGATCACGCCACGACCGCGCGGCTTCATCACTTTCATCATGTAGCGGGTCATGCGCATGGTGCCGTTCAGGGTGACATCAATCACCTTGTGCCACTCGGCATCCTCCATGTCGATCAGCAGCTTGGATGTTCCCAAGCCAGCATTGTTGATCAGCACATCCACACCACCGAGTTTTTCCTCAGCGAAATCCACCAGGGCTTGCACGTCTTCTTCGCTGGCCACATTGCAGGTTTTACCCCACACATCCTTGAGACCCGTCTCTTCTTTCAATTTGTCTACGGATGCTGACAGGCGACCTTCATGGATATCGCTGATCACAATCGCGCGGCAGCCTTCTTCCACGGCTTTTTTGGCCGCCGCAAAACCGATGCCAACACCAGCCGCTGCAGTGATCAGTACCGATTTGCCTTTCAACAAACCATGACCGGGAACGTATTCGGGATTCTTGATATCCATGATGCTTCCAATCGATAACGAAGTGATTAACGCCCTTTGGGCTCTTTCGGCATACCCAGCCCGCGCTCGGCAATGATGTTGCGCTGGATCTGGTTAGTACCACCATAAATCGTGTCAGAACGGGTGAACAGGTACATCGACTGCAAGCGCGTCAGGTTATAAGGCGCACTTTCCAGCATCTCGGCTTCCGGCCCCAGCACATCCATCGCCAAGGCGCCGAGATTACGGTGCCAGCTCGCCCAGTGCAGTTTGTAAACCAGGGCTGCTTTCTGCAAGGCGCCGCCGGAAGTATCCGACAACATACGCATGGCGTTATAACGCATCAGGCGCAGGCCGGTATGCGCTTCGGCTATCCGCTGGCGCAAGACCGGGTCTTTGGCCGCACCATTGGCCTTGGCAATACGAACGATCTCGTCGAGTTCATTCTGGAACAACATCTGCTGGCCCAGTGTCGACACACCACGCTCAAACCCGAGCAGGCCCATCGCCACTTTCCAGCCATCACCCGGCTCACCGACGATGTCTTCAGCCACCGCATCATCAAAGAACACTTCGTTGAATTCGGACGTGCCGGTCAATTGCTCAATCGGGCGCACCGTGACACCCGGCTGGTGCATCGACACCAGGAAAAAGCCAAGGCCTTTATGGGCCACAGAATCCGGATCCGTACGCGCCACCACAAAACACCAGTCGGATTCGTGTGCGAGCGAGGTCCAGACTTTCTGGCCATTGATTGACCACTTGCCGGTTTTTTCATCCAGGCGCGCCTTGGTTTTCACATTGGCCAGGTCAGAACCGGCTGACGGCTCGGAATAGCCTTGGCACCAGAGCTCCTTGCCACTGACGATACCTGGCAGGTATTTCTGTTTCTGCGCCTCGGTACCGAATGCGATCAGGGTTGGCCCCGCCAAGCCTTCACCAATATGGCCCACGCGACCCGGCGCACCGGCACGTGCGTACTCCTCAAAGAAAATCACTTGTTGCTCGATCGACGCACCACGTCCACCGTATTCTTTTGGCCAACCCACACAGGTCCAGCCACCTTCGGCCAGCTTCTGCTCCCACTGCTTGCGCTCTTCCGGGAACATGTGCTCATCGCCGGGACCACCACGGAACTTGAGTTGTTCGAATTCGCCCACCAGATTGGCTTTCAGCCAAGCAGCGATTTCTTCACGGAACTGTTCGTCTTCCTTGCTGAATGTCAGTTTCATGCTTACTCACCCCCATCCAGCAGCATCTGCGCAACCTGTTCCCGTTGCTGCGCACCATTACCCAGGAACAACTCCGAGGATTTCGCGCGCTTGAAATACAAATGCACATCGTATTCCCAGGTAAACCCGACACCGCCATACAACTGGATGGCACTGCCCGCATTGAAGAAATAGGTATCGGAACAGTACCCCTTGGCCATGGCAGCGGCTTCCGGCAATTCAGCCGCCAATGCCGCATCACCATCCGCCGACAGAAACTCTTGTGCCACACAGGCGGCGTAATAGACGGCCGAACGGGACACTTCGCACTTGAGCATCATGTCAGCGGTCTTGTGCTTCAAGGCCTGGAAGCTGGCAATCGCACGACCAAACTGCACGCGCTCCTGCATGTAGGCCACGGTGCGATCGAGGATTTCCTGGGAACCGCCCATCTGTTCAGCAGCGACTGCGACCTTGGCCAGATCAATGATGCGTGACAGCTGCTTGCCAGCGTTTTCGCACATCAGCGCATCGGCTGGCAGTGTGACCTGTTTGGCGGTGATCGCAGCAAGATGACGGGTCTGGTCCATGGTGGGCGTCCACTCACGCGACAAACCGTTGGTGTCCGCGGGCACGGCAAACAAGGCAATGCCCTCTTGACCGCAGGTACCTGGCTGGCGTGCCGCCATCAGCAGCAAACCGGCGGTGTGGCCATCCACCACATAACGCCATGCACCATCGAGCACATAACCATCGGCTGCTTTCGTATAGGTGGCATCCACCACCTCCGGGCCCCACTGGCCACCGGCTTTCGCTGCTGATGCGCCGGTATACGCCAATGTGGCCGTCAATGAGCCTTCAGCAATTTGCGTCAGGTATTGCGCTTTCTGGGCATCATTACCAGCCACCATCAGTGCATTCGCACCCAGGGCCACAGTGCTGAAAAACGGTGAGCACAACAGGAAACGCCCCATCTGCTCCAGCACCGCCGCCAGCTCCACATACCCCAAGCCCATGCCACCAAACTCTTCCGGAATGGTGATGGCCTGGAAGCACAGCTCGGTGCAAATGCGCTCCCACAGCGCCGGATCAAATCCGGCATCGGTTGCCATCGCGGCACGCACCGCTTCCGAGGTCGAGACATCCTGCAGGAAGGCTTCCGCGGTATCGCGGATCATCTGCTGCTCGTCAGTAAACACAAACTCCATCGTGCACTCCGTCGTATGTGCCGGTGATTAACGGTGATCAGGTGCCGTAGACTTTCTGCGCGGGCACTTCTTTGGCCATCAATTGCTTGACGGCATCGCCCACTTCCGCCGGCTGCCAACGCGCACCCTTGTCCACGCCCTGGGTCGTACGCCAGCCATCGGCGATCGAGATCTTGCCGCCTTCAGATTCAAACACCCGACCCGTCACATGCGCGGATTGGGCTGAGCCCAGCCACACCACCAGTGAGGACACATTTTCCGGCGCCCAGTAATCGAAACTGCCATCGTCCGGCTTCTTCATGCGCTCGGCCATTGATTCCACCGCGGTGGTCATGCCAGTACGCGCGGCCGGTGCAATCGCATTGGCGGTCACACCATAACGCCCCAATTCAGCGGCCTGGTTCAGGGTCAATGCCGCAATACCCGCTTTGGCCGCCGCATAGTTGGACTGGCCAATGGAACCCTGCAAGCCCGCACCGGAAGTGGTGTTAATGATGCGTGCATCGACTTTCTTGCCGGCCTTGCTCTGGTCACGCCAGTAATGCACGGCATGCGAGCTGATGCAGAAATGACCTTTCAGGTGCACGGCCATGATGGCGTCCCATTCGGCTTCGGTCATGGAAGCAAACATGCGATCGCGGTTGATGCCGGCATTGTTCACCACCACATGCAGGTCACCATAGGTGTCGATGGCTTGCTTCACGGCATTTTCACTATCCGCGTAATTGGTGATGTCTGAGGTGTTCACCACGGCACGACCACCGGCAGCCGTAATCTCATCGACCACTTTCTGGGCGGCGTCCTTGTTGATGTCATTGACGATCACGCACGCTCCTTCGGCCGCAAACACGCGGGCATGGGCTGCACCCAGGCCACCACCGGCACCGGTAATAATGACCACACGATCCTGGCAAATTCCTGACATGGTTATTCCTCCTACGATACAAAAAGCCAAAAGGTTTACAGGCGCTCGATAATGGTGACGTTAGCCTGGCCACCACCTTCACACATGGTCTGCAAACCATAACGGCCACCGGTGCGCTCCAGCTCATGCAACAAGGTCGTCATCAGCTTGGTGCCCGTTGCACCCAGCGGATGCCCAAGGGCAATCGCGCCGCCGTTCACATTGGTTTTCTCATGCGGATAACCGGTTTCTTTCAACCACGCCATGACCACGGAAGCGAAGGCTTCGTTGATTTCCACCAGATCGATATCCTTGAGCGTCATACCGGCTTTTTTCAACGCGTACTGCGTGGCCGGGATCGGTGCGGTCAACATCCAGATGGGATCATCCGCACGCACACTCATGTGATGGATACGGGCACGCGGGGTCAGGTTGTAACGCTTCAATGCGGCTTCACTGACCACCAGCACCGCGCTGGACGCATCGCAGGTCTGGCTGGACACAGCGGCAGTCACCTTGTCACAACCAAACAGGAAATCGAGTTCCGCCATTTTTTCCAGCGAGCTCTGGCGCGGTGTTTCATCATTAGCCACGCCGTTCAATGGCACGATCTCACGCTGGAAACGACCTTCCGCAATCGCCTTCAAGGCACGCGTGTGTGACTCCAGTGAATACACTTCCAGGTCGCGACGACTCAAGCCCCACTTGTCAGCAATCATCTGCGCGGATTTGAACTGGGTGGGCGGCTCGGCACCATAACGCTTGACCCAGCCGGTGGAACCGGAAAACGGATCGGTGAAACCCAAGGGTTCAGCGGCCGTCATCGCCGAGGAAATCGGGATCTGCGTCATCGTTTGCACACCACCGGCCAGCACCACATCCATGGTGCCGCTCATCACGGCTTGCGCGGCGAAGTGCACGGCTTGTTGTGAAGAGCCACACTGGCGATCCACCGTGGTGCCCGGCACTTCCTGCGACAGGCCTGCGGCCAACCAGCAGGTGCGTGCAATATCACCGGCCAAGGGGCCAATGGTATCGACACAGCCAAAAATCACGTCGTCGTATTCGTTATCAGGGATACCGGCACGATCAACAATCGCCTTGATCACATGCGCACCGAGATCCGCACCGTGCACCTGGCTCAAACCACCCTTGCGGCGACCGGTCGGGCTACGCAGGGCATCAACAATATAGGCTTCAGGCATCTTGACTCCTCGTTCAGGCCACAAAGGTATTGCTGGCGCCGATCAGGGCGTTATCTTTCAGGACAAATTTCGCCACACGGGTTTTATGGAAGGCACGGTCACCCCAGGCGCCATCCAATGCCCAGGCTCGCTTGGCAAAAATATGCATGTCGACTTCCCAGGTATACCCCATCGCACCATGCACCTGGATGCCATTGCGTGCAGCCAGCAAGGCCGCTTCAGTCGCAGCAATTTTTGCATGCGACACATGCACACCAGCATGGCGATGATTGTTCGCCAATGACCAGGCGGCGCGATACACCGGCGCCTTGGCATACTCCAGTTGCACAGCCACATTAGCCATGTGGTGCTTGACGGCCTGGAACGAACCGATCGGCTTGCCAAACTGCTGGCGTTCGCTGGTGTATTTCACCGACAGATCAATCATGCGCTGCGCCAAGCCCAAGGACTGTGCCGCCACACCCAAGGCCCCGTAATTCAGGGCTTGCATCCACAGCGCTTTGCCTGCGGGACCTTTGGCCAGGCAAGTGGCAGGCTTCGGCGCCCACTCAATGCTGTGCAAACGACGGGAAGGATCCACGCTTTCATTCCGGCGCATATTCTTTTTACGCGCCTTGACCAGATGCACTTCATCATTATGCTGCAGCAACCAGGCATCGGCGGTATGGGCATCGCTGACCAATGGATTGCGACTATGACCTACTGCAATGCGCGCTTCGCCAGCAGCCATCTTCTGCAGCCATTCATTGCGCACATCACTTTCCGGCAAGGCTGCTAACAATGGCGCAACGACCAGCACGGTTTCCACCAGGTTTTCCGGCAAGGCCACATAACCGCATTCCTGCGCCAGCAGTACAAAATCCACCGCGTTCATGCCAAGGCCCCCCTGCGCTTCCGGCACCGTCATGCCCACCAGGCCCATTTCCACGAGTTGCTGCCACAGTTCATCCGAGCGACCGGTTTTGGTTTCCCACAGGGCACGGATACTTTCCGTGGTCACTTCATTGACCAGGAAGTCGCGCACGCTTTCCTGGAACAGCAACTGGTCTTCAGTAAAGGTAAAGTCCATGGTGTGCTCCTTATTAACGCGGCATGCCAAGCATGCGCTCGGCAATGATGTTGCGCTGGATTTCGTTGGTGCCGGCATAAATGGTTCCGGACTGGCTGAACAGGAAACCGTCCAGCCAATGCCCCACACCCTGTGCAGCCGGCGCATGCGGCAACAATTCAGCACGCGCACCGAGGATACTCATGGCCGTTGCGTGCATCTTCTGGTCCAGCTCAGACCAGAAAATCTTGTTGGTCGATGATTCCGCACCAATCTTGCCGCCCTTGCTCAAGCGGCAGGCGGTTTGGTAGGTCGTGAGGGTATAGGCTTCGGCATCCATCCAGGCACGCAATACCGCTTCGCGCACCATCGGGTCACGATCGGCGGATTCCTGGTTTTCGCGATACAGCTCGACCAGGCGACGCGCGGTTTCCTGGAAACGTGCCGGTGAACGCAGCATCAAGCCGCGCTCGAAACCGGCGGTGGCCATTGCCACTTTCCAGCCAGCGCCTTCATCGCCCAGGCGGTTTTCGACCGGCACACGCACATTGTCGAAGAAAATCTCGGCAAAACCCGGCAGGCCATCCAGCTGCGGGATCGGGCGCACCGTGATGCCTTCGGCATTGAGTGGCACCAGGATGAATGTCAGGCCGTGGTGACGCTCGGAGTTGGGGTCGGTACGGAACATACCGAATGACCAGTCGGCATACACAGCGCGTGTCGACCAGGTTTTCTGGCCGTTAATCACGTAATGATCACCATCACGATCAGCACGCGCACGGATCGCTGCCATGTCCGAACCGGCATTCGGCTCCGACCAGGCTTGCGCCCACACTTCTTCACCGGTCGCCATTTTCGGCAGGATGCGCTTCTTCTGCTCCTCGGTGCCGTACTCCATCAGGGTCGGGCCCAGCAGGAAAATGCCGTTCTGGTTCACACGCGCCGGCGAGCCAGCCCGGTAATACTCTTCTTCAAAAATCAGCCATTCGATCAGGTCACAGCCACGACCACCGAGTTCTTCCGGCCAGGTCACCATGCCCCAGCGGCCTTTGTTCAAGGTCGCTTCCCATTTACGGTGCTGGGCAAAACCGGCTTCGGTATCGAACGACTTCAGCGGCTTCTTCGGCACATGGTTTTTCAACCAATTGCGAATCTGGAGACGAAACGCTTGTTGTTCTTCGGTATAGGCAAGTTCCATGAATGTATCCTTGCTGGTTTTGGCTAATTATTTCTTGTCGAAACTGGCATCGCGTTTCTGCACAAAGGCATCACGCGCTTCCTGTGAATCCGGTGAGGTGTAGGCTTCCAACGTAAAACCCTGCTCCCAACGGTATTTGTCTTCCAGCGAACCGTCTTCGATGCCCGTCAGCGCTTCTTTCGCCAGGCGAATCATTTTCGGGCTCTTGGCCGCAATCTTGGTGGCGATTTCAAATGCTGTGTCGCGCAGTTGTTCTTTCGGCACGACGCGCTCGATAGCACCCAGGCGATACGCTTCCTGCGCATCGATCATGTCGCCGGTGAAATACATGTAACGGACTTTCTGCACCGGGAACATGCGCTGCAAATGCGCACCGCCACCCATGGCACCACGATCCACTTCCGGCACACCGAAACGCGCGCATTCCGAGGCCACGATGATGTCAGCCGCACCGCTGATTCCGATACCGCCACCCAGCACAAACCCGTGCACGGCCACGATCACCGGCTTCGGGTTCAGGTGAATCGCACGGAAGGTGTCGTAATTGCCTTTGTTCACCTTGGTGATCAATGAACCATCGGCCGACAATTCCTTGATATCGACACCAGCACAGAAACCACGACCTTCGGCACGGATGATGATGACGCGCACCGCGTCGTTATCACCCAGGGATTCGATTTCACGCGCAATCGACAACCAGCCATCGCTGGTAAAGGCATTGACGGGAGGATGGTTGAACACCATCTCGGCAATCCCCTCTTTAATTGATACTTCAAAAGGCTGGCTCATGGTGTTCTCCCCGTAACGTGATGTCGTGTTCAGTCGCGCGACAGTGCGGACAGGCGGGATTCCGCTTCCTGCACGATCGCTGCAATCAGTTCCGCACAAGTGGGCAAGCTATCGATCACACCTGCCACCTGCCCGCTTGGCAAAATACCTTCGGCCGGCTGCCCATCGACCATCGCTTTCTGGATGATCATCGGCGCATTCGCGGACATGATCGCCTGCGACCAGGTCAGCCCATCGTGCTTGACCATCGCATGCGCGGATTTCAACAAACCGACCGGCGAAGCGCCGGACAGCTTCATGTATTTCAAACCATTGATCGCTGCCAACCACAGGCGGTGCAGGTTGCCGGATTTTTCCAGCTCACTGAGGAATTCGTTCATCACCATGCGCTGCGGCAGGCCGTCAATCGCGCGCGACACGATGATGTCTGCCGGGTTCTTGCAATCAATGTAACGCTGCTTGGTCTGCAACGGCACCGGGCTTTCCTGCGTCAGCAAGAAGCGCGTGCCCATCGCGATGCCATCGGCACCGAAAGCCATCGCCGCAACCAGGCCACGGCCGTCCTTGAAACCACCAGCACCTGCCACCGGCACCTGCGCACCCACCGCATCCACCACTTGCGGCAACAGCAGCGTGGTCGGCACGGCTCCGGTATGGCCGCCGCCTTCGCCACCTTGCACGGTGACCGCATCGGCGCCCATTTCAACGGCTTTTTTCGCGTGCTTCGGCAAACCCACGGTCGGCATGCACACCACGCCGGCATCCTTCAGCTTTTTCACCATGTCCTTGCCGGGTGAACGCGAATAACTCACCGCTTTCACGCCGTGGCGGATCACCATATCGACGATCTCGGCCGCGTTCGGCTGGTACATGTGGAAGTTCACGCCAAAATTAGCGGACGTGAGTTCCTTGGTCTTGAGGATATTGGCTTCCATCTGCTCGGGCGGGATGGTCGCACCGGCCAAGAATCCGAAACCACCGGCATTGCAGGTACCGGCCACCAGTTTGGGATCAGCCACCCACCCCATCGCGGTCTGGATGATCGGGTATTTACAGCCCAGCAGTGCGCACAGGCGTGAATCGGTCAATACGGACATGATGATCCTTACTTGCGGATGCCGGGCGGGTTGTCACGCAGCTGTTTGGCTCGCAGGTTGTGCGGGTCCAGCCTGGCGATCAGGGCCAGCTGTTCCACCGTCGGCGCGGCCGTCACTGGTACATCACCATCAATATGCAGCGGGAAGCCGGTATTGGCCTTCACCTCATCCACGGTCACACCCGGGTGTACGCTGACCAGGCGCACCTGGTGCTTCGGGCCACCGAAATCCATCACGCACAGGTTGGTGATGATGAAACGGATATCGATATCATCCAGCGAATAACCGTGCGGCAAACGCTCCGGGTTGTAACCGATCGAGCCCACCATGTCGCATTCGCCATCCACGAACACCTTGGCGTTGTGGTCCGGTACGAAAAACGAATTGGCGTGGCTGATGGAGTTACCCGGCAAGCCGCGCACACCCAGCATCTGCACTTTCGGCTTGTCATAGGTGCCGCCGATACAGGAAATGTTGGCCTGGCCAAAACGGTCAATCTGGGTCGGGCCGATCATGGCGTGACGCTTGCCACCCCAGACGTTATCGAAAATGCGTGAGAAACCCATCCAGGTTTCAAACTTCGGCTGGTAATCACCACGCGGGCCTACCGGCACCGGCTCGGACACCATATAGGCTTCGGAATCGGTCATCATCAGGTCGGGGTTCACCGTGCTCATGCACAGGGAAGCGCCCAGACGCGGGATCACACCAATACCGGTGGCCAGCACTTCACCATCGTCTTTCCAGACATTGGCTGCCGCACAGATCATCAGTTCGGCCAGGGTAAATTCAGTTGCAGGCGTACTCATGGTTCATTCCTTATCAAGTCTGGCCAACTTAAAACACGGGCTTCGGCAGTTTGCGCACGGCCTCAAGGCCGCCCACGGCTGCGAGGTACGCGTCCTCGCCCGGCGTCACATACTGGTCCACATAGGATTGCCAGCCGCCTTCTTCCTTCGCGGTCGCGGCATAGGCACCGAAATGCTTCACATCAAAACCGTAGGTGGCGGTAGATGTCGGGTGTGCGCCACCGGCCATCGGCACCACGCCGGTGGTTTCGCTGCGCTCCCAGTACACATAGCGGGCTTCTTCCTCACTGTGGAACGCGCTGGTCTCGACCAGCTCATCACAGGTGACGAACGTCTTGTCTGCGGCACGCGCAAACAGGTCATCCATGTACAGGTCCGGGCCCTTGATCTGGCAGACGCCACGGCTATCGGCACGGTCGACATGCAGCAGGGCCACATCCAGGTCCAGTGCCGGCATCGCCACCAGTTCGCGGCCATCGGCATACGGGGAACGGATGGTCTTGATCGACGGGTTCACTTTCAGCACATCGGTGCCCAGGCCTACCGGAGTCGGCAGGAACGGCACGCGCATGGCGGCAGCTTTCAGGCCCAGCAGGAACATGCCTTCGTCGACTTCCATGGTCTCGATCGCGCCGGTCTGGCGGGCGACACGGAAATACGGCTCCAGTGGGATGAAGTCCAGTGAGACGAAGGCAAACACGACCTTCTTCACCTTGCCGGCCGCGCACAGCATGCCGACATCGGCACCGCCATAGGCGACGATGGTCAGGTCTTTCAGGTCAGAGCGGAGGATTTCGCGGATCAGTGCCATTGGCTTGCGACGGGGACCCCAACCGCCAATACCGATGGTCATCCCATCGCGCAGTTGGCCCACAACACCTGCAAGCGACATTACCTTGTTCATGCCATACCCCTTGGCTGGAATTTCAAATACAAGAAAGCCCTGTCTGGAACCGGCCTGCAGCCGGCAGACGGACCCACAAACGGGGCGGGTATTCTAGCCCAAAAGGGCCTTCCGGCCCAAGGCCGGATCAGGCAGCGCTGTGCATCTCGCGCAGGCGGGTTTTCAGCACTTTGCCCGAAGCGTTCAAGGGCATCGCGTCCAGGAACTGGACATAACGCGGCACCTTGTAATTGGCCATATTGGCGCGCGACCAGGCAATCACCGCAGCCGCATCCAGCTGGGCACCCGGCGCCGGCACGATATAGGCCTTGGCGACCTCGCCCATGCGCTCATCGGGCACACCGATCACGGCGACCTGGGCCACGCCATCCATGGTCAACAGTGCCCCCTCGATTTCCGCCGGATAGCAGTTAAAACCGCCGACGATGAACATGTCCTTGAGGCGATCGGTGATGCGCAGGTAACCGCGCTCGTCCATCACGCCGATATCGCCGGTGTGCAGCCAGCCATCGCTATCAATCGCCTCGGCGGTGGCTTGCGGGTTATCGAAATAGCCTTGCATCACGTTATAGCCACGCACACAGATCTCGCCCGGCTCGCCACGCGGCACTTCGCGGCCCTCACTGTCGACACAGCGCACTTCCACGCCGGGAATGGCCCGGCCGGAGGTGGTGGCAATGGTCTGCGGATCATCATCGCGCTGGCAGATGCTGACCATGCCGCAGCTTTCGGTCAGGCCATAGGCGGTGATCACCGTGCCAAAGCCGAGGTCAGAGCGCATCCGCTGCACCAGCTCCACCGGCACCGAGGCAGCTCCGGTCACCGCCAGCTTGAGGCTGGAAAGATCGTATTCGTCGCGCTTCGGGTGCATCAGCAGGGATTGGTAGATGGTCGGCGGCCCCGGCAACACGCTGACGCGGTCACGCTCGATCATGGTCAGCACTTCATCCAGGTCAAAGCTCGCCACCGGCAAGGCCTTGGCACCGACGATGAAGCAGGCCAGCCAACCCGCCTTGTAGCCGAAAGTATGGAAAAACGGGTTAATAATCAGGTAGTTATCGCCACGGCCCAAGCCCACGGCCTTGTCCCAGGTTTCAAACACCTGGATGTTCTGGCCATGCGCGCACATCACACCCTTGGGCTTGCCGGTGGTGCCGGAGGTGAACA
>SBFY01000191.1 GCA_006227085.1 Gammaproteobacteria bacterium
GCGCAGGGCACCTTGCTGAACCGCTTTATCACTGTCGCCAATATCGCCAGCAGCGATCCCACACAAATCGTCGCGGGTAACGAAAAAGTGGTGCGTCCGCGCCTGACCGATGCGGAATTTTTCTACCGCACCGATCGCAAGAACGCTTTGGCCGAACACAACGAGCGCAACCGCAACATCGTGTTCCAGGCCGAGCTTGGCACCGTGTTCGAGAAAACCCAGCGCATGGAGCATGTCGCTGCCTATATCGCCTATGAAATTGGCGGTAACGAATCGTGGGCACGCCGCGCCGCGCTGTTATCAAAAGCGGACCTGTGCACACAGATGGTCGGTGAATTCCCGGAGCTGCAAGGCATCATGGGCGAGTACTATGCGCGCCATGATGGCGAACCCGCCGAAGTCGCCACGGCCCTGCGCGAACAGTACCGGCCACGCTTTGCCGGCGATGACTTGCCTGCCAGCAAAACCGGGCTTGCGGTTGCTCTGGCCGACAAGATGGACACCCTGGTCGGGCTGTTTGCGATTGGCCAGCCGCCCACCGGCTCCAAGGATCCGTTTGCCCTGCGCCGTGCAGCCCTTGGCATCCTGCGCATGTTGATTGAAAAACGCCTGGACGTGTCACTGGATGAGCTGGTCGACGCGGCCCTGCAAACCCATAAAGCCAAAGAGCCTGCCAAAACGCGTGAGGCCGTGCTCGACTTCCTGTTCGGCCGTTACCGCGCCATGTATGAAGAGCAGGGCATCGCGGCCGAAGTGATTTTATCGGTGCTGGCGGTGCGGCCGATGGTGCCGATGGATTTTGATGCGCGCATCCGGGCGGTACACGCATTCACGCAACTGCCGGAAGCCTCCGCGCTGGCTGCTGCCAACAAGCGCGTTGCCAATATCCTGTCGAAAGAAACCGTCAGCGCAGGCTTCGCTGAAAACCGCCTGGTCGATGCTGCCGAAAAAGCCCTGCATGCGGCCATGTCCGCTATCGTGACCCAGCTCAAACCGTCGGGTCATGCGGTGGCCAATTACGAGGCCGAATTGAAACTGCTCGCCACCCTGCGCGCTCCCGTCGACCACTTTTTCGACCAGGTCATGGTGATGGCAGAAGACCCGGCCCTGCGCGCCAACCGGCTGGCCTTGCTGCAACAGTTCCAGCAGCTGTTTTCCAGCATTGCCGACATCTCCCTGCTGGTGCCGGAAAAATAATGCGCCTGCTGATTCTCGACCGCGATGGCGTGATCAACGAGGACTCACCCGATTACATCAAGTCGGTTGATGAATTCGTGTTCCTGCCAGGCAGCGTGCAAGCAATGGCCGATTTGTCGCGGGCAGGCTATACGCTGGTGGTGGCCACCAACCAGAGCGGCCTCGGCCGCGGCCTGTTCGACCTCGATGACCTCGAGGCCATGCATGAAAAACTCAACGCCGCCGTCAATGAAGCCGGTGGCGAGATCGCAGGCATCTTCTACTGCCCGCACACGCCCGATGATGATTGCGATTGCCGCAAACCCAAGCCCGGCCTGCTCGATGCCATTGCCGACGAGCTTGGCATGCCCGTCAAGGGTGCCTGGATCATCGGTGACAGCCTGCGTGACCTGGAGGCTGGCATCGCTCGCGGTTGCAAGCCCATATTGGTGCGCACTGGCAAAGGTGCGGCCAGCGAAAAGAAGCTGGCAGGCCCGGCGCTGGCCCAAACGCCGGTGTTTGATGACCTTGCGGCGGCGACCGCGTTTTTGGTGTCAAACCCATGAAACACCTTCGCGCCCTGCTGTTTTATGTGCCGTACATCATCACCGGCATGATGGCGGGCTCGCTGTCGATCATCCTCTGGCCAACGCCATTCCTGTTCCGCTACAAGGTCATCATGGCGTGGAACGATTTTGCGATCTGGTGGCTGCGCATCACCTGCAATATCCGTTACAACATCATTGGCACAGAAAACATCCCGCCGGCACCTTATGTGGTGCTCTCCAAACACCAGTCAACCTGGGAAACGCTGTTCCTGCAGACGCATTTCCAGCCCATCAGCACCATCCTGAAAAAAGAGCTGCTGCGCATCCCGTTTTTTGGCTGGGGACTGGCATTGTTAAAACCGATCGCCATTGACCGCAGCAATCCGCGCGAAGCCATCAAGCACATCCACAAGGAAGGGGTGGCGCGTATCGAGGAAGGGTTGAGTGTGCTGGTGTTCCCGGAAGGCACGCGCACACCGTATGGTGGCGTTGGCAACTATGCGCGCGGCGGTGCCGGTATTGCCTGCTCGGCCGGTGTGCCCATTGTCGCGGTTGCCCATAACGCTGGCGCCTGCTGGCCGGTACCCGGTTTCGTAAAGCATGCGGGCACCATTACCGTGGTAATCAGCTCACCATTTGATACCACCGGTCGCAACAGCAAGGAACTGACGGAAGAGGTCAAGACCTGGATCGAGAGCGAGATTTCGCGAATGCCGGATCCATTCCATCGCTGAACGACCGGTAGCGCGAAGGGCTGCAGCCCTGCCAGCGCCGGAAAGCCCTTGCAAAATTACTGCTATCGCTGAACCCGAGGCTATAGGCCACGGTGGTTACCGGAACACCGGCGGCCAACAAGCGCCGTGCCTCCTGTGCTTGATAGGTCTGCCGCAACGCGCGGAACGCCAACCCTTCCTGTTGCAGATGTGCCTGCAAGCTGCGGCGGCTCATGCCTAGTATATGAGCCACACGTGCCTCGTCCGGCAGGGCATCTTCCAGTCGGTTGGCAAACACATAAGCAATACGCTCCGCTAATGATGACGCACGGAAGCGCGCCAGATAATCGCACACCTGTTGTTCCAGGGTGGCGATCAATGCCGGGTTGGCTCCTGGCCTGCGGCGCTCAACCGCACGCCGGTCCAGCACCAGCCGATTATTACTGGCGCCATAACGGATCGGGCAAGCAAACCAGTTCCCAAAAACTGCCTGGCTTTTGGGGCATGGTCGCTGCAAAGCGACTTCCAGTGGGTGGAATGTTTCACCGGCAAGCAATCGGCACAGCTTGACGGTAAAACCAATGAAGGCATCCAGTGCTGTCGGCGCCACCTCTCCAGCCGGTATACGGAACTCCAGCGTTATCGTTACCGGCGAGACACGGATTTCGCCGTCTCCCAGTGCATTGATCGCCTGCCGGTATCGCGATAATCGCGACAGCATGTCGGCAATGCTGTCGCTGGACACCAGAGCGAGACCCAGTGACTGGAAATGATGCACCTGCAATTGTTCAGCCACATGGATGCCGAACGCATCATCACCGGTCGCCGCAACGGCGGCCGGCCACGCCCGCTGCATAACGGCCACCGGCACACGGTAATCCGGGTCACCCCACAGATCCGGACTTGCCCCGGCATCCTCGAGTAAACGCCGGCCATTGACGCCCAGGCGATCGAGGGTATCCGCCACCGCCAAACCCCAACCACCCAGTGTGGATTCACGCAACTGGAGCGGCAGTGGCGGTTTCAATTGCGGGCATTCCAGTACAGCTGCTCGTACCATGGCGCATCACCACCACGCTCGACACCAATACGTTGCTGGCATGCCCGCGGGATTTTCGCCGTGCCAAAAATCACATCCCACAGGAAGAACACCGGCGCGTAATTCCCCATCGGCTGCGCCGCCTCACCGATGCCATGATGGGCATGGTGGGTATCAGGGGTGGTAACGGTGCGCTCGAGCACCCACCACAATGGTGACAGCCGCGGCAGGCGCTGCAGCAAGTGCAAGTCCCAGCGAAGGCCTGTGTGTGACAGGAAGTTGATCACCGCCTTGATCGCATAGGCCAGCAAATAAACCTCGCCCAGACCAAAATAAACGGCTGCCGCTGCGTAGTAATTGGTCGGCATCAACAAGAACCAGAGGATATTACCGCGGGCCGTCACACCCACACTCATTTCTGTAGCTGAATGGTGCACCTTGTGGATTTTCCATAACCAGTTCCATTCATGCCCCTTACGGTGCCACCAGTACTGCACAAAATCCTCGCTGATCAGGAACAGTGCCAGCGCCGGCCAGAACGGGACATTTGCCAGCAAATCGGTGTGCGTAGGAAACATCTGGCCCAGCACCCAAGCGGTGGCAAACACCACAAACGGGCGCACGATCACCAGCTCGTGCGCAAAGCTGGCGATATTGATAATGCGATCATTCCAGCCCATGCGGCGGATGCGGTAAAACCCGGCTTTCAGCTCGAGCGCAAACAGCAATAGCAAGACAACGGCGCTGGTGATGATATACGGATTCAGTGAATGGGGATTCATGGTGGCGCTCCAGGCTTCCTGACCTTTTCAGGGTCCCACGAAGCGACGCTGTCTACCAGTCACTTTGCGCATATCCATGGTCCTTTTGTGCTGGGCGCAGCAATAAAAAACGGCCCTTACAGGCCGTTTTTTATCCCGCGTGTTATTCACACATCCAGGTTCGCGACCGCCAGGGCATTCGTCTCGATAAACTCGCGACGCGGTTCGACCGCATCGCCCATCAAGCAGGTGAACATCTGGTCGGCAGCAACAGCGTCTTCGATGGTGACACGCAACATGCGGCGAACCTCCGGATCCATCGTGGTTTCCCACAACTGTTCCGGGTTCATTTCACCCAGGCCTTTGTAGCGCTGGATATTACAGCCGCGCTTGGCTTCCGCCATCAACCAGTCCAGCGCGTCTTCGAAACGGGTGACCGCTTGTTTGCGCTCACCCCGTTGCACATAGGCGCCATCCTCGAGCAATTGGGCCAGCTGTTCAGCCACACCTCGCAGCACGCGATAATCTTCCGAGCTGAAAAACTCGCGCGTCAGCACATAGCGGGTTTCAATCCCGTGCGACACCATGCTGATGGCCGGGCGGTACACGCGCCGTTCGGTATCTTCATTAATGGAAACCACGTAGCGGCTGCCACCGGTGGTGTTGGCGTCCTGCATCAGGCCATCCAGCTGTTTGACCCAAGCGGTAACCGTGCTTTCATTGGCCAGTGCATCCACATCCAGCGCTGGCATATCCAGCAGGGTTTTCAGCACCTGCTCCGGATACAGGCGTGACAGCTTGCGGACCACGCCTTCCGCACGACGGAAATCATTGACCAGCGCTTCCAGTGCGGCGCCACTTACGGCGGGCGCATTCGGGCTCACGAACAATGCACTGTCTTCCAGCGCGGCTTGTGTCAGGAAGGCCTCCAGCGCCACATCGTCTTTCAGGTACTGGTGCTGCTTGCCCTTGCTGATCTTGTACAGCGGCGGCTGCGCGATATAGACATGCCCACGCTCAATCAGCTCACGCATCTGCCGGAAGAAGAAGGTCAGCAACAAGGTGCGGATGTGCGAACCGTCAACGTCCGCGTCAGTCATGATGATGATGCTGTGATAGCGCAGCTTTTCCGGGTTGAATTCCTCGGTACCAATGCCGCAGCCCAGGGCGGTGACAATGGTGCCGACTTCGGCAGAAGACAGCATCTTGTCGAAACGCGCTTTCTCAACGTTCAGGATCTTGCCCTTCAGTGGCAGGATTGCCTGGGTGCGCCGATCACGGCCTTGCTTGGCCGAGCCACCGGCAGAGTCACCCTCCACCAGGTACAGCTCGGACAGGGCCGGGTCTTTTTCCTGGCAGTCCGCCAACTTGCCCGGCAAGCCGGCGATATCGAGCGCACCTTTGCGACGGGTCATCTCACGAGCCTTACGGGCGGCTTCACGGGCACGCGCGGCATCGATCATCTTTGTCGCGATATTGCGGGCATCTTGCGGGTTTTCGAGCAGAAAATCGCCGAACGCGCCAGACATGGCTTGCTCCACCGCGCCCTTGACCTCGCTGGAAACCAGTTTGTCCTTGGTTTGTGAGGAGAACTTCGGATCCGGCACCTTGACCGACACCACGGCGGTCAGGCCTTCGCGGGAATCATCACCGCTCAGGTTCACCTTGGCCTTCTTGGCCAGGCCTTCGGCTTCAATGTAATTGTTGAGGCTGCGGGTCAGGGCGGCACGGAAACCGGCTAAATGGGTACCGCCATCGCGCTGGGGAATGTTGTTGGTGTAACAGAACACGTTTTCCTGGAAGCTGTCATTCCACTGCAGGGCCACTTCCACCGTGATGCCGCCCTCTTGCTCGGAGACAAAATGGAACACCTGGTTGGCCGGGATCTTGTTGGTATTGAGGTACTCAACAAACGCTTTCAGGCCGCCTTCATACTGGTAACTCTCTGATTTTCCTGATCTTTCGTCTTTCAAAACGATATGGACACCGGAGTTCAGGAACGACAGCTCGCGCAGGCGGCGCGCCAGCACATCGTAATGGAATTCAATATTGTTGAAGGTTGCCGGGGACGGCTTGAAATGCACCTGGGTGCCGGTTGTTGTGGTTTCTCCGACCGCTGCCAGCGGTGCCTGCGGCACACCATGCTGGTAAAGCTGCTCCCAAACCTTGCCGCCACGACGGATGGTCAGCTTCAGCTCGGAGGAGAGCGCATTCACCACGGAGACGCCCACCCCGTGCAGACCGCCCGATACCTTGTAGGAATTCGGGTCAAACTTGCCGCCGGCGTGCAGCACCGTCATGATCACTTCAGCTGCCGAAACGCCTTCGTCATGCATTTCTGTCGGGATGCCACGGCCATTATCCGCTACCGTGATGGACTCATCCGGGTGGATGGTCACATCAATGCGGGAGCAGTGCCCCGCCAGGGCCTCGTCAATGGAGTTATCCACCACCTCAAACACCATGTGGTGCAGGCCCGTGCCATCATCCGTATCGCCAATGTACATACCGGGCCGCTTGCGGACAGCGTCCAGGCCTTTGAGCACCTTGATACTGGAGGCATCATAAGCCTTGGGTTCATCGGTCATGGCGTGCGTTCTCCGTGCTATGGGGCGCTTCTACCGCCCGGATCCCGCCATGTTCCACGTGGAACCAGCGGGTGTTGTTGTTATTTCCCAAACCTTCGGCCAGCACCTGCGGGCTGACGGCAGTGATAAAGGCCTGCAGGCCGCTCTCGCTCACCCATGCCAGCACCCGCCCCAGCGCCTGTTCGTCCAGCTCCGCTGGCAAATCATCCAGCAGCAGCAGCGGGGTGCATACACCCCGGGCCACCAAATCCTGCGCCTGTGCCAGCCGAAGCGCCAGGATGGCGGCCTTCTTCTGGCCCCTGGACAGGGTTTCGGCCGCCGACAGGGCGCCAACCCGGAACACCAGGTCCGCCCGGTGTGGGCCCTGGGTGGTTTGGCGCTGGGCCCGATCCCGCTCCAGGTTGGCCGCCAGCACCTCCGCAAAGGGGCGGTCAGCCTCCCAGCCTGTCGTATGGCGAACTGATAGCCCAGGCAACACGCCCAGCGCTTCACGCACATCATCCAGGGTCGCTTGCAGGCTTTGCCAATAGCGCTCACGACAGGCGCGAATCGTCTCCGCAGCGGCTGCCAACGGGGCATCCCACGCTGCCAGCTCGTCGCGCGCTATTTTATCATGGCGCAGCAATTTATTGCGGTGTTTAAGACAGCGTATGGCGGTCTTCCAGGCGGGATAAAACGCCTGTTCCACGTGGAACACACCCCAGTCCAGAAACTGTCGCCGAACCCGGGGGGCGCCCTCCAAGAGGGCAAAGGTATCGCTATTCACCAGCAAGACGGGTAGCTCGCGGGCCATCTCGGCCAGCGCCTTGACGGGCTCGCCATTACGGCGCATCTGCCAGCCGCCCTGTTTGTCACGGGAAACGCCCAGCTTGTTGGTTTGGCCATCGCATTGTTGCTCGGCAAAGACGCTCAACCCCTCGTGCTCATAGGTGATCACCGAGCGGGCTGACGGGCTCCGGAAAGAACGGCCCAGGCCGAGCAGGTGGATAGCCTCCAGCACCGAGGTTTTGCCACTGCCGTTGGCGCCATAAAAAACATTGATCGCGCCTAGCCCGCCCAACTCGGTATCCAGGTTACGAAGGCGGTGGATACGCAAGCGGGTCAGGTGCATGGAGAGACGGGAAGGGCGGGCGGGCCAGCAGACATCATCGCGGCCCCGGGGGTTACAGGCGCATCGGCATGACCACATAGACGGACTTGCCATCGCTGCCCGCGCCTTCGATCAGGGCGCTGCTGTTGGCATCCGACAACGTGATCCGGATCTGTTCTTCGGTCAGCACGCCGGTAACGTCGAGCAAGTAACTGACATTGAACCCGATCTCCAGGCCAGCGCCTTTATAGGAAACCGCTACCGATTCCTCAGCTTCTTCCTGCTCCGGATTATTGGCCAGGACCTGCATCTGGTTTTCAGACAACATGACGCGAACACCGCGATATTTTTCATTCGAGAGGATCGCCACCCGGGCCAGGGCCTGTCGCAAGGCCTCGCGGGGCGCCTCCACGCACTGGGTGCCACCCTTCGGCAACACACGCTCATAATCGGGGAATTTGCCGTCCACCAGCTTGGAAGTAAAGGTGAACTCGCTGGTGATGGCCCGGACGTGGTTTTTACCAAACACCAGTGTCACCGGGCTTTCATCGCTGCCTAACAGGCGCTGTAACTCAAGGATGCCTTTGCGCGGCACGATCAATTGGCGGCGGCTATCCGCCTGGATGCTGTCCGATTTATAGATGCTCATGGCCAACCGGTGACCGTCTGTGGCTACCGCTCGAAGTTGGCCCTTACTAACCTCCCACAGCATGCCGTTCAAGTAATAGCGGACATCCTGCTGGGCCATTGCAAAGGCCGTGCGCTCGATCAGCTGGCGCAGCTCGCCCTGGGACACCTGCAACTGGAAATCTTCCGGGCTTTCTTCCACGGTCGGGAAATCCGATGCCGGCAAGGTGGTCAGTGAGAAACGGCTACGACCACTGGTGATCTGCAGGCGGTTTTCATCTTTAAGGGTAAACGTCAGCGTGCTGCCTTCCGGCAAGGCTTTGCAGATATCGAGCAGTTTGCGTGCCGGCGCGGTCAACTGTCCGGCATCGGCGGCGGTTTCCAGCGACACGCGACCGGTCAACTCCACCTCCAGATCGGTGCCCGTCAGGGACAGGCTTTCCTCATCAAGATCCATGCGGGCGTTGGAAAGGATCGGTAGTGTCTGGCGGCGCTCAACAACACCGGCAACCAGGGTCAGGGGTTTCAACAGGGCTTCGCGACTGATCTGGAATTTCATCTTTCGTTCCGTGATGCGTTTTTGTTATCAGGTGGTCAACAACCTCAACAGGTTATTGTAATCCTCGCGTATATCGCTAGTGGTTTCTTTCAATTCTTCAACTTTTTTGCAGGCATGCAACACCGTGGTGTGGTCACGGCCGCCGAAACTGTCGCCAATTTCCGGCAAGCTGTGGTTGGTCAGTTCTTTCGCCAGCGCCATGGCCACCTGCCGGGGTCGTGCAATCGACCGGTTGCGGCGCTTGGAGCTCAGGTCGGCCACGCGGATTTTGTAGTACTCCGCAACGGTGCGCTGGATGTTGTCCATGCTGATCATGCGATCATGCACAGCGAGCAAATCCTTCAGCGATTCCCGCACCAGGCCCACATCCAGGGGGCGGCCAGTAAACCGTGCACTGGCGATCACGCGGGTCAGCGCACCTTCCAGTTCGCGCACGTTGGCGCGGATTTTCTGCGCCATGAACAAGGCGCTTTCCTGCGGTAATTCAACGCCGGCCTGCGAAGCCTTGCGCATCAGGATGGCTGCGCGTGTTTCCAGCTCGGGCGGCTCAACCGCCACCGGCAAACCCCAGCCAAAGCGTGATTTCAGTCGCTCTTCGAGGCCGGATATCTCCCGTGGGTAGCGATCACAGGTAAAGATCATTTGCTGTCCACCTTCGAACAGCGCATTGAACGTGTGGAAAAACTCTTCCTGCGAGCGGTCTTTTTTCGCCAGGAACTGGATATCGTCAATCAGCAGTACATCCTGCGAACGGAAATATTTCTGGAACTCCTGCATGGCACCCAACTCAATGGCCTTGACCATGTAGGCCACGAATTGCTCTGAACGCAAATACAGGATTTTGGCATCCGGGTTTGCAGCAATCAGTGCATTGCCAATCGCGTGCATCAAGTGGGTCTTGCCCAAGCCGACGCCACCATAGATATACAAGGGGTTATACGCGCCACCCGGGTTCTCCACCACCTGGCGGGCAGCCGCCAGGGCCAGGGCGTTGGACTTGCCTTCAACAAAGTTTTCAAACGTGTACTGGGCTTCCAGTACGGTCGTGTGGCGCAAGCCTGCTGGTGCAGAGGTCACCACCGGCCGGCGAATGACCGGTTCATCAGGCTTCTGGGTAACGACGGGTGCTGGCGCCGGGGGCGGCACGGGCGCCGGACTGTCGGCCACACCAAGGTCCACGCTGGCCAGCTCGCCCGCGCTGATCTCGCGAACAAGCTCGGCAATGCGGTTGAGGTAGCGCTCGGCGACCCAGTCACGGATATAACGGTTAGGAGCCAGCAAGCGCAGGCGACGGCCATCCATGCTCGGGCGCAGGGGTTGGATCCAGATGTTGAACTGGGTTGCCGGCAATTCCGCCTGCAAGCGATCCAGACAATTTTCCCAAGCCGGATGAGTCAAGGTAAGCCGCCTATCCCTGAAATGAACTCTTGAACGAGCTTTGTTGTTATCGTTTACGGAAGCCTGGGGGTAAAACCTGAAAGCCGGCCACGGAAACGCGGCCAAGCATTGTATAACTTTCTGGAAAACATTCAAGGTGTTTGCAAAACAAGATTAACCGATCCGGCATAGCCTGTTTTTTATTATTAAAAACAGATGGTTACCGTTTTTCTTTTTCGACGGCGCCAAAAGCCTACAAAAAACAACTTGTTGATAATTCTGTGGATATCTTGTTGATTCCATGTGCGCTGTACAGTAACCCGTGATTACGGCAAGGGTTTTTTAGGCGGGCCTCTGCCGGACGCCTGTCCCTTGCCACGCACCCACGCCTGACACGCTTGCCTTGCGATGCCGGATTCTCTAAAATCCGCCCTCTTTTTTCAAAGGGTTAGCGCCCTGTTGTGCCAACCGGCACCGCGATGGAGTCAAGACGATGAAAAGAACCTTCCAGCCCAGCGTTATCAAGCGCAAGCGCACGCATGGTTTCCGCGCACGCATGGCCACCAAGAATGGTCGCCAGGTCCTCAGCCGTCGCCGCGCCAAAGGCCGCAAGGTGCTGGTCGCTGTCTGAGCGATCAACACCCACTAACGGGTCATGAACCGTGAGCAGGCGTTTCGCAAGTCCGCGCGCCTGCTGACGCCTCACGATTTCAAACGGGTTTTCGACCAGGTTTCTTTCCGGCTTTCTTCCGCCAGTTTCGTGATCCTTGTTCGCACCAACACCTTGCCGGCAGCCCGTCTGGGCCTGATCATTGCCAAGAAAAATGCGCGCCGTGCTGTGGACCGCAACCGCATCAAACGCATTGTTCGCGAAGCCTTTCGGCAGCAGCAGCACTCACTGGGCTCTTGTGATTACGCCGTGATGACGCGCAAGGGTATTGATCGTGCTGATAACGGCAGCTTGCGCGAAGAAATTGACCAACTCTGGCATGATGCCCAATTGCGTGTTGTTCCAGCCAAAAACGGGAAACACCCTTTATGAAACGTGTGCTGCGCTTCCTGGTGTTATCGTACCGTGCCTTGCTGCGGCCATGGCTGGGACAGCATTGCCGTTTTCACCCCAGCTGCTCGGAGTATGCGCTTGAAGCGCTGGAGCTGCACGGGGGTTTGCGTGGTGGCTGGCTCGCCCTGAAGCGATTGTCCCGTTGCCACCCTTTTCATGAGGGCGGCGTTGATCCTGTTCCCTCGCCTGATAATCACACTTGTTCGCGGAAACCTGTTGTATGAATACTGCCAACCTTTCCCGCTATGTCCTGCTTGCCGCCATTGCTGCCGTGGGCTTCATGTTGCTGGTCGAATTCAACCAGTTCAAGAACGAGCGCCAACGCAATGCGGTGCTGGCTAACCAGACCGTCGCTGCCACGGTTGCCACGGTACCGGCAGCCCCGGTAGAAGCGGCTGTTATGCCTGTTGCAATCAACGGTGATGAAAGCATTCCGCAGGTGTCTGCGCCTGCCCCTGTCGTCCCTGCTGACACAACGCAAACGATTCGTGTGCGCTCTGATGTCCTGGATCTCGTGATCGATTTGCGTGGTGGCGACGTGGTGCATGCCAGCTTGCCAGCATTCCTGGCACGACTGGACACGCCTGACCAGCCCTTCGTGCTGCTCGACCAAAGTAACGCCCTCACCTATATCGCCCAAAGCGGTTTGGTGGGGCCCGGCGGCACCGACACGCCACAACAGCGCCCTTTGTTCCAGGTTTCGGCCAATACGTTTGCACTCACCGATGGCAGCGATACCTTGCTGGTTGATTTATTCCTGACGCAGGATTCCGGTGCCCGCATCACCAAACGGTTTACCCTGACTCGTGGCAGTTATCTTGTGCGGGTGGATTACCTGGTGAACAACCAGGGCGACCAACCCTGGCAGGCTGCCTTGTATGGCCAGCTGAAACGGGATTCTTCCCGTGATCCATCTGCAGAAGATGGTCGCATGGGTGTACAGCCTTTCCTAGGTGTTGCCAGCACAACCGACGAGACCCGTTTCGAAAAAATCGCTTTCAGTGATTTACCGGAAGAAAAGTTCAACACGCGAAAAACCGATGGCTGGATTGCCGTGCTGCAACATTACTTCCTCGGCGCGTGGGTAGCCGATAAAGGGATGGCGGTGGATTACAGCGCCTTGCAAAGTGGTGGTTTCAATTATGCGCGTTTCACCACGCCATTGGTCACAGTTGCCGCAGGAGAGGAGTCCACACTGGGGGCCTCCTTGTACCTTGGCCCGAAAGACCAGTACGTGCTGGAAAAAATCGCTGCCAACCTGGATTTGAGTGTGGATTACGGCTGGTTGTGGTGGATAGCACAACCATTGTTCTGGGTGCTGGATTTCCTGCATGGCCTGTTAGGTAACTGGGGTTTTGCTGTTATTGCCTTGACCGTTTTGGTTAAAGCGTTGTTCTTCCCGTTGTCGGCTGCCAGTTACCGTTCCATGGCCAACATGCGCCGCATCCAGCCGAAGCTTGTCGAGATGAAAGAGCGTTTTGGTGATGACCGGCAAAAAATGTCGCAAGCCATGATGGAGCTGTACCGGAAAGAAAAGATCAACCCTTTGGGCGGCTGCTTGCCCATCCTGGTGCAGATGCCTGTTTTTATCGCCTTGTACTGGGTGTTACTGGAAAGCGTCGAGCTTCGTCATGCGCCGTTTATCGGGTATATCGATGACCTCTCGGCAATGGATCCTTATTTCATCCTGCCTTTGATAATGGGCGCCAGCATGTTCCTGCAAATGAAACTGAATCCGGCACCGCCGGATCCCATGCAGGCCAAGATCATGCAGTGGATGCCTGTGGTGTTCACCGTTTTCTTCCTGTGGTTCCCGGCTGGCCTGGTGTTGTATTGGGTGGTGAACAACGTGCTGTCCATTGCCCAGCAATGGGTGATTACCCGCCGTATTGAAAAAGCTGCGGGCATTTGATGCGCCTGTGGTGATTCATTATGGACGCCACTGACACCATTACTGCTATTGCCACACCCCCGGGTCACGGGGGTGTGGGTATCGTACGGGTTTCTGGGCCCCGCGCCACGCATATCGCTTCTGTGATCGCAGGTGTTTTACCCAATCCACGAGAAGCCTGTTTCAGGCGTTTTTATGCTACCCATGATCATGCGCCTGATGGTTTGATTGATTTTGGTTTGCTGTTGTTTTTCCCTGGTCCCCATTCTTTTACCGGGGAAGATGTGATTGAGTTCCAGGGGCATGGTGGCCCAGTGGTGATGGATCGTTTATTACAAGCCACTGTTGCTGCAGGTGCGCGTTTAGCGCGTCCCGGCGAATTCAGTGAAAGGGCGTTCCTGAACAACAAGATTGACCTGGCCCAGGCTGAAGCGATTGCTGACCTGATTGACAGCGCTACCCACGAAGCCGCGAAATCCGCACTGCAATCCTTGAGTGGTGAGTTTTCCCGCGAAATCCTTGCGCTGGTAGAAGCTATCACCCAAATCCGGATATACATCGAAGCTGCGCTGGACTTCCCGGATGAGGATGTGGATTTCCTGGCCGATGAGCGTGTCATGGCATCGTTGAAGGAAGGAATGACACGACTGGAACATATCCTGCAGCGTGCAGAAAGCGGGCGGTTATTACGGGAAGGGGCGTCAGTTGTGATTGCAGGCAAACCCAATGCCGGCAAGTCCAGTTTACTGAATTACCTGACGGGTCATGAAGCCGCCATCGTGACGGATATTGCCGGAACAACCCGTGATGTCCTGCGCGAATACATCAACCTGGATGGTATACCTGTGCACTTGCTGGACACCGCTGGTTTAAGACCCAGTCATGATGTGGTTGAGCGGGAAGGTATCCGCCGGGCCAATGAGGCCATCCAGCAGGCAGACCTGGTCTTGTTGGTACTGGATTCCACGGAAACCACCCCGGGCCAGGACCTGGCTTTGTTATGGTCTTCCATCAGCACAGAACCCCTGCCTGATCGCTTGTGTGCTGTTTTCAACAAGGCCGATCTTTCTGGTCTGGCAACCGGTTTGCAGGATAGCCATACCGTTGTGGTTTCCGTCCAGCAACAAACCGGTATGGATGCCTTGAAACAACTGGTTCGCGAACAACTGCTGGGGCTTGGGCACAGTGGCGATCCCATCCTGGCGCGTCGCCGTCACCTGGATGCCTTGCACCGGGCCAGGGATTCCCTGCAAACGGCAATTGATAACCTGCAACAATCATTAGCCGGGGAATTGGTCGCAGAGGACCTGAAGGCCTGCCAGGATGCCCTCGGGGAAATTACCGGGACGGTTTACCCGGATGATTTGCTGGGCCGTATCTTCAGCAGTTTTTGCATAGGTAAGTAACAGGCTGTACCACAATCATCCACACACTTATCCAGCAAGGGATAATCCTGTGGGTAAAGCCTTGGTGATGGCCTGATACGCTGTCAGCAATCCTGCCCCCTGGAAAAACCGTTTTTTTCATCCCCAGCCCGCACACCGGTAACGCAGCCTTTCCACACGGGAATAGTGTACGTTTTATTATAATAACTATTTGATTTT
>SBFY01000112.1 GCA_006227085.1 Gammaproteobacteria bacterium
GGCACAGCATTTTCTCTGCGGGCTATCCCCTCGGGGATAACGGCCCGGTGATGGAGCGCCACACCCCGCAGCCCATCACCCTCACGGCCGAGCCGGTGGCAGATGCCTCCGCGGCCGAAGCTATCGTTGCCACGGAATTCCTCACCGCCTTCGATATCAACCACGGCCCACTGGTGCGCTGGCGCTTGCTGTCACTGGCTGCCGATGATCACCAGCTGATACAAACCGAGCACCATCTGGCGCATGACGGCTGGTCATTCAACCTGGTGCTGGGTGAACTGCAGGCCGTCTACCGTGCGCACCGGACGGGCGAGTCCACACCATTACCGCCCGCGCGCGATTTCGGCGAAGCGGTACGCGAACGCCGCCAGCATTATGAGCAACAACAGGCGGCGCGCGACATGGCCTGGTGGCAACAGGAACTGGCCGGGCTGCAACCGGCATTGGCCTTGCCGCGCGATTTCCCGCTGCCGGACAAGGAGCGCTTCACCGGCCACACCGATCGACTGGTGATTGATGAGTCATTGATGCAAACGCATCGGGCGCTCGCACGTTCCCTCGGTACCACGCCGTTCGTGACCTTGTTGTGCACCCTGCTGATCCTGCTGTATCGCAAAACCGGCCAGGCGGATCTCGCCATCGGCAGCGGCGTGGCCGATCGTGCCGATGACGCCACGGCACAACTGCCCGGCATGCTGGTCAATACCATCCTGCTACGGCATGACTTGAGCGGTGATCCTACCCTGCAGGAGCTGGTACAACGGGTGCATCGTCACACGCTGGCCGCACTCGATCACCAAAGCTTCCCGTTTGATCGCACACTGGCCTTGCTGCGCGCACAAGGCACCGCCGGCTGCTGGTCATCACCGGAAGTGATGTTCAGCATGCATAACTCGCCATCACCGGCAGTGGATTGGCCGGGACTGTCGGTTGAGCTGCGCGAGGCCTTGAGTTCCGGTACCGCCAAGTCACCACTGAACCTGGTATTGCTGCCCACCCATCCTTCAGCGGATGGCCGGCAAAGTGCAGCCATCACGCTGATCTGGGAATACAGTGACCAGCATTTCCATGCCGATACCATGCGTGCCTGGCAGCAGGAATTTTTCAGCTTGCTGGCGCAGTGGCCACAGCACACCGATGCCCGCCTGTCGGCGATCTCCGGCCGCGCAATGCCCAAGGCCGCGCCGGTTTCCTGCGCTGTGCAACCGTTCTGCCAGGCAACCGTACCAGCCGCATTCACTCACGATCACCGTGCAAGCGCGATCGCTGCTGAGCTCACACGGCTGTGGGAATCGTGGCTGGGCGGCCCCATTGATCCACGCAGCCATTTCATTGACCTCGGTGGTCATTCCCTGCTCGCGGTGCAATTAATCATCCGCGTGCGCGAATTGTTTGGCGTTGAGGTCGCGCTCGATACCTTCCTCGACAACCCGTCGATTACTGGTTTGACGCAAGCCATCCTTGATGCACAGCGTGCCCAACCGGATGCGGCTGCCGATGCGCACAGCGACATGTGGCGCCCCATCGTGCCCGGCCCCGCACAAGACGCCTTGTTCGTGGTGCCCGGAAGTTATGCGCGCGAGAAACACTGGTATGTGCACCGGCAACTGGCCGCTGGCCTGCAACTGCAACGCCCGGTGTATGCCTTGCATCCGCCGCATGCGCGACCGCAACCATCGGTCGAAGCGATGGCGGCTGACGCCGTCAACGCATTGAAGACCTTGTGCCCGAACGGGGTGAGTGTGCTGGTGGGTGAATGCGTGGGCGGCGTACTGGCGTTTGAAATCGCACGCCAGCTGAGCGCGGCGGGAACTCCCGTGCAGCGATTGGTGCTGCTGGATTCGCATTACCCGGCACGCGCACCGGGCGGTATCCGCAAGCGCATCAGCGATGCCTGGAAACGCGGCCGCCTGCCGCAGCAATTCCGTTGGGCACTCCAGCGCGGCTGGATACGCTTGCAGGGCTGGCGTGACGGCTGTGACGAAGCGACCATCGCCCGCCGCATAGAACAGGCCACACCGCTGATTCCTTCAGCCGATGCCGCGCGCTACTTGCGGGCACTGGCCAGTTACACGCTGCAACCCTGGGATGGCCGTATCGACTACGTCCTCAGCGAGCAAATGGCACGCCATGCACCGGCATCGCCCTGGTGCCAGGCTGCCCAGGTGCAAGTGCATCAGGCCACCGGTGATCATCATGAATACTTGCGGGGATGCCTGGAACAAAACTCGGCATTGTTCCGCCAGTTGCTGTCGCCCTGATCACGGCAGCGGTGGTGATAACAGCCACTGCTCTCCCATCGGAAAGCACCCCATGGCATCGTCTGGCATGACAGGTGGTCAATATCGCACAGGTTTTTCATGCGAAGCCTGTTTCCTTGCATCACTCGCTCCTTATGATGGCCTGCGGATAATCCGCTGTGCTATCGACCCAACAAGGACCGTTGATGATTCGCACCTATCGTTATGCTGTACTCCTGATGGCATCCCTGCTCCTCAGCGGCTGTTTCAGCCTTGCTTTGTGGGATCCCCAAAACCGCAACGATGCATTTGTTGCCCGGGATAAAAGCGCCTTCATGGCCACCCTGCTTGAAGATGGCTCTGTCGCCATTTACCCGGCGGCGCCCTACAAGCCATCCGGTGCCAACAAGCGCCATAAACACGGAACCGTTCCAGAAGCGCTTGCCGACATGGCCTTCCTGTACAAGCTGGATGTGTCCCAATACCCGGGATTAAGCATGGCATCCGTCCGGGACATCCTGATCAACGAAACGGTTTGGCTCGACTCTTCGGCCAGCAAAGTCAAAAAAGAGTCCGGCGAGCTACTGATCCGCCTCAAGGAAGAAGGCCAAGTCATCCAGCCGGATTTCCTGGGTGTCACCCAGATGCCCAAAACCCCGTCAAAAACCATGACCATCACGACCCAGGTGTCACATCATCGCCAGGTATATGTCTCCCATGGTGGCCTTATGGAAGACCCGCGCTACCTGTACCGGATTCCTCTCACGCCGATAGCGGCCGCTGCCGATGCTGCCATTATCGGTACGTATGTCACCTCAGCATTGGTGCTCTTCCTCCCGGCAGCGGCAGCCGCCACCATTTTTTGCGTCATGACAAAATGCTTCCCTTAGCGTTATGATGCTATAACGTTATAACGTCAATTTGGAGAGCAGTGATGAGCGACTTGTCCAAACGCTCCACCATTTATTTTGAGCCAGCCGTCCATAAGGCCTTGCGCCTGAAAGCAGCTTCTGCGCAGGTGTCTGTTTCCGAGCTGGTAAACGAAGCAGTGCGCCTGCTGATGCGTGAAGACCAGGAAGACCTGGCCGCTATTGCCGAACGCGCCAATGAGCCCGACATCAGCTATGAGGCCTTGCTCAATGACCTGAAAAAACATGGCAAGCTATAAAATCCGGTTCAAAAAGTCAGTCGCCAAGGATTTGCGCAAACTGCCCAAGGCAGACATCGTGCGCATCCTTGAGCGTATCGAGATGTTAGCGAACAATCCCCGCGGAGAGGGATGCAGCAAATTATCCGGGCAGGATGGTTACCGTGTTCGCGTTGGTTTGTACCGGATCATTTATGAAATCCATGATGCACAGCTGGTCATCACCGTCATCAAGGTGGGTCATCGCTCCAGCGTTTACCAACATTGACGCGTCAAACGTTTAGCGACAGTTCGAGATTCCCTTCAGCCAGCAGGTCGCCATCACTCTCGCAGCGGAAACGGACGCGGCCGTTTTTCGGTTCGGCAAATGTGACGCTGACCGGCTGCCCCGGCAATAACGGTTTCAGGAATTTGAGTTTGCGGATACCGCTGGCCTGCAGGCCCTGTGTATCTGCCAGCAAGGCGATAACCTGGTCGACAATCACCACGCCCGGCACGATCGGTTGCCCCGGGAAATGACCGGGCAAGGCGGGATGATCGGCGGTGATGATGAACTCGGGCATTCGCTGATTATAATGTGACTTTGCACACCATGAGACCGGCATGAGCGATTACCCGCCGATTCCTACCCTGATCCCGCATGCCGGCAGCATGTGCCTGTTATCGGCCATCGCCCACAGCGATGATGACTGCATCCGCTGCCTGGCCGTGAGCCATCGCGACCCCGCCAACCCGCTGCGCCGTGATGGCCAGCTCGCCGCAATCCATGCGGTGGAATACGCGGCACAAGCCGTGGCCGTGCATGGCGGCTTGCGCAGGCCGGCGGGCAGCAAACCGCGCGGCGGCATGATTGCGGTACTGACCAATATTGGCTGGCATGTCGACCGGCTCGACAGCGTGCGCGAGGATTTGCAGGTCGAGGCGCACAAGCTGGCGGACCTGGACGATGGCCTGTCCTATGGCTTCCGTGTGCTGGCCGAGGATGCGGTGCTGGTCGAGGGCGAGCTGATGATTGCACTGCAACCTGATACCTCACCGGAGGCCGCATGACTGCCGTCGGCTTTGCCATCGAACGCTGGGCCGCCTGGGCGCCGGCAGAAGACGATGGCAGCATCGAAACCGCCGGCCAGTGGGCGGACTGGGCTGCGGGCACACTGGCGATGGCCGATAACGATGCCAGCCCGGCACTGCCTTTTATTAACGCCATGCTGCGGCGGCGATTGTCCCGGCTGTCCCGCCTGGCCTTGAAAGTCGCGTATGAAGCCGCCGCGGGCGATCACAGTTTGCCGACCGTGTTTTGTTCGCGCCATGGCGAAATCCACCGCACCCGCGGCCTGCTGGCCGACCTCAATGCCGGCGAACCCCTGTCGCCGATGGCGTTCAGCTTGTCGGTGCATAACACGGCCTCCGGCCTGTATTCGATCGCCAGCGGCAATACCGCCGCCTCGACCGCCATCGCGGCCGGCCGCGACACCCTGGCCATGGCGGTGATCGAAGCCACCGGCCTGTTGCTGCAGCACGAGCGGGTCTTGCTGGTGTTTGCCGAAGAGCCGCTGCCGGAGGACTACCGCGAATTTGCCGATGAACAGACCGCCGCGTTCGGGTTGGCCCTGCTGCTGGCCCGCGATCATGGTGAGCGCTGGCAACTGGCCGCTGCCGACCAACCCTCAGGGACAGCACGCTGCCAGGGATTGGACTTCCTGCAAGCCCTCGCCGGCGACCGCCCACAGGCCCATAGCCACGGCGAGCGCCACGGATGGCGATGGACACGCGCCTGAGCCCTGCTGGCAAGCTGGGGCTGGCGGCCTGGCTCAATCGCGGCTGGCGCCTGCTCGCAACCGGCTGGTGTTTTATCTTTATTGGTGTGGGCGGCCTGGTCATGGCCCTGACCATCCTGCCGGCCGTACGGCTATGGCCGGCGGGCAGCCCGCACCAGCGCAATGCCCGCGCCCGCCGCATTGTCCATCACACCTTCCGCTTCTATTTATGGCAGATGGAAAAACTGGGGGCGATGACACTGGTCGTCGAGGGCCGCGAGCACCTGGCTGCGACCCGTGGCCGGCTGGTGATTGCCAACCATCCCTCGCTGCTGGACGTGGTGATCCTGATCTCGCTGATGCCGGAAACCGATTGCGTGGTCAAACAGGCCCTGTGGAGCAACCCGCTATTGAAGGGCGTGGTGGCCGCCACCGATTACATCGACAACACCGATGGCGAAGCCATGCTGGCACGCTGCCAGGCCTCGCTGGCTGCCGGCAACCCGCTGATCGTGTTCCCCGAAGGCACCCGCAGCCGGCCCGGCCAGCC
>SBFY01000160.1 GCA_006227085.1 Gammaproteobacteria bacterium
ATGGCGGGTCGCCGCACAGTTCGGGATCATCGCCACCGGCAAGGAAGCCGCATGCGTCGGGTAATCCCTGATCTTCACATCCACCACGGTCGTCAGGCCACCCAGGCCCTGGGCGCCGATACCGAGTGCGTTCACCTTCTCGTACAACTCAATGCGCAATTCTTCCACACGGTTCCGGGGGCCGCGTGCAATCAATTCCTGGATATCGACCGGATCCATCAAGGATTCTTTCGCCAACACCATGGCTTTTTCAGCGGTGCCACCAATGCCAATACCCAGCATGCCCGGCGGACACCAACCTGCACCCATCGTTGGCACGGTTTTCAATACCCAATCGACGATCGAGTCGGAGGGGTTCAGCATCGCCATTTTGGATTTGTTTTCCGAACCACCGCCCTTGGCAGCCACTTGCACGTCTACCGTATTACCCGGCACCAACTGGTAATGGATAACCGCCGGCGTGTTGTCACGCGTATTGCGGCGCGCACCGGCAGGATCGGCGAGAATGGAAGCCCGCAGCACGTTGTCCGGATTCAGGTAAGCGCGACGCACACCCTCATTCACCATGTCATCCACACTCATGGTGGCGCCGTCCCAGCGCACGTCCATGCCCACTTTCAGGAACACCGTGACAATCCCGGTGTCCTGGCAAATCGGCCGATGGCCTTCTGCACACAGGCGTGAATTGATCAGGATTTGCGCCATCGCATCCTTGGCGGCCGGATTCTGTTCTTTTTCATAAGCCTTGTTGACGGCATCAATGAAATCCAGCGGGTGGTAATAGGAAATAAACTGCAGTGCATCGGCAATGCTTTCGATCAGGTCGTCCTGGCGGATGACGGTCATGGGTGTACTCCTGTTACAAGGTTTGCCATCAGTGAATGCGCCTGCCTGTGAACCTGCCTGCACCGTACGGCACGAGACAGGGGGCATCATTTTACACCGCGCACCCGATGCTATTGCAGTGATTGACCAGATGCTGGCCGGTTCAGGTTATCAATCGACTTGCGCAAGCTGTCCAGCGACTGGTTGATCTGCTTGCGATGGGTGTTAATCGATTCAATCCATTCTTCATTGGTGGTCATGCGCTTGTTCAACGCAGCTTGTTCACCAGCCAGTTTATTGAAGCGGGCAACTGCATCATCCAGTACTTTCTGGCGCGCCGCCGTGGACTGCTCCAGCTGTTCGATGCGTTTGCCGGTATTGGAAATACCACCCGACAATTCCTTGCGCAGCCCTTCGAGGGTTTTGGCCTGCGATTTCAGCAACGCATCCTGCTTTTTCAGCAAAGCGGCCTGGTCACCAATGTCTTTCTGGTTGCGCCGCCAGGCGGACGCCCACAGCTTGTCCATTTCCTGCCACAAGGTATCGGTCTTCTCCACCAACTCCTTGATTTTCACCGCCATGGCCGCGCTGGACTGGTTCCAGGAGTCATCCGAGGATGACAGGCGACGCTCCAGGTCAGCAATGCGGGCCTGGGCCTGCATCAGGTCCTGCTGGGCCTGCCCCATCGACTGCTGCAACAGGAACGCCCAGACACCAGCGCCGAACGCCAATAACAGGGCAATCACCAACAGGAATTTGGTCGCAAAACCATCATGGCTGCCGGCTGCGGCCGGCTTGGGAGCCTTGGGTTGCTTGCCGGTCGGGGTTTTGACAGCCGGACGGGTCCCCGTTGCGCCAGCAGGGCGCTCGGCCCGCATCCCGGAGAAATCCATGATCTCGGTATCGTCCCGATTTGGCATCGTTTTGGCCCCAACAGCGTCCCGGAAACCTTGCAGCGGGGCATTATACACAGGCATTCCGCGGCTTGTACGGGGGTGTTGGAAAGCCGCCAGCAACTTTGGTAGAGTCGTTCCCCCCCGGGGCTCCGGCCCCGCATTAACCCTAGGAACCATAAGGATTTAATCATGGCTTTTGAACTTCCTGCCCTGCCCTATGCCCAGGACGCCTTGGCACCCCATATTTCCAAGGAAACCATCGAGTATCACTACGGCAAGCACCACCAGGCCTATGTGACCAACCTGAATAACCTGGTCAAGGGCACCGAGTTTGAAGGCAAGAGCCTGGAAGACATCATCAAGGGCTCCAGTGGCGGCCTGTTCAACAACGCCGCGCAAGTGTGGAACCACACGTTCTACTGGAACTGCCTGAGCCCGAAAGCCACCGAACCCAAAGGTGCATTGCTGGATGCCATCAACAAGACCTTCGGTTCCGTGGATGCGTTCAAGGAAAAATTCACGGCAAGCTGCGTTGGCAACTTCGGTTCCGGCTGGACCTGGCTGGTGAAGAACGCCAAAGGCGAACTGGAAATCGTTAACACCAGCAATGCCGGTTGCCCGCTGACCGCTGGCCAGAAGCCGCTGCTGACCTGTGATGTGTGGGAACACGCCTACTATGTGGACTACCGCAATGCGCGTCCGAAGTACGTGGAAACCTTCTGGAAAATCGTGAACTGGGACTTTGTTGCAAAACAACTGTAATCCCGCATTGACCTGTTTTTGATAGCGCTGTACGAGCAGCCTCTTTGGGCCGGTATCCCCGGCCCTTTTTCTTGCCTGTCGTTTTCAGCAATGGAACACTCCGGAACAATGAACAGGCAACAGGCCGCCACGAAAGAGCGTCGCGAGCGATGACCGGGCAGCATGATGAACATGGTGCCCATAAAAAAGCCCGGCATGTGCCGGGCTTTTTTATTTCCAACCAGCGGTAATTTTTGGGCTGGAAGCGAGGGATTTCTTTTCAGGCCAAGGCGGGATTCCGACCCGACGCGCAGCGTACATAAAAGTACGTGAGCATCGGAAGCGGAATTCCAACGCAGGACTGGAATGAATAAAAAGCCCACACGGAAGAGCGTCGCGAGCGATGGCTTGGCCAGGCAAATGCTGACGAAAAAACGGAGTTTATATGCCAATAAATGAGTATTTTGAGGAAGCATTTAACGCCGCCAAGCCGAGCGCAGCAGCTCTCCCCACCCAATAAAAAAGGGAGCCATGGGCTCCCTTTTTTATTGCGGTAGCGCACATGAATTACATCATGCCGCCCATGCCGCCCATACCGCCCATACCACCCATATCTGGCATCGCCGGCTTGTCTTCCGGCAATTCCGCCACCATGGCTTCAGTGGTGATCATCAAGCCAGCGATGGATGCTGCGGCCTGCAGTGCCGTACGGGTCACTTTGGCCGGATCGAGAATACCCATCTCGATCATGTCGCCGTACTCGCCATTGGCAGCGTTATAGCCGTAGTTGCCTTTCTGGCCACGCACCTTGTCGAGCACCACTGCCGCTTCTTCACCGGCATTCAGCACGATCTGGCGGAACGGACCTTGCATCGCACGCAGTGCGGCATTGATACCGTGGTTCTGGTCTTCATTGCTACCGGTCAGGCCGGAAATCGCCTGCACCGCACGCACCAGCGCCACACCACCGCCTGGTACCACGCCTTCTTCCACCGCAGCACGGGTCGCATGCAGGGCGTCTTCAACGCGGGCCTTCTTCTCTTTCATTTCGATTTCGGTAGCCGCACCGACCTTGATCACGGCCACACCGCCAGCCAGTTTGGCCACGCGCTCTTGCAGCTTTTCACGATCGTAATCGGAGGTGGTGTTCTCGATCTGCACGCGGATTTCCTTCACGCGGGCTTCGATTGCACCATGGTCACCGGCACCATCGACGATGGTGGTGTTGTCCTTGTCCATGCTGACGCGCTTGGCACGGCCAAGGTGTTCCAGCGTGGCGCTCTCCAGCTCCAGGCCCACTTCCTCGGCAATCACGGTGCCACCGGTCAGCACAGCGATATCCTGCAGCATGGCCTTGCGACGGTCACCAAAGCCCGGCGCCTTGCAGGCAGCGGCCTTGATGATGCCACGCATGTTGTTCACCACCAGGGTGGCCAGCGCTTCGCCTTCCACATCTTCGGCCACAATCACCAGCGGCTTGCCAGCTTTGGCGACCTGCTCCAGCAAGGGCAGCATTTCACGGATGTTGGAGATTTTCTTGTCCACCAACAGGATGTACGGATCATCCAATTCAGCGACCATTTTCTCGCTGTTGTTGATGAAATACGGTGACAGGTAACCACGGTCGAACTGCATGCCTTCTACCAGGTCCAGTTCGTTTTCCAGGCCACTGCCTTCTTCCACGGTAATCACGCCTTCCTTGCCGACTTTTTCCATCGCTTCGGCAATGATCTGGCCAACGCTTTCATCGCTGTTGGCAGAAATGGTGCCGACCTGGGCAATGGCCTTGCTGTCGGTGCAGGGGGTAGAGAGTTTCTTGATCTCTTCCACTGCGGCCACCACGGCCTTGTCGATGCCACGCTTGAGATCCATCGGGTTAGCACCCGCAGCGACCAGCTTCAGGCCTTCGTTGACGATGGACTGGGCCAGTACAGTTGCGGTCGTGGTGCCGTCACCGGCAGCATCGGACGCCTTGGAAGCGACTTCGCGCACCATCTGGGCACCCATGTTCTCGAACTTGTCTTTCAGCTCGATTTCCTTGGCAACCGATACACCGTCTTTGGTGATGGTCGGTGCGCCGAAGGCTTTATCGAGTACCACGTTGCGGCCTTTCGGACCCAAGGTAGCTTTGACCGCATCGGCGAGGATATTCACGCCGTTCAGCATTTTCTGGCGGGCATCATCGCCAAACAGGACTTTCTTCGCTGCCATGATATTGGCTCCTTCAATCAAACAGATAATGAAACAGGGTATGCGCGGCGCTTAGCCTTCGATCACACCGTAGATTTCGCTTTCGCCAAGAATGACCACTTCCTCGTTGCCCACCTTCACGGTGTTGCCGGAATACTGGCCAAACAACACAACATCACCCACCTTCACGGACATCGGGCGGACAGAACCGTTCTCGGATACAGCGCCCGTGCCTACTGCGATCACTTCGCCCTGGGTCGGTTTTTCCTTGGCGCCGCCAGTCAGGATGATCCCGCCAGACGACTTCTCTTCCTGCTCCTTGCGCTTGACGACCACGCGATCGTACAAAGGACGGATTTTCATGGTGTTTTATCTCCCTTCATTAAGGTTGATCTTGGATGGATAACTCCGGGGTCACCGGATGCCGCCAACAATGGGGGCAGCCCGAACGATTTCAAGAGCTGGGTTAGCACTCTCATCAAGGGACTGCTAATCATAGCGGCGAAAAGCGCCCCGTCAAGGGCAAGAAGGAAGAAAACCAATAAAAATCAGTCTGTTGCGAAAGCCACCGTCAACGAGGTGGCAGCGGCCTGTCATCGTCCCGGTCACGGATCACGATAAATTCGCCCTCAATGACCCCATCATCACCGACATGCCCCGGGCGCTGCTGTGCTGATGAGCCCACGGGCATGACCCTTTCCAGCCAGCGGCTTGCCACCTTGCGGCGCAGCCATGGCAACAGCAACAGTATCCCCAGCACGTCCGACAGGAAACCCGGCAGGATCAGCAGCAAACCACCCAGGGCCAGCATCGGGGCATCGAACAAGGCCTGCTCCGGCCGCTCTTCGCGCAGTAATTTTTCCGGATCGAACAGGATCGCCAAGGCTTGCTGGCGAATGAAAAACAGGCCCAGGAATACATCACCCAGCAACCATGCCGCGGTTGCCAGCGCACCGATCGCGGAACCGACCTCAATCACCAGCCAGGTTTCCA
>SBFY01000126.1 GCA_006227085.1 Gammaproteobacteria bacterium
TAGGCATCCAGTAACCACAGGACATCGCCATGAGCCAATTCGATTACGTCAAGACCAAGCGCGAAGACGTGCAGGAAATCCCCGCCAAATGGGTTGGCCTGGTGCGCTTTATCATGAAGTACTACACCCGCTTCAATGTCTGGGTGTACAAGAAAAGCAACGGCAAGCTGATGAAAAACTTTCCCGGCGGCTACCCGATCTGCATCGTCGGCATGAAGGGCCGGAAAAGTGGCCAGCGCCGCGAAGTCGCACTGATTCACCTGCCATGGGGCGAGAAAAAACTGCTGGTCGCGTCACAGGGTGGCATGGAAAAAAACCCCGTCTGGTATCACAACATTGTTGCCCATCCGGATATCGACATCATGGTGAGCGGCATCACCGGGCATTACACGGCACGGCAGGCAAGCCCTGAGGAAAAACGCGAGTTGTGGCCGCACCTGTTGTCCCTGTACCCCGACTTCGATGAATACCAGGCCCGCACTGACCGCGACATCCCGGTCTTTATTTGCGAGCCATCCCGCTGACCGCCCGGAAGCTGGCCGCTATCACCTGATTCATGCTTAAATCTGGGCTGCACCCCTGAAGGTTTAGGCATGAGTCTTTCCGTTGTCATCCCGGTTTACGGCCGCTGGCAGGCTGAACGCGTGATTGCGGCATTGCTGCCATTGGAGCCGCTGGAAATCCTGGTTGCCGACTCCAGCCCGGAGCCCACGCCCCTGCCAGCACACCCATGTGTGCGACTCATTCACCTGAAACAACGCGCCTACCCCGGCGCGGCGCGCAATGCCGGCTGGAAAGCGGCCCAGGGAGACTACCTCCTGTTTGTTGATGCGGATGTGGTGCTCACGGAAAGTGCACGGCAGTTTGTACAGGCGCACATGGCTAGCGGTGCACAAGACATGGCTTTCGGCTTGTATGCCGCGAGGACTGCTGGTGACACCCTCATTAACCGCATGCTGGTCGCCATCCAGCGCTATCGCTTCTATCACGAATTCCATCGCAGCCATTGCCGTTACGGGCAAACCTCACATTTGCTGATGCCACGCCAACTGGCGCACCAAATCGGCTACTTCAATCCGCACCTGCGCATCCACGAAGACAAGGAATTATGCATCCGCGCACAAAACGCTGGTATTGAAGTCACCATGCATCGCGAATTTGAGGCCGAGCACATCAAGATCCTCGGCTTTGGCAGCCTGCTGCAGGACCACGCCCATAAAGCCTTTCTCGCCATGCAACAAAGGACTTCGGATCCTGCCATTTTTGGCCGCGTCGAAAACCAGATGAGCCTCGGCTATCGCATCTCATGGATCACGGCATTCACGCTGCCGCTCTTACTACTGCTTGCCATGGCAACGTCACTGGTCAGCTGGCCGACAGGCATCGCCTTGATGATCGTTAACCTGCTGTCCCCTTTGTGGCTGTGTCGTGATGTATTCACGGGACTTGGCTGGCCCGAGCGTATCACCGCACTGTGGATGTGGCCCTTCATGGGTGCCGCGGTTTCCATCGCTGCGGCCAGCGGCATCCTGACTGCGCGTTGCCGCCAGATTGCACAGGCATTACAGCGCAGCAACCAGCTCAGCCGCATGGCATGGCGTGTCATTCGGCGCAACGGCATGCCGGTTGCGCTGATCCACTTCATCACGTCACGCTGCAACCTGCGCTGCGAGCATTGTTTCTACAAGGAAACGCTGGACGCCAAGGACCCCGGTGAACAGAGCCTCGCCCAACTCGAAAAAACCACTGCGGAAGCAGGCCCCTTGCTATGGTATGCACTGGCCGGCGGCGAACCGTTTGTGCGACAGGACATCGTCGACATCTATCGCATCATCCAGCGTAACTGCTCACCGGTGATGATGACGATCCCGACTAACGGCTGGTATACCGAAAACACTTTCCTGCGGACGCTGGAGATGCTGCAAGCAGCGCAAGGACGCCCGCTGACCCTGCAGATATCAGTCGATGGCCCACAATCCATCCATGATGCCATCCGTGGCGAAGGCTCATGGCAACGGCTGGAAAACACCATCCATAAGTTGCAGGAACTGCGCCGGCTCTACCCGAACTTTTCGTTGGGCATCATCACGGTTGTGACCCGGCAGAACCAGGGTTGCTACCCGGACTTCATTGATGAACTGGTTGAACGATTCCAGCCCAACCAGATCAGCATCAATATTATTCGCCGAACGGATTTCAATAGCCCATTACTGCCCGCCAGTTTGCTCGACGCCTATCACGCCGCCATTGAACGGTATGAATCACTGCTGGCGCGCGGCAAGCTCCAGAAACTCTCGTATTGGGGCGGCCGCATGGTGCGCGCCAAGGAAGCGGTCCAAAAGCAGTTGATTTACCGTGTGGCACGCCACGACGAGTTCGTCACACCGTGCACTGCTGGCACCTTGATTTACACCATCTGGGAAGATGGCCGGGTCAACGCCTGCGAAGTGTTACCGGATAGCATCGGCAACATTATTGGCAACAGCGCCGAAAACAACCTGCGCAATATCATCCGGAGTGACAAAGCCCAAACCCTGCGCAATCGCATTCGCGACACCCACTGCAAATGCACGTATGAATGCGCCATGACCGTCAATACCCTGCTGAATCCCGACATGGCCATGCAGGTAGGTCGCCAGCTGCTGAAAAACAAAACCTGATTCGCTAAAATCCCTCCTTTCATTCCTGCCGGACAAGGGAGTTCCCATGGCTGATTTTTTCCAGCAAATCTATTACGGCAACACGGTTCAAGCCTGGCTCATCTCCATGCTCATCGTCCTGTTTTCCAGCACCCTGGCACGCGCTGTCTACTGGATATTCTCCAATACCCTCAAGAAAGCAACGGCAAAGACAGCAACCCATCTCGATGACATGCTGATCGATATGGTGCAGAAACCACTGGTCTGGTCACTGGTCTTGCTGGGCATCTGGTTTGCACTAACCCTGCTGGTACTGCCCGCAGGGCTCGATAAAGCCATCAGTAATGTCGTCCAGTTTTTGATCGTGATGCTCGTTGCATTGCTGCTGGCTCGCATCACTGAGGTCGTCATCAACGAATACATCCGCCCCCTGATCGACAACAGTGACAGCGATCTTGATGATCACTTGCTGCCCTTGTTGCAAAAAGGCATCAAAGTCGTCATCTGGAGCATGGCCATCATTATCGGCCTCAACAATGCCGGCTACGATGTGGCAGCCCTGCTGGCCGGCCTCGGCATCGGCGGCATTGCCTTGGCGATGGCGGCCAAAGACACCATCGCCAATGTGTTTGGCGGCTTCACGATTTTCACGGATCGCCCGTTCAAGTTAGGTGACCGCATCAAGGTGGCCGGCTATGACGGTGCCGTGAAGGAAATCGGCATCCGCAGCACACGCCTGCAAACCCTTGAAGGCCGCATCGTCACCATCCCCAACTCCAAATTTGCGGAAAGCCCGGTCGAGAACGTCAGCTGGGAACCGACCCGCAAAATCACCCTGGAACTGGGCCTCACTTACGACACAGCACCCGAGTCCATGGACAAGGCACTCGCTATCCTGAAAGCCATCGCTGATGAAAACCCCGGCGTGGACGAGAAAGTCATCCTGTTTTTCAGCGGCTTTGGCGCCTCATCACTGAACATTACGTTTATCTATTACATCACCAAGGACTACGACATCCCGCAGGTACAAAATGAAGTGAACCGCGCCATCCTCAAGCGCTTCAATGAACAGGGACTGGCATTTGCCTTCCCCACGCAGACGATCCATTTGCAGCAATCATGCTGACGGCTCATAAAAAACCCGCCAATGGCGGGTTTTTTATCGGTTGCCGCACTGTGCCGGCATCAATGGACAAGGCCACGGTGACTTCCTACAATCTGCTTTGTAGATCCTTTTAAATTTATTCATCTGGTTTTTAGATGGCCAACATCACCCTCAAACAGCTCAAGTACCTGTGTGCCGTCGCCCAGCTGCGGCACTTCGGCAATGCCGCCAAGGCCTGCCATATTTCCCAGTCTGCCCTCAGCACCGCCATCCTGGAGCTGGAAAACCAGCTCGGCGTGACGTTGCTGGAACGGCAGCACAAGCACGTGATGCTGACCCCGATCGGTGAACAGGTCGTTGAGCGCGCGCAAGCCCTGCTCGCGGATGCGGATGACCTCATCATGCTGGCCAGCACCAACCGCGAGCCCTTCACCGCTGAAATGCACATGGGCGTTATCCCGACCATCGCCCCCTATGTGTTGCCACAGTTGCTGGCTGCGCTGCGAAAAAACCATCCCGACTTCAAGTTGTTCATCCGCGAAGACCTGAGCGGCAACCTGGTGCAAGCCTTGCAGCAAGGCGAGCTGGATGTCCTGCTGCTGGCATTGCCCTACCCTGCGGACAATACGGCGACACGCCACCTGTTCCATGACCCTTTCCAGCTGGCTTATCCTCCCCAACACCCGGTCAGCCAGATGGCATCACTGAAACTGCGCGACCTGAAAGGACAAGACCTGTTGTTACTGGAAGACGGGCATTGCCTGCGTGACCACGCGCTGGATGCCTGCCGGCTGAAAAACAGCGATGTGAATGTGCCTTATCAGGCCACCAGCCTGAATACCATCGTGCAAATGGTGGCCAATGGCATCGGCATCACGCTGTTACCGCAAATGGCGATTGATAGCGGCTTGCTCGCCGGTACCGGCATCCAGATACGCCCATTTACGGAAAAGAAAGTCTGGCGATCGATCGGCTTGATGTGGCGCAGCAAGTGCCCGCGTGAACGCGAGTTCCAGCTACTGGGGGACTTCATCCTGCAGCACGCGCCAGCGCATGAGGCCTAACGCGATAGCTGCAAAGCCGCGATCACTTCATTGCGCAATTCACGCGGGTCGATCACCCGGTCATAAGCCATGTTATCGGCCGGCACCCAGGCCGCACCTTGCGCTTGTTGCAGTTGCGCTTTATCGGCCTCACTGCTTTTGGCCGCATCAGCACCACTGATTGCCGGCATACCGCCCAATGACACGCCGGGGAAAGCCAGCGTCACCGCTTGGTGATCCATCGGGTTCATGCCCATCACCGAACTGCCGAAACCGAATGCCTTGCGCAGGGTCACATGCACCTTGCTGCCGGTAATCGCGTGTTGTGCGGCATACATTTCCGCAGCGGCTTTCAACACACCCGCGCGTTCGGAATCAGTGCCGGGCATCACGCCGGGATTGTCCGCGAGAAACACGACTGGCAAAGCAAAGGCATTGGCGACACGAATGAAATGCGCGGCTTTGCTGGCTGCTTGCGCAGTAATCGCACCCGCCTGCACTTTCGGTTGGTTGGCGACCAATAATACCGGCACACCACCGATACGAGCCATGGCGGTAATCATTGAAGCACCATACAACGCTTGCAGCTCAAGGAAACTATTGCCATCGACCAGGCGGCGGATCACATCGCGCATGTCGTAGGGCTGGTTCAGGTTGGCAGGAACGACCTCAAGCATGTCCGCAAGCGTGCGCGTGACGGTATCGCCTTCATCGCTGGCCGGCAATGGCGCACCGGCATGACGCGGTAACAGCGACAGGAAACATCGCGCCTGTGCGAAGGCCTCTTCTTCCGTCGCCACCAGATTGTGTATCACACCGCTTTGTGTGGCATGCATGCGTGCACCGCCCAATTGTTCCGGCGTGGCATCCACACCCAAGGCAGCCTTTACCAACGGCGGCCCTGCGGTAAACAGCGTGGCGTTTTCCGTCATCACAATGAAATCAGCCAGCATGCCGGTTAAGGCGCCGTGTCCGGCAGAGGCGCCGAGCACCAAAGCCACTACCGGCACCTGCCCTTTCAAATCCGCGAATACCTGCAAATCATTCGGCGCATACGGGTAACGTTCCAACGCATTGCTGGCACGCTCACCGGCACCATCAAGCATTAATATCACCGGCAATTCCTGTTCTTTCGCCAGCATCGCCAGCCGCAAACGTTTGGCCGCATGGGCATGGCCAATGGAACCGCCTTGCACGGTGAAATCCTCGGCCATCACGACAACGGATTCGCCATCCACACGCGCCGTGCCCGCGACCAAACCATCCGCCGGCACCGGCGCATGACCGGCCGGATGGTTACCACCGGCCAACAAGCCGATCTCACGAAATGAACCGCCATCGCACAACGCGGCAATGCGTTCACGCGCATTCAAGCGGCCTTTGCTGGCTTGTTTCTGCACGCGTTCACTGCCGCCCATGGCTTCAGCAGCAGCACTGCGGCGATCGAGTTCATCCAGTAACATCTTCCAATCATCGATTGCCATAATGAGTTTTACCTTTCATTGCCATTCAATGCGCATTCGGCTCATCGCCTGAAATCTTTTTATGCAGGGCACCCCAAATACGCTTCTCGATATCAAGCACCAGAAGCAACAACATACCGCACGCGATAACGCGCAATCCGTCATCCAAAGAAACTGGTGCACTGCCAAAAAACCGATGCATAAATGGTGCGTAGGTGAACATCAATTGAAACACCACTACAGCGGTTACCGACACCAGCACAACCGGTGTGCCCAGCAAGCCATGCAAAGTAATGGAGGGATTATCCAGATAACGCACAGCAAACAGGTAAAACACCTCCATCACCACCAAGGTATTCACCGCCAAAGTGCGCGCGGTATCCACATCGCGACCGCTGGCCATCGCCCATTGGTACATACCGAAAATACCTATCAGGAACAACAGCGACACCAACGCAATACGCCAAACCAAAAAAGCATTGAGCAAACGCTCATCGGCTGGGCGTGGCGGTCGCTGCATGACATCTGGCTCAGGTGGCTCAAACGCCAGGCTCATCGCCAGTGCAACCGAGCTGACCATATTGACCCAGAGGATCTGCACGGCCGTGATCGGCAAGGTGAGCCCAGCCAACAAGGCCACAACCAAACTGGCCGATTCGCCACCATTGATGGGCAAGAAAAATGTTATGCTTTTTTTCAGGTTGGCATAGACCGTACGCCCGGCCTTCACAGCACTAACGATGGTCGCAAAATTGTCATCCAGCAATACGATTTCCGAGGCTTCCTTGGCGGCCTCAGAGCCTTTCCGCCCCATCGCCACACCAACTTCAGCGCGCTTCAAGGCTGGCGCATCATTGACGCCATCACCCGTCATGGCCACTACTTCGCCATCGGCTTGCAAGGCCTTCACCAATCGCAATTTATGCTCCGGACTGGTGCGGGCGAACACATCCACCTCAGACACTGCACGCGCCAAACCGGCATCATCGAGTCCATCGATTTCATGGCCGCTGATAACCTGCCGGGCATTGCGCAAACCCAGCTGGCCAGCAATAGCCTGAGCCGTCAACGCGTGATCACCGGTAATCATTTTGACGCGGATACCAGCCTGTTGGCATTCAGCAACCGCCGTGATCGCTTCTTCCCGTGGCGGGTCAATCAAACCGGTGACGCCAATCAACTCCAGGCCTGCCTCAACATCAGCAAACGCCAATTCGTGCTGGGAGCTATCCAGTGACTTACGGGCAAATGCAAGCACTCGCATGCCATCGGCAGCCAATTCTGCGATACGTGCCTCCCAAGCCTCCTTATCCAACGATTGACCGCCCGCCTCTCCACACTCCATTGTGCACATCGATAACAGGCGTTCGGGCGCACCTTTAACAAAAACCCAATGGTGTCCTTCATGATCGTGATGCAGGGTTGCCATGAAGCGATGCTGTGCATCAAACGGGATGGCATCCAACCGCGGCTGGGTCCGCCGGTCTTCGTGGCTGTCAAAACCTGCCTTGGTGGCCAGCACAACCAGGGCACCTTCCATCGGATCACCTTCCACGCGCCAATGCCGATCACGCTCAACCACACTGGCGTCATTGCACAGCAAGGCCGCACGGGCCAATTCACGCACGACAGCGGAAATATTCGCGGCCGCAGGGCCCTGGCTTTCGATTGCACCATCGGGTGCATAACCCTCCCCGGTCACATGGTAACGTTGGCCTCCAGCCACAACAGCCGCGACCATCATTTCATTGCGGGTGAGCGTACCGGTCTTGTCGGAACAGATCACGGTGACCGAGCCCAGGGTCTCTATGGCTGGCATCCGCCGCACCACGGCATGACGCCGCGCCATACCTTGCACACCGATTGCCAGCGTCACCGTCAGGATGGCTGGCAAGCCCTCCGGGATCGCAGCGACGGTTAATCCCACGACAATCATGAACAACTCACTCGGCGGGTAATGGCCTAACCCATAACCCAGGGCAAAAATCAGCGCACCCAAACCCACGATCACAAATGAGAGGTACCGCGCAAACACATTCATTTGCCGCAGCAGCGGTGTAGTCAGTTGCTCGATGTCCGCCAACATGCCGGAGATACGACCGATCTCGGTTTGCGCGCCGGTCGCCACTACTACCCCCCGACCTGTACCGTAACTAACCATAGTGCCGGAGTAGGCCATATTGCGGCGATCACCCAATGGCAAATCCGCCGCCAATGCAGTGATGACTTTTTCCACCGGCACTGACTCGCCCGTCAATATGGCTTCTTCAATTTGCAGTGATCGTGTTTCCAACAGGCGCAAATCCGCCGGCACCCGGTCGCCGGCCTCCAGCAACACGATATCCCCCGGCACCAGGTCTTCGCCAGCAATGGTTTGGCGATGACCGTCGCGCCAAACGGCCGCCTGCGGTGCCAACATGTGGCGAATCGCTGCGAGTGCCTGCTCGGCCTTGCCTTCCTGGATGAAGCCGACCACAGCCTGCACGACCACCACCAACAGGATGACGCCACTGTCGATCCAGTGCCCCAGCACCGCCGTGATGACCACGGCAGACAGCAGGATGTACATCAACAGGTTATTGACCTGGCCCAGCAATCGAACCACCACACTGCGTGACGGTTTCGAGGGTAGGCGGTTGGCACCGTACTGCTGCAAGCGCGCGCTAACATCGCCAGCCGCTAATCCTTGCTCCGTTACCCCAAGGTCTTCCAGTACAACGTCAACAGGACGCGCATGCGCTTCAACGACCAGTGCATTAATTTTTTCAGTCATCATCATGGCCATACAAAGACTGGCACATTTGCCAATCAGTCAGCAGGCGGCAATGTTTCATGGGATGGCGCATCATCTGGTGACAATGTTTCTACTACCTCGCCATTGGTGCGTGTTTCCTCGCGCACTTGCGCCAGGTAACGCATCGCCTTGAACCATTGCTGGGTCATGCGCAGTTGTTCGCCGATCACATCCAGCACGGCAATCATGTCATCAAAGGGCAGGCGGCCTTCTGTGCCGGCAGTGAGAATTACAGCCTTTGCGGCATCATGGCAGGCCTGGATATCAGACAACGCCTGCAACGGGTCGCTACCGCCACTGACATCCATCAATGCGTAGATATCACGGCGATACTGGTGCAGCGCTTTCTGTACTGGCTCATCATGCACTTCCGCCAATCGCGGCTGGTAACGGAACGCATCAGCCGCATCGTTAGCACAGCTGAACAGGTACTGGTCAACGCGCAACAGGCTGGCCAGGTGATGACTGGTTTCTTCAGACAAGGGGCTGCGTTCAAGGTTCACGATGAATGCGGAGACTTCCGACGACAGGTGGCGGATGATTTCGCGCTCACTCATGATGGCAACGCCCTTCGACGCATCAGTGCCAATACTCATTTCCACCAGCTGGCGCACGCGCTCCGCCACGCCCTGCAATTCCAGGATCAGGGCATTCACGGCGAGCACTGGTGTGGCTGCAATCGTCTTGTCGAGGTATTTGGGTTTCATGGCCGCTTCTTCGTGCTTGCCAAAACAGCCTTCGAGGAACGTGGCCAACCGGCCATTGAGTGGCAACACCAGCAACACACCCAAGACATTAAAAAGGCTATGGAACAGTGCCAGCGTGATGGCCGGCTCAGTCTCCAATCCCAACAAGGCTTCCAGCGTTCGCACCACAATGAACAGCACGGGCAATAACAAGAGCGCAACGGTTGCGGTGCCCACATTGAACAACACTTGCGCCAACGCCACGCGCTTGGCATTGGCGGTTGCACCGATGGAGGCAATCGCCGCTGTCGAGGTGGTGCCCACATTGGCACCAATCACCATGGCGGCCGCTGCATACAAACCGATCACACCCGTCGCTGCGGCTGTGATGGTCAAGGCAATCGAGGCACTGGAGGATTGCATCAGGATGGTCATCACCACTCCCAGCAACAGGAACAGCAGGATTCCTGCAATCCCATCCACCTGGATCTTGGTGATATCCAATGCCACCACCAGACCTTCAAACGCGCCTTTCAGCACATCAATGCCGATGAAGAACAACCCGAAGCCCACCAGCGCCATACCGGCTGCTGCCATGCGCCCTTCACGTTTGACCAGCCGTATGATCATGCCAATCCCCACCATCGGCAGGGCAAAGGCGTGGATATTGAGTTTGAAACCGATCAGCGCCACCAACCAACCGGTGATGGTGGTACCGATATTGGAGCCATAAATCACGCCGAGGGCCTGGCGCATACTGAGCAGGCCAGCATTCACAAAACCGATGGAGGCGACGGTGACCGCGCTCGACGATTGCACGATCGCTGTCATCAGGAAACCGGACAGCACCCCGCGATACGGGGTGCGTGTCGATTGCACGAGGATTTTGCGCAAGGATTTGCCGGCCGCCTGCCTGAGGCCATCGGTCATCATGCCCACGGCCAGCAGGAACAGGCCCAAGCCGCCAATCACGGCACCTGCCAGGGAAAGATCCATCACATCGTCATACCACGCACATCCCGATGATCCATCTTTCCATTATTACCGGACTGGCGCCATCCTGCTGGATGCAGGTCAAAACCGCTTACGACTGCCCGGTGATATGCCGTGCCGCCAGCCAGCCAAAGGTCATGGCAGGGCCCAGGGTCGAACCGGGGCCGGGATAGGTCGGCAATACCGCCGCCGAACAGTTGCCAATCGCATACAGGCCTTCAACGGCGGAACCGTCTTCCTTTAATACACGGGCATGCGTATCGATCACCAGGCCACCCTGGGTGCCGAAATCGCCCGGATCAATGCGCATGGCGTAGAACGGCGGCTCCACGATGGGCGCAAGGCAGGGGTTCGGCTGCACCTGCGGGTCACCGTAATACCGGTCATACGCTGCTGCCCCGCGCTGGAAGTGGCGATCGTTACCGGTTTTGGCGTCTTCATTCATGTCGGCCACGGTTTTCAGCAGGCCGTTTTCATCAATGCCGGCACTGTTCGCCAATTCCTGCAGGGTATTGGCCTTGTGCAGGAAGCCGCTGGCATACCACTCTTTCGGCACCATGAAATCGGGGTTGCTGTCAGCGGTCAGCAAGGGGCCAACCACATACTGGCGGCGGAAACGGCGATCAAACACCATCCACGCCGGCACCATCGGGTCTTGTTCGTTATGGCGTGCAAACAAGGCCAGTTGGTAGGCCATGTAATTCTGCGATTCATTGCTGATGCGTTGGCCGGAACGGCTGACCACCACATTGCCGGGCAAGGATTTTTCCATGATCGCCAAGCGCGGCAACGGCTCACCCGGTGCCGAGAAGGTCGTGCACCACCAGGCGCCGTTCATTTGCGAAGTCGCTGCACCCACGGCCAGGCCGGCACGGATCGCATCACCGGTATTACCCTTCCAGCCGGCACTCCATTCGGTGCTGGTCGGCTTCGGCAAGTACTGGTCACGCATGGCCTGGTTTTTCTCGAACCCGCCAGCGGCCAGCACCACACCCTTGCGCGCACGAATGCGCAGGGTTTTGCCGTCACGATTCACTTCGGCACCGATCACACGGCCTTGTTCATCGGTGATCAATTGTGTCATCGCGGTGTTCAGCCACAGCGGCATATTGCGATCAATCATCGACAGGCGCAGGCGTGCAATACCGGCACAACCGTTGGTGATGCGGCGCGAGCGTTTGTCTTTCAAACGCCACGGCAAATCCAGCCAGTACTGCAACATCAATTTGAAGGTGATGCCAATCCAGCCAGGTGAACGGCTGACCAATACCGCCGCCTCTTTCTGCTGGATAGCGATGCGGTCGAACAGGTACATCATGTGGTGGGTTTGCACCAACTGCTTCCACTCGTCACCGAGGTCGGAAATGTTGAGCGGTTCCGGCTCCAGCGAGCGATGGCCATTACGCGCACCGGGCTTGTCAGAGTAGTAATCGGGGTAATGCGCCAGCGATTCGTAACGCACGCGGGTACGCTCGTGCAGGAAGTCGATCATGCGCGGGCCTTCCTTTATATAGGTATCGAGCATCACGCGCGGCACCACCGGCGGGATGGTCGCCTCCAGGTAAGCTCGGGCATCGGCTGGCGAGTCGTCAGCGCCTTCGGCCTTGGCGTAGCGGTTATTGGGAATCCAGACCCCACCGCCGGACAGCGAGCTGCAGCCACCGTACTGGCTGGCTTTCTCGATCACCAGCACATCGGTTTCACCGTATTCGTAACAGCTCAATGCGGCGGTCAGGGCGCCGTTGCCCGAGCCGACCACCAGCACACCGGTTTCATGATCGAATTGCATGAGGATTCTCCGTAACGACAAAGAACTAGCCTATCAGAAAAAGGGCGCAGAGCACCCGATCACTTCAGTCACCAACTTTTTCGCTTTTTCCCAATCCTTGGCGCTGACGCCAAGAAGCTTCAATTATGATCACCTCTTCCGCCTTCAATGGTGGACCCGGCCGGGAAACCCGCCGGATTTCAGCGTGATTGAAATCCATCCACATATTCGGCTTGAAGGCCATCACATACTCGATGGGCGCCTCCCGATCATGAGCCATATGCCTTTTTTTTCCGATCTTGACCGGCGTCCTGGCAACAACCCAGTCATTCAGCCCGAGAAGATCAATGATCGCCACGCCAGGCAGCATCCAACCGACAACCCCGACCGCCTGGGCAGGCAAAACATCAATGGCTTCAGGATTCCATGTGCCATACTGCTCACGCTCAGGCATCATTGATAGCAGGTAGTTTGTAAAATGCACTTGCGTGTGATGTCTACCACAAATAACCCTGGGGATAAGCCATTGCTGCATGCTATCCAACTGCCTGCCATACCATTTCAAACCTTTTGGCAGCACCGGTTCTAACAAAACCGCACGATCCTCATTTGCAGCAATTTCAGGTGGGATCTTCCTTGCCTCCCACCAATGCAACCAGGCAAATGGTAGCGCCAGGAAAACATGCAAGAACACAATAATTATCAAACTCTTCTTTGTTGATAAAAATTTATTACACAAATATAACAGGGCAAAAAACACAACGGGAACACTGGCGCTATAAACACGGTATTCAAAAACATCGCCGCCAACAATCAATGTGTAATAGCAGAGACAAACTATAAATGTAACCAGCACGGAATCACTTATCGCACTTGTTTTAAAATAATGGTCAATAACCCCTCTGAAACCAAACCCTGAATAACTCGCTGCCAGTTTACGGGTTTTATCCCAAATAATGCGGGGCCACCATAGTGCCAATAACAACAAAAACCACCACAGTCCATTTTCCAACACATAAGAAGCAAAATACCTGACCCCTGCTTCCGGCCATGGACCTGTGTATTTCGCATAATATGTATTAGGCAGCCATTCCCCATAAAAACTGAATCTCCATGATAAATGCACCGCGGCAAGCAGAATCATTGCCGCCAACAAAAGAAGAAAAACCCTGTTCTTGCTTAACCAAAAAGCCACGAGTGAGCAAACCAGAGTGGCGATGAGATACAACTGCCCCTCTGGTCTCGACAAATATATTGCCGATGCGCATAAAGCCATAAAAATAAAGTGCTTAACACGATAACTTTCCTGAAACAAAAAACCGGAAAATAACCATGCAAGCACAAGAAAATTGAACATGGAAGTTTCAAGACCGGAGCTACTCCATGTAATAAAATTCCGATGAAGCAGCAAACCAAAAACCAGCAACCACATTAAGGGCAATCGCAATTTTTCAAATTGCATTTTCAGGGGGAAGCGCATCAGAATCCACGCAGACAATCCCAGTGACGCATAAGAAAAAAACAGGGACCAATAGTGGGATGTGATATCTGGGGAAATGCCAGTGACTCGCCAGCTGACATCTAACAACACCAACCATAGCAAACTTGAATAACCTTCTACTGGCAAAAACGGGAAAGGGTTCCAGACATAGCCATACCCCTGAATGCTATTTGCTGCATATCGGTAGAAAATATAAGCGTCGTCCACAGTGAAATGCAGGATGTTCCATCCTGCAAAGCAAAGCACGCTTGCCACCACAAGCAGGCCTATAACGGATAACCGATTCAATACACCACTCTCCTTTCGCACATATCCTGTCACAACAGGAAAGTACCGATACCAACTACCGGCACACCAACCTCATGAACAATCAGGATCAGGGTAACATTTCGCTATCGGGAGTAAACGAGGAATGCCTGTAAATTTCCCTTCTAGTCCACCCGGGTTAAGGGCCTGGGCGAATTGGTCATGATCAGATTCCCTGCACGCCCGCCCTTTGAACTCCCACAGCTTTGCCCTACACTGCTGGCAGGCCTGACGGAACCGTGCCCATGCCAGCAACCCGCCCCGAATGGAACAGCCAGACCCTCGACAATGCGCTGGTGATTGCCTTTACCGGCGAATGGACCAGCGCCCACCCGCGGCCGGCGATGGAGCGGCTGGCCACTGAGCTGCAGGCGACGACCACGGCCACCATCTCCATCGATACCAGCGGGCTGGCCGACTGGGATTCGGTACTGGCCAGTACCTTGCTGACCATCAA
>SBFY01000068.1 GCA_006227085.1 Gammaproteobacteria bacterium
CGCAGGCAGAAAAAAGGCAGACCCGGAAGCCTGCCTTATTCCCGCACATCCATGTGTCCTGCACCGTCCGTGTGCAAGTGCATCCATGCAGGATCATTATCCGCAAGCCGGTGAAAACATCCCAAGGGGCAATCACCGCAAACGCTGTGGGATATCCGCCATGCGGCTGCATTGACCCTGTTATCCCGCTGGTGTAGCGTGACTCGCCCTCATTCCCTGCCGGACACACACCATGGCCAAGTCACGCAGTGATAAACCGTCAAGCAGTGATAAACCATCACGCAGCAACAAGTCATTCCAGTTTGAAGAGGCCCTGGCCCGCCTGGAACAGCTGGTCGATGCCATGGAATCCGGTGAGCTCAGCCTGGAAGACTCCCTCAAGGCTTTCGAGGAAGGCATCACACTGACCCGGGACTGCCAGAAAGCCCTCGACCAGGCCGAGCAAAGCGTGCAGGTGCTGATGGAAAAACACGAAGGCTTCACGCTCACTGACCTCGACGACACGGACAACGACCAGGAATGACAGCCGCCGCGTATCTCGATGCCTGCCAGCGGCGTGTGAATGCCGCCATGCTGGACATCCTCGGTGCAGCACCGTCGCACTCCCCTGCCCTGGAACGCCTGCATGAAGCCATGCGCTACAGTGTCCTGCAAGGCGGCAAACGCACCCGTCCGGCCTTGTTATACGCCAGCATCGAAGCCTGCACCGGCACGCCAGCACCCGCCTGTGCTGACACGGCTGCCGCTGCCATGGAATGCATTCATGCCTACTCGCTGGTGCATGATGATTTACCCGCCATGGACAATGATGATTTGCGGCGCGGGCAACCGACTTGCCATCGCGCCTTCGATGAGGCCACTGCCATCCTCGCTGGCGATGCCCTGCAAACCCTGGCGTTTGATGCACTGGCTCACGATCCCGGCATCAGTGACGCACTGAAAATACGCCTGATCCAGTTACTGGCCCGTGGCAGCGGGCTGGCCGGCATGTGCGGCGGGCAAGCCATCGATTTGCAGATGGTTTCCCAATCGCCAGACCAGGCGACCCTCGAGCAGATGCACCGCCTCAAAACCGGCGCCCTGATCGAAACAGCAGTATTGATGGGAGCGGCACTGGCATCGGCAAGCACTGCCCAGACCGATGCCCTGTCACGCTTTGCGCGCGCCATCGGGCTGGCCTTCCAGGTCCATGACGACATCCTCGATGTCACTGCCGACACCGCCACACTGGGCAAGCCCCAGGGCTCCGACCAGGCTCGCAACAAACCGACATTCCCGGCCTTGCTGGGGCTGGAAGCCGCTCGCGAATACGCCCGGGCACTGGAGCAGGACGCCTTGTCCGCACTGGCGCCACTGGGCACACCGGCCGAACCGCTGCGGATGCTGGCCAGCTGGATCATCCACCGCAGCCATTAACGCCTGTCGGCACTGCCTTGTGCCTGCTTTAGCGCTACAATAAGCGCCTTTTCCGGATCACACCCATCCTGCCCATGAAGCATTTCGAGCAGATTCCCCAGCAACAGCCCGGCACACCACTGCTGGACCAGGCGCCCGAGCCAGCCGCTTTGCGGGCACTGGCCGAAGCGGACCTGCCAGCACTGGCCGATGAGCTGCGTGAATACCTGCTGTGGTGCGTGGGCCAGACCGGTGGTCATTTCGGCGCCGGCCTGGGTGTGATCGAACTGACGATTGCGCTGCATTATGTGTTCAACACCCCGCATGACCGCCTGGTCTGGGACGTGGGCCACCAGACATATCCGCACAAGATCCTCACCGGCCGTCGCGAAGCGATGCTCAGCCTGCGCCAGGCCGGTGGCCTGTCCGGTTTCCCGAAGCGGGCCGAGAGCGAGTACGACCCGTTCGGTGTCGGCCACTCCAGCACCAGCATCAGCGCCGCGCTGGGGATGGCACTGGCCGCCCGCGCCCAGCACATCGCCCGCAAAACCGTCGCGGTGATCGGCGATGGCGCAATGACCGCCGGCATGGCATTCGAAGCGCTGAACCACGCCGCCCACACCCGTGCCAACCTGCTGGTCATCCTGAACGACAACCAGATGTCGATCTCCCATAACCATGGTGGACTGGGCAGCTATTTCGCCAAGATCTGGGCCAGCAAGCTGTACACCACCGTGCGCGAAGGCGGCAAGAAAGTGCTGAGCCATATCCCGCCCGCACTGGAACTGGCCCGCCGCACCGAAGAGCACATGAAAGGCATGGTGTCACCCGGCACCTTGTTCGAGGAACTGGGCTTCAATTACATCGGTCCGCTGGACGGGCACGACCTGCCCGGCCTGATCCACACCCTGAAAAACCTGCGTGACCTGGATGGCCCGCAGATGCTCCATATCCAGACCTGCAAGGGCAAAGGCTACTTGCCTGCCGAGGCCGACCCGGTTGGCTTCCATGCCATCAACAAGATCGAACCGGTGCCCGCTAAACCCAAGCCGGTCAAGGCCAAGGGCCCGAAATACCAGGAAGTATTTGGTGACTGGCTGTGCCAGATGGCCGCCACCGATGAGCGACTGGTCGGCATTACCCCGGCCATGTGCGAAGGCTCCGGCATGACGCGTTTCGCCGCCGAATTCCCCGAGCGTTATCACGATGTCGCCATCGCTGAACAGCATGCCGTCACGCTGGCCGCCGGGCTGGCCTGCGACGACATGAAACCGGTGGTCGCTATCTATTCCACCTTCCTGCAACGCGCCTACGACCAGCTGATCCATGACGTGGCCCTGCAGGATCTCGATGTGCTGTTTGCCATTGACCGCGCCGGTCTCGTTGGCGAGGACGGCGCCACCCACGCCGGCAGCTTTGATGTGAGTTACCTGCGTTGCATCCCGAACATGATGGTGATGACCCCCTCGGATGAGCAGGAAACCCGCCTGCTACTGACCACCGGCTACCTGCATGAGGGACCAGCGGCAGTGCGTTACCCACGCGGCACCGGCCCGAACAGCAAGACCAGCCGCAGCCTGGACACGGTAACGATTGGCCAGGCCGTTGTGCGCGAAAAAGGGCAAGGCGTGGCGCTGCTCTGTTTCGGGCCATTGCTGCATGCGGCCAAACCGGTGGCGAAAGAGCTGGGAGCAACATTGGTGGACATGCGGTTTGTGAAACCGCTGGATGAAAGCCTCATCCGCGAGCTGGCTGGCAGTCACAGCCTGCTGGTCACACTGGAAGACAACGCCATTGCCGGTGGCGCTGGCGCTGCGGTCAGCGAATACCTGGCCGCACAAGGTCTGATGGTGCCCATCCTGCCATTGGGGCTGCCCGACCGTTATATCGACCATGCCGCACAGGCGCAGCAATACCGGGAATGTGGTCTCGACAGCGAGGGCATCCTGCGGGCTATCCGCCAACGCCTGCACAGCCTCGCGCCCGGCTCCCCCAGCCACGCCCGTCAGGGCTGATCCTTATCGTTCGTCCTGGTGATCGATCCAGTGCCCGAGCTTGCCGGCCTTGGTGGCCAGGTAGCGCTCATTGTGCGGGTTGCGACCCGTCTGCAAAGGCACCCGCTCGATAATCTCCGCACCCATGCCTTCCAAGGCACTGACCTTGCGCGGGTTATTGGTCATCAGCCGCACCTGGGTGATCCCCAGATGCGCCAGCATGACCCGGCAAACACTGTAATCGCGCTGGTCGGCAGCAAAACCCAGCTGTTCGTTAGCTTCCACCGTATCCGCGCCCTGGTCCTGCAGGGCGTAGGCGCGGATCTTGTTCATCAAGCCAATGCCACGGCCTTCCTGCCGCAAATACAGCAATGCCCCGCGGCCGGCTTCGGCAATGCGCTTCAAGGCCGCTTCCAGCTGGGCACCGCAATCACAGCGCTGGCTGAACAGGGCATCACCGGTCAGGCACTCGGAATGCACCCGTACCAGCACCGGCTCACCATTCCCGCACGCTCCCAGGGTCAGGGCGACATGCTCCTTGCCAGCATCATCGGTAAAACCGTGCAGGGTGAAGGTCGCCCACGGGGTTGGCAGTTGGGAGGATTCCACGAAACGAATAGACACCAGCAGATACCGGCCAGACCAAAAAGGGCGCCCATTCTAGCAGGATGCATGGCGGGCAGGAAAACCCCGCAGCCCTTGCCCAAACCCCCTATTTTGCTTAGAGTGACCGGGTCACAGCGTTGACCTGCTGAGCGGTTCGCCGCCCGGCAGCAACAATAATGAGATCACACCACACGACATACGAAGGGGTACCCTATGACTTTCACTCGCAAAGCGCTCGTCGCTGCCGTTGCCTTGGCTGCCAGCAGCTTCAGCCTGGCTGACGACCAGACCAACACCGGCTTTTACCTGGCTCTCGATGCCGGTCAGGCCAGCATGGACACCAGCATCAAATACCAACGTTTGGGTGACGGCTCTGTTTATGGCGCCCCGCTGTCGATCGACGAGCAGGAAAATGCCGCCATCTCCCTGAGCGGCGGCTTTGCTTTCAATGATTATGTGGCCCTGGAACTGGGTTACACCAACTATGGTGACAACGAAGACACCGCTTATTTTGCTGGCCCACCAGTCTATAGCCTGATCACCGAAATCACTGACATGCAGGCTGTGAACCTGAGCCTGCTGGTCGGCACCCCGGTCGGCGAGGACTTTGGCATTTACTTCCGTACCGGCTACCAGGCCTGGGATATGGACGTGAAGGCCAGCGATAGCGCCGGCAATGTCGCCAGCGACGACTGGAACAAAGTGGGCTACCACTACGGTTTCGGCTTCAAGCTGGACATGACCGACAACCTGTCACTGCGTAACGAATACGTATGGCACAAGTTTGATGACGACGATGTCGACCTGGACATGCAGACCATCACCTTGGGTCTGGTGTTCACGTTCTGATCGACGTGATGCAATCATAAAAAACCGCCTCCGGGCGGTTTTTTATTGCCTGCTGCCAACGCAAGAAGCGGAAACCACTGCCTGCAACTGGCGAACCGCCAGCGATACATCGGCGGCTTCCGTGATGGCGCGAACCACCGCGATATTGCGCACACCGGTGCCCAACACTGCCGCTGCACGCTCCTGGTCAATACCACCAATCGCCACCAATGGGTAATGGGTTTGCAGCAACTGGACCCACTCCGCCAATCGCGCAACGCCCTGCGGCGCAAAGCGCATCACTTTGGTGGTGGTTTCATAAATCGGGCCAAATGCCATATAAGACGGCCGGAGCGCATGCGAGCGCGCAATCTCGCGCTCACTGTGATTGCTCAACCCCAAGCGCAAGCCGGCAGCGGCAATCGCACCCAGGTCTGCCTTATCGAGATCTTCCTGCCCGAGATGCACACCATATGCCCCCGCGACTATCGCTTCCTGCCAGTGATCATTAATGAACACACGGGCACGATAGTGCCTGCCCAGTGCAACCGCTTCAGCAATCGCTGCGCGTATCGATACTGCACCGGCTTGCTTGATGCGTAACTGGATCGTGCTCACGCCCAATGGCAACAAGGTGCGAATCCATTCCACGGAATCAACAACGGGATACAAACCGATCGGCTGGACGCCCATGGCAGGAAAGGTGTACGCCTGCGCCTGCCCGTTCACACTGATCATCGGCAGGTCCTGTGCATCCAGCGGCCAACCGGCATGGCAGAAATCACCCTG
>SBFY01000025.1 GCA_006227085.1 Gammaproteobacteria bacterium
ATAAAGCGGGATGGCAGGGTGATGAAAATCACCGGGCATTGGCGGATGACATCGGCCAGTGTGTGCGTGGCGCGAATGCGGGGCGACAGGGGAATATCCGCCAGGTAAGGGCTGGTATGGGTATCGTTGACCTGGTCGACCACGGCAGCAGCGTATTCCCAGCCGAGTACCTCATGCCCGTTATGGGCGATCAGGTTGGCAAGTGCCGTACCCATATTGCCCATGCCGATGATGCCAGTTGCCATACGCGTCTCCTTTTCCTGAAGCATAAACAAAAAACCCCGCCGGGGCGGGGTTTTTTGTGCACAGCGATTACGCTTTCACCACATCGATTTGCTGGACCGGGATGGTATCGGCTTTTGCCGCTTTATCCTGGAAGTCCTTCATCTGGTCGAAGTTCATGTAGCGGTAGATGTCTTTCGACATGGCATCCAGCTTGCTGGCGTATTCGAGGTATTCCTCGCGGGTCGGCAGCTTGCCCAGGATCGCACCCACCGCCGCCAGTTCGGCCGAGGTCAGGTACACATTGGCACCATCGCCCAGGCGGTTCGGGAAGTTACGGGTGGATGTCGACAACACGGTGGCGTTGTTCGCCACACGCGCCTGGTTGCCCATGCACAGCGAACAGCCCGGCATTTCAGTGCGGGCACCGGCAGCACCGTAGATGTTATAGAAACCTTCTTCCATCAACTGGTGCTCGTCCATGCGGGTCGGTGGGGCAATCCACATACGGGTCGGGATACCGCCTTTGTGCTGCGCCAGCAGTTTGCCAGCGGCGCGGTAATGACCGATGTTGGTCATGCACGAACCGATAAACACTTCATCCACCTTGTCACCCGCCACATCCGACAGGGTGCGGGCATCGTCCGGGTCATTCGGGGCGCAGACGATCGGTTCCTTGATGTCATCCATGTTGATCTCGATGACAGCGGCGTACTCGGCGTCCTTGTCGGCTTCCAGCAGGGATGGTTTGGCCAGCCATTCTTCCATCTTGGCAATACGGCGGGAGATGGTGCGGGCATCACCATAACCATCGGCAATCATCGACTTCAGCAGCACGATGTTGGAACGCAGGTATTCGCTGATGGTTTCTTTCGAGAGTTTGATGGTGCAGCCGGCAGCGGAACGCTCGGCAGATGCATCGGACAGCTCGAACGCTTGCTCGACCGTCAGGTTTTCAACGCCTTCGATTTCGAGGATGTTGCCGGAGAAGATGTTCTTCTTGCCTTTCTTCTCGACGGTCAGCAAGCCTTGCTTGATGGCATACAGCGGGATGGCATGCACGAGATCACGCAAGGTGATGCCGGGCTGCATTTTGCCGCTGAAGCGCACCAGTACCGATTCCGGCATGTCCAGCGGCATCACGCCGGTGGCGGCAGCAAATGCGACCAGCCCAGAACCGGCCGGAAAAGAAATGCCGATCGGGAAGCGAGTGTGCGAATCACCGCCGGTGCCGACGGTGTCGGGCAGCAGCATGCGGTTCAACCAGCTGTGGATGATGCCGTCACCAGGACGCAGCGACACACCACCACGGTTGCGGATGAAATCCGGCAGCGTGTGCTGGGTTTCGATATCGACCGGTTTCGGGTAAGCGGCGGTGTGGCAGAACGACTGCATCACCAGGTCTGCCGAGAAGCCGAGGCAGGCGAGGTCTTTCAGTTCATCGCGGGTCATCGGGCCGGTGGTGTCCTGCGAGCCGACGGTGGTCATTTTGGGTTCGCAATAGGTGCCGGGGCGAATGCCTTTCACACCACAGGCACGGCCGACCATTTTCTGCGCCAGCGTAAAGCCCTTGCCGCTGTCTTTCGGTGCGGCCGGCATGCGGAACAGGTCAGTGGGGCCCAGGCCCAGTGCTTCGCGGGCATTGTTGGTGAGGCCACGGCCGATGATCAGGTTGATGCGGCCACCGGCCTGCACTTCATCAAGGATCACATCGGATTTGAAACCGAATTCGCTGACCACTTTGCCATTGACGAGGATCTGGCCGTCATACGGGCGGATTTCAATCTCGTCGCCCATATTGAGGTCATCCACGGGTGCTTCAAACACCAGCGCGCCGGCATCTTCCATCGTGTTGAAGAAAATCGGGGCAACCTTGCCGCCGATACAGATGCCGCCAGCACGCTTGTTCGGTACGCCGGGGATATCGTCACCGAAATACCACAGCACCGAGTTGGTGGCGGATTTGCGCGATGAGCCGGTGCCCACCACATCACCCACGAAAGCGACCGGCAGGCCTTTGGCCTTGACCGCTTCGATTTGCGCGATCGGACCCGTCTTGCCGGCTTCCTGCGGTTCCAGTCCCTCACGCTTCATCTTGTACATGGCCAGCGCATGCAAGGGGATATCCGGGCGTGACCAGGCATCCGGTGCCGGTGACAGGTCGTCGGTATTGGTTTCGCCGGTGACCTTGAACACCACTGCCTTGATGCTGTCCGGCACCTTGCCACGGCTGGTGAACCACTCGCCATCGGCCCAGGATTGCATCAGTGCCTTGGCATGGGCATTGCCGGCCTTGGCTTTTTCATCGACATCGTGGAAACGGTCGAACATCAGCAGCGTGTGTTTCAGTTGTTCGGCAGCGGCGGCAGCCAGCTCCTTGTCATCCAGCAGTTTCACCAGCGTTTCGATGTTGTAACCGCCGAGCATGCCGCCCAGCAGTTTCACGGCGTGCTGGCGGTCAATCAGCGGGCTTTGGGCCTTGCCCAGGGCCACGTCTGACAGGAACGCGGCTTTCACGTAAGCGGCTTCATCCACACCTGGCGGCACACGGTCGGTGACCAGTTCCAGCAGGAAGGCTTCCTCGCCCTTGGGCGGGTTTTTCAGCAGCTCCACCAGGCTGGCCATCTGGGCAGCAGACAGGGGGAGTGGGGGGATGCCTTGGGCAGCGCGTTCAGCGACGTGGTTGCGGTATTCCTGGAGCACAGTGGATGTCCTCATGTTGCGGGTGGGCCTGCGGTGCCGGGGTCGCCGGCGGGCAGGCAGGCTGGCCCCATGCCAGCCCATCTTTCGGGGGCTGCATTATACGCCAAGGGGGTGCTCCGGGTCGATTGGATCGCTGTCTTAGGGCAGGGTTTCTGGCATGATAAAAAGAGTCATCCTGAGTGAAGTCATGTTGGTGCAGAATATCCAGCAAGCCGTGGAAACAGTGGTCGGGCAGGTTGGTCCGGTCATCCGCCTGGCCATTCCGCTGGGGCTGGGAAAACCCAATGCGTTCGTGAATGCCTTGTATGCGCGGGTCAAGGCTGACCCTGCCTTGCGATTGGAAATCTATACGGCCCTGTCACTGTCGAAGCCGCGTGGTGGTGGTGAACTGGAGCAGCGCTTCCTGGGGCCGTTCGTTGAGCGCGTCTATGGCGATTATGAGGAATTGCAGTACCTGAAAGATCGCCGGGCGGGTGCATTGCCGGGCAATATCGCGATCCATGAATTTTTCTTCCAGCCGGCCAGCCAATTGGCGAATGCAGATGCACAGCAGCATTACATCAGCAGTAATTACACGCATGTTGCCCGTGACCTTAATGCACGTGGTGTGAATGTGCTGGCGCAGATGGTGGCAGTGCAGGATGGCCGTTACAGCCTTTCCTGCAACCCCGAGGTGACACTGGACCTGCTGCCGCTGATGCAACAGCGCAAAGCGCAGGGGGAAGCCATAATGCTGGTGGGGCAGGTGCATCATGCCTTGCCATTCATGGCGAATGATGCGGAAGTGGCCGGGTCATTATTCGATGCGCTGGTCGATGAACCCGCGGCGAATACCGCCTTGTTCAGTGTGCCCAATATGCCGGTGACCTTGCAGGATCACTGCATCGGTTTGCATGCCAGTATGCTGGTGAAGGATGGCGGGACCTTGCAGATCGGCATCGGCTCATTGGGTGATGCCGTGGCGCATCACTTGTTGCTGCGGCAAAACCAGTCACAGGCTTACCAGGCCATTGTCCAGCAGCTGGATTTGCCAGCCAATGTTCGTGAACTGGTGCAGCAGGAAGGCGGTATCGGGCCGTTTTCTGAAGGGGTTTACGCCTGCAGCGAAATGATCACCGAAGCCATGCTGGCCTTGTTGCAGGGCGGTGTGATCAAGCGCCATGTGCAGCCGGGTAATGTGCTCGTGCATGGTGGCTTTTTCCTGGGCTCGAATGCGTTTTACCAAGGCTTGCGGGACCTGACGGATGTGCAGCGTGATGCGATCCACATGACGCGCATCAGCGAGGTCAACCACCTGTATGGTGATGAGGATCGCAAGCGCCAACAGCGGCAACATGCCCGTTTTATCAATACCATTTTCACGGCCACGGCGCTGGGTGCCGGTGTGTCGGACCAGCTCGATGATGGGCGGGTGTTATCCGGCGTGGGAGGGCAGTACAACTTTGTCAGCCAGGCCCATGAGTTGGCGGGTGCGCGCTCCATCCTGTTATTACGCAGCTGGCGTGAACGCGGCAGCGAGGCTGCCAGCAATATCGTCTGGCAGTATGCCCATGCCACGATCCCGCGCCATTTGCGTGACATCATCGTGACGGAATACGGGATTGCCGATTTGCGTGGTCGCAGTGATCGTGAAGTGGTCGAGGCGATGCTGTCGGTCACCGATGCCCGCTTCCAGGCAGGCCTGGTCAAACAGGCGCAAGCGGCCGGGAAATTGCCTGCCGATTACCGTGTGCCGGATCAATTCCGTCGCAATACCCCGGCACGCCTTGACGCCTTGCGTGCGGCCAGCCTGGGCAGTTTCCCGGAGTTCCCGCTGGGCTGTGATTTCGATCCGCTGGAGCAGGCATTGCTGAAAGCCCTGCGATGGCTGAAGGAAAAAGCCCAGCCACGGCATTTCCTCGAGTTGGGGCGGCGTGTGCTGGAAGAGGCCGATGCACAGGGCTTTGACGACCATCTCAAGCGCATGGGATTGGCCAAGCCGGTGAATTTCAAACAAAAACTCGAACGCAGCCTGCTGCTGGCGGCGCTGGTGGCAACCCGCTGAGATCTTCATGCTGCCGGCGTAAAAACCGGTGACCATCTGGGCCGGTTTGTTAAAATAGTCTTTTGCCGTCCAGCCAGCCGTACTGTCCATGACCTCAAACCCGCATCATCCCCAGCGCATCGTCACGCCTTGCATCGGTGTCTGCTCCACGGCCATTGGTGACAGTGTGTGCCGTGGCTGCAAGCGCTTCAATCACGAAGTGATCAACTGGAACGGTTACAGCGAAGACGAAAAGCAGAGTGTCGACCGTCGGCTGGAACAATTGCTTAGCCGGGTGATGCAGGGGAAGTTCGTGATCCAGGATGAGGGTTTGCTGCGCTGGCAAATCCATACCCAACAGATCCGCATCTACCCATACCGCGATATGTACTGTGCCTTGTTTGAGTTGCTGCGCGCTGGCGCCGGGCAGATCCGTGATCCCGGGCAATTCGGCTTCGATGTGCTGCCGGAGCATCAGGGGCAATCGTTGTTTGCGTTGCGCGAACAGGTCGACAAGGAGTTTTACCTGCTTTCGGAGATCTATTACGAGCGCCATATCGGCCCATTGGTGCAGGTGTCGCAATGACTGCGCTTGATGAAATCCATGCCTTCCTGGCTTGCCGCACCCCGCAGGGCTGGATTGATGAGGCACTCAAACATCCGGATGTCCTGTTGATCGACCATGCCAATTGTGAGAAGAAGGCGGCAGCCACGGCGCTGAACCTGCTGTTCAAGTACATCGATCGCCCGGAATTGCTGCAAAAACTGTCCAAGCTGGCGCGTGAGGAATTGCGTCATTTCGAACAGGTCACGGCCTTGATGAAGCGGCGCGGTATCGAGTATGCGCCGGTATCGTCCGCACGTTATGCGGGTGGTCTGCGTGAATGCATGCGCACCAGTGAGCCCGGTCGGCTGGTCGATGTGCTGATCATCGGCGCGTTTATCGAGGCGCGTTCCTGTGAGCGTTTCGCCGCGCTGGCACCATACCTGGATGATGAGTTGAAGAAGTTTTACGAATCGCTATTGGCATCAGAATCACGCCACTACCGCGATTACCTGAATCTTGCCGAGCGCTATGCCGGCCGTGATATCAGTGACCGGGTGCAGCTGTTCCGTGAGCGTGAAGCGGAGTTGATTGCCTCAGCGGATAACGAATTCCGCTTTCATTCCGGCGTGCCGGTATAGGGAATATCCCGGCAGGCAATCGGCAGTAACTTGTTGTCGACGGTCGTGCGATTGTCACCCGCGAGCTCCATGCCCGGCGGCGGATGCGAATAACCGCAGTTCCATGAAATCGGGCTCCCCTGGCTGTCTTCCACAAACAGGGGTTGCAGGCTGAGGATTTGCCCATGCAGCTTGGTGTTGGCCTTATGGCCAAAGTACAGGTGCATGGCACCATCCACGATCTCGATTTTGGTGACGTAATTACCGATCAGTTTGTCGGCTGCGGGCAGTCCGGCTTCTTCATTGTCTTCCGGAAAGGCCTTGTGCACGACCCAGTAATCCATGATCGGGGTCTTGAGGGCATCGGTCATGCCGAGGGCTTCGTTCACTTGTTCGCGGATGCCGATGTTGCCGGTCATCGGCACAATCATCAATGACAGGATGGCGAGGATGAGCAGGGCGATCATCATCTCCATCAGGGTGAAGCCGTTCTGTGATGATGTCCGTTTCATGGAAGCAGTGTAACAAGGAATCAGGCAGGAATCGGGAAGGATTCCAGTTCAGGCCCGTGGCGATCCCAGCGGATCAGCCAGCCGTTGGTGTCCCAGTCGCCGAGCACGATGCGGCTGCCGTGGGTAACCGGGTGTGTGGCAGGACGGTGCGTATGACCGTGAATCAGCAGGTCAACGCCGTATTCCGCCATGATGCGATCCACTTCGGCCGGGCTCACATCCATGATGTCTTCAGCCTTGTTGGAGCTGGCTTCGCGGCTGCCTTCCCGCAACTGGGCAGCAATCTGCCGGCGTTCAGCGAGGGGCTTGGCCAGCAGGGCCTGCTGCCATGCCGGTTGGCGGACCTGTTCGCGGAAGGCGAGGTAATCGGTATCGGCGGTGCAGAGGGTGTCGCCGTGCATCAGCAGCGCCTGCCGGCCACCGATGTCGATGAGCGTCGGGTCGGCCAGCAAGACACAGCCACTTTCCATACAGAAGGTATCGCCCAGCAGGAAATCGCGATTGCCGTGCATCACATACACCGGCACGGTGTGGCTGAGTTGTTGCAAGCCTTCGCGCACCTGGGTGGCCAGTGCGCTGTCATCGTCATCACCGATCCAGGCCTCGAACAGGTCTCCGAGGATATACAGCGCGTCGGCACGCCGGGCTGGCCCCTGCAGGAAAGACAGGAAGGCCCGCAGTGTGGCGGGCCTTGAGCTGTCGAGGTGCAGGTCAGAGATGAAAAGGGTAGGCACGGTTCAGACGATGCTGGCCTTTTCGATAATCACGTCTTCCACCGGCACATCCTGGTGGCCGGCCTTGCTGCCGGTACGGACTTTCTTGATTTTCTCGACCACATCCATGCCGGCCACGACTTTGCCAAACACGGCATAGCCCCAGCCATTCGGTGTGGGTGCGCTGTGGTTCAGGAAATCGTTGTTTTTGACATTGATGAAGAATTGCGCGCTGGCGGAATGCGGGTCCATGGTGCGGGCCATGGCGATGGTGCCGTTGTCATTCTTCAGGCCATTGTTGGCTTCGTTCTTGATGGGTGCGCGGGTGGTTTTCTGTTTCATGCCCGGCTCAAACCCGCCGCCCTGGATCATGAAATTGTCGATGACGCGGTGGAAGATCACACCGTCATAAAAACCGTCTTTCACATATTGCTCGAAGTTGGCCGCGGTCGCCGGGGCTTTCTCGTGGTCCAGTTCCAGGTGGATTTCACCAAAATTGGTTTTCAGAACAATCATTTGGGCCTCTTTTCCAGTTCAGTCAGGGCAGGGAAGTGGCTATAATACCGGCTTTTTACGTCCCCGGGGAACCGCCCGGGTTCCTGACCAACCGATCCGGGTTATGCGAGCCGCCGAATGAGCCTTCCTGAACACGCGCCCAGTAATTTTATCCGCCAGATCATTGATGCCGACCTGGCCAGTGGCAAGCACAGCCAGGTGGTGACCCGCTTCCCGCCGGAGCCGAACGGCTACCTGCATATCGGGCATGCCAAGTCCATTTGCCTCAACTTCGGTCTGGCGGTGGATTACCAGGGTGCCTGCAACCTGCGTTTCGATGACACCAATCCCGAGAAAGAAGACCTCGACTATGTCCAGTCGATCCAGCGCGATGTGCAGTGGCTGGGTTTCCAATGGGCAGGCGAGGTGCGCTATGCCTCCGGTTATTTCCAGCAGATCCATGATTTTGCGGTGGAGCTGATCGAAAAAGGCCTGGCCTATGTCGATAGCCTCAATGCCGAACAGATTCGCGAATACCGTGGCACCTTGACCGAACCGGGCCGTCACAGCCCGTACCGCGATCGCCCGGTAGCGGAAAACCTGGATCTTTTTGCTCGCATGAAAGCTGGCGGGTTTGCTGAAGGCGAACACGTATTGCGCGCGAAGATCGACATGGCGTCACCGAACATCAATATGCGTGACCCGATCATTTACCGCGTGCGTCACCAGCATCATCACCAGACTGGCGATGCCTGGTGCATTTACCCGATGTATGACTTCACGCACCCGATTTCCGATGCCATTGAAGGCATTACGCACAGCCTGTGCACGCTGGAATTCGAAGATCATCGCCCGCTGTACGATTGGGTGCTGGATAACATCAGCATTGCATGTCACCCGCGCCAGTATGAATTTGCGCGCCTGAACCTGAATTACACCGTCACCAGTAAACGCAAGCTGAAGCAGTTGGTCGACGAAAAACATGTGACGGGCTGGGATGATCCGCGCATGCCAACCATTGCCGGATTCCGTCGCCGTGGTTACACGCCGCAGTCGATTCGCCGTTTCTGTGAGAGCATCGGCGTGTCGCGGGCTGACAGCACCGTCGATGTGGCCATGCTGGAGCACGCGATTCGCGAAGACCTCGATGAAAACGCACCGCGTGCGATGTGCGTATTGCGCCCGCTCAAAGTCACCATTGAAAACTGGCCGGCCGGCAAGGTGGAAGTGTTGCAAGTGCCAGCGCATCCCAAGCGCGAGGATCTGGGGGTGCGTGAAGTGCCCTTCACGCGCGAGATATATATCGATGCGGAAGACTTCAGTGAAGACCCGCCGAAAGGCTGGAAGCGCCTGTACCCCGAAGGGCATATCCGCCTGCGCGGCGGTTATGTCATGCAATGCACGGCTATGGAAAAAGATGCTGCCGGCCAGGTGATTGCACTGACGGCGCGTTACGATGAAAAAACCCTCGGTGTAAACCCGGAAGGGTACAAGGCTAATGGTGTGATCCACTGGGTGTCGGCGGATCAGTCTGTGCCGTGTGAGGTGCGCTTGTATGATCGCCTGTTCAGTGTGGAAAACCCGGATGGCGACAAGAGCCGTGATTTCCTTGAGTTCATCAATCCGGAATCCTTGCAGGTGATGTCGGCAGCGCGTGTTGAACCTTCGGTCGCTGCCTACCCAGCTGAAAGTCGCTTCCAGTTCGAGCGGGAAGGCTATTTTGCGATCGACCCGTCGAGCACGAAAGGCAAGCTGGTCCTGAATCGTACCGTGACCCTGCGTGACTCCTGGGGCAAAGAGCAGGGCAAGGGCGGGAAATAAGCAGCATGCAGGTTTACAGCACCTTATCGCGCAAGAAAGCCGCCCTCGCACCGATTGAGCCGAATCATGTGCGCCTGTATGTGTGTGGCATGACGGTGTATGACTACTGCCATCTCGGCCATGCCCGTGTGCTGGTCGCCTTTGATGTGATCGTGCGTTACTTGCGTGCCCGTGGGTACACCGTGACCTATGTGCGCAACATTACCGACATTGATGACAAGATCCTGCGCCGCGCTGCCGAAAACAACGAACCGTTTGATGCACTCACCGAGCGCTTCATTGCGGCCATGCATGAAGATGAGGCCGCACTGTCAGTGGCACGGCCTGACCAGGAGCCGCGTGCCACTGCCCATATCGATGGCATCATCGCCATGATTGAAACCTTGATAGCCAAAGGTTATGCCTATGCGGCCAGCAACGGCGATGTCTACTACAGCGTCAGCCGGTTCAGCGAGTATGGGAAGCTTTCCAACCGTAATCCGGATGATTTGCTGGCCGGTGCGCGCATTGAAATTGATGAAGCGAAGACCGATCCGCGTGATTTTGCGCTATGGAAAGCGGCCAAGCCCGGTGAAGTCAGCTGGCCATCACCGTGGGGAGCAGGGCGCCCCGGTTGGCATATCGAATGTTCGGTGATGTCGACCTGCTGTCTTGGTAATCATTTTGATATCCATGGTGGCGGGCCGGACCTGGTGTTCCCGCATCACGAAAACGAAATCGCCCAATCGGAAGCAGCCACCGGCGAAACCTACGCCAATGTCTGGATGCATGCCGGTGCCGTGCGCGTGAATAACGAAAAGATGTCGAAGTCGCTGGGCAACTTTTTCACCATTCGCGAGATCCTGGCGAAATACCACCCGGAAGTGGTGCGCTACTTCCTGGTGGCCAGCCACTACCGCAGCCCGATCAATTACGCCGAAGATACCTTGCAGCAGGCCCGTGGCTCGCTGGAGCGCTTCTACCAGGCCTTGCGTGAATACCCGGTCACCGCACCGCAGGCATTAGGCGAACTGGATCAGGCCAACCCGTTTGTCGCGCGTTTCATCGAAGCGATGGACGACGACTTCAACACCCCGGTCGCCCTGGCCGTGTTGTTTGACCTGGTGCGTGAGCTCAACACCAGCCGCGACCCGGCACTGGCCCAGCTGCTGCGTTCGCTCGGTGCCGTGTTGGGCATCCTGCAGGCCGATGCCGCCAGCTTCCTGCAAGCCGGCGGGGCGGGTGAGCTGTCAGCTGAAGCGATCGAAACATTGATTGCCGAACGGGTTGCCGCCAAGAAAGCCCGCGATTTTGCCCGTGCCGATGCCATCCGTGACGAGTTGCTGGCTGCCGGCATCGTGCTGGAAGACACCCGCGAAGGGACGTTGTGGAAAAGGTCTTAATAGATTTCCATAAAACATTCCGGCGGCGTTAAGGTGGGCAGGATTGGCTGGGATCGTGTACACTTGGGCGCATATGGCAGCGAGCTGCCGATAATAAAAAGTATATATAAATCAAGGGGTTGACATGATTCCAGCACGTATCCGCCCAGTAGCACTCGCTGTCGCAGTGGCTTCTTTCGGGGCATTCCCTGCCTTGGCCGACACCACCTTGCCGACCGGCGGGCAGGTTTCTGCCGGTTCAGCCAGCATCGGTACGGCCGGTGCGGCGATGACGATCAACCAGTCCTCGCAGCGTGCCGTGATCCGCTGGAACAGTTTCAGTATCGGCAGTGATGCCAGCGTTACCTTTAACCAGCCCAACAGTTCGGCGATTGCCCTGAACCGGGTACTGGGTAATGAGCTGTCGCGCATTGATGGCCAGCTGAATGCCAATGGCCAGGTGTTTATCACCAACCCCAATGGGGTGTTGTTCGGCTCTGGCGCACAAGTGAACGTGGGTGGCCTCGTGGCTTCCACGCTCGATATGGATGAAACCGACTTCATGGCGGGCAACCAGGTATTGGCTGGCCAGTCATTGGCAGCGGTGGTGAACGAAGGCAGCATCACGGCCGGCAATGTGGGCTTGGTTGGTGCCGTCGTGATGAACAATGGCTCGATCAGTACGCAGGGCGGTGCCACGGTGCTGGCCGCCGGTGAACGGGTCAGCCTGGCATTTGATGGTAATGGCTTGCTCACAGCCAGTGTCGACCAGAAAGTACTGGCTGGCCTGATCGAGAACGGCGGTGTCATTGATGTGGGCAATGGCCGCTTGCTGATGACCACGGGTGCCGCGAGCACCTTAGGCGCCACGCTGGTTAACAACAGTGGTGTGATCCAGGCGACTTCTCTTAGTGGCGAGAATGGTGAAATTGTCCTCGGCGGTGACGCTGTAGTGAACACGGGCTCATTGGATGCCGGTGCAGATGGCACCATCGCGCTGACCGGTAATGCCGTTGTGAGTGCGGCGAGCAGCATGACGGGTGATGTGACAGTCACGGCGCCGATTGTGGTGGATCCTGAAAACGTCGATCCCGTTGCATTGGCAGGACAGATTGAAAGCTATGCATCGGCTAATGTGCCGATGGTGGCGGCCTTGATCGATAGCGGTGCGATTGACCTGCCATTACTGGTGGAGACGTTGCAAGGTGCTGACCTGGCCGCTTTCCTGGCTGGCAGCATGGGCGAAACCGAGTTGGCTGCGGCATTTACCCAATTGCGTGATAGTGGTGCCATTGACCTGGCGGCGATTGCGGCCAATATCAATACAGCTGATTTGGCAGCCCTGTTGGGCGAGTTGCCAGTTACCGACAACGCCTGGTTGCAGACCGCGATCAGCATGCTGGAGGCGAATGCCATTGATCCGGTCGCGCTGGTGAATGCGATGAACCCGGACTTGCTGGCCAAAATCGTATCTGGATCGTTTGCTGTGGCGGATGCCACCGGCTTGCTGGGGTCGCTGGTGCAGTCGGGAGCAGTCAACCTGAATGCGCTGGCCAGTGCCTTGACGGCTGACCAGATCAACCAATTATTGGGTCAGGCCGTGAGCCCCGAGATGGCGCCGCTGGTGAACCAGTTGGTGACGGGCGGTGCACTGGATCTGAACAAGGCGGCCACCAGTTTGTCGCCGGAACAATGGCAAGGCTTGCTGGATGGCTCGGTTAACCCGGTGTCCTTGTTCACGACCTTGATTGCCAGCGGTGCGATTAACCTCAACACTGCCGCAGGGCAGAGCTTGCTGGCAAGCGTGTTCAATGGCCAGAATCCGGTGGCAACGAAGCCGCCAGCGCCCAAGAAGCTGAGCTTCCAGGAGCGTATGAAGCTGATGATGGCGAAGTTCAAGGAACGCATGCGCCTGATGCGTGAGCGGATGCGTCGCCGTACATAATGCGTCTGGCTTTTTCCGGAATGGCCTTGCACTCGCAGGGCCATTTGCTTTTCAAGGTGTGATCACGATGCGGAAACACTGGTTGTGGGCTATGGCGTTGCTGGCCCCACTGTCATGGGCGCAAACAGCGCCGCCATTGTCGGGTCGCATTTTCGAATCCCAAAAGCCGGTGGAAGCGCCGAAGCCACCGGAATCCAGGGGGCCGGTGATTACGATTCCCGAGGTGCATGAACAGGCAGCGGCATCGGGTGGTATGACCTTCCTGCTGGCGGGTGTGCGTTTTGAAGGTAATACGGTTATCCCTTCTGCTGAACTGGATGCATTGCTCGCCCCGATGATTGGCCGTGATGTGGCCTTGGCCGATTTGCAGTCCATGGCATCCGCAATTGCGGCTTATTACTCCGCCAAAGGTTACCTGTTGGTGCAGGCCGTATTGCCACCGCAGAAGGTCAGTGATGGCCTTGTCACGTTCCGCGTGATCGAAGGGTTTGTGGATCGTGTGCAGGTGCTGGAGTCATCCGCAATCGTTGGTGATGAACAGGCGCTGGCGTATTTCACTGCTGTCCAAAACCAGGCGCCCTTGTCGCGTGAGTCGCTGGAACGGCCCTTGTTGTTGCTCAATCGGCTGGAGGGAATTTCTGCGCAAGCCTCATTGGGGCCGGGTGAAGCGCCCGGCTCATCAACGGTGGGTGTTGTCTTGGGCGGTGAGCAGCGGCGCACGGGCCAGTTCTATGCCGATAATTTTGGTAGTGCTTCAACCGGTGAGGCACGTGTGGGTATGGAATGGTCTTATCCCGGATTGGCTGGACGGGCGGATTGGCTGCGAGTGTCATTGCTGACCAGTGAAGGGAGCGGCATTGAAAGTGGTGGGTTGGGGTATTCGTTGCCGCTGGGTACGGATGGGTTGTCACTGGATGTCGACATTGAGCACATGACCTATTCACTGGGTGGGCCCTTTGCATCATTGGATGCCTATGGCGAAGCCAATGATGGCAGTATTCGTTTGTCGTATCCGCTGGAGTTGACCGCCCACGGGTCTACGGAAGTCTGGTCGTCCTATCGTTACCGGGAACTGCGGGATGTGCTGGATGCCGTCGGGGATACGAATCGCCGCAATATCCATCGCATGGACCTGGGTGTCACACGTTCCGGTTTTGACGCCTTGGGCGGCTGGAATTACGCGATGTTCAGTTATGCCGCCGGTGAACTGGATTTGGAAACGGCGTCGGCCAAGGCCGGGGATGTGTATGGGCAGGAGGGATTCTTCAGCAAGGCCAACCTGCTGCTGACACGGCAGCAGCGTTTGACCGGATCATTGGGCCTGAACCTTTTCCTGCAGGGGCAATACGCCTGGCAAAACCTCGATTCCGGGGAGAAGTTTTCGCTCGGTGGCCCCTACAGTGTGCGTGCCTATCCGGTCAGTGAATTGAGTGGCGATCATGGTTGGTTGGCGCAGTGGGCAGTGCAATGGTATGCCAATGAGCAGGTGACACTCTCATTGTTCAGTGATCGCGGTTGGGTACGATTCAATGCTGATGAACTGCGCGGGAATCCATGGACAGAACAATACCTGCGTTCGACCGGTATCGGTTTCGATTGGCAGGGTCCATACGGTTTTGAATTCCACGCCAGTTGGGCCTGGTCTGGCAGTCATGAGTCAGCGTCGGATAAGGGCAATACCGATGGCCGTTTTTATGGCGTAGTGCGCAAGCGGTTCTGAT
>SBFY01000224.1 GCA_006227085.1 Gammaproteobacteria bacterium
CATTCCCGACAGGCAGTGCCCCGCCGGAGGGGTATGAGCAGAAATGTGTCCTGCCCGATGGCAAGGCCCATGGGCCGTGGCGCGTCTGGTATCCCAGCGGGCAATTGATGTCGGAAACACCAATGGATCACGGTCGTGAGCATGGTGAGCTGCGTGCGTGGTGGCCCAATGGGCAGATGATGATGCGAGGGCAGAGTATCTACGGTAACCGCTATCGCCAATTTGAATATTGGGATATGCAGGGACACCGTCGGGAGTTGGTGGCAGAGTCCATTGAGACAGTGGTGCCGGCTGATCAGGCGGCCGGTAGCGTTGGCGATAACAATCAGGAGGAAGGTACGCAGTGACAGGTCGGCATTACACAGGTTTGGGATTGTTATTGTTGTCGGTGCTGATCTGGCTACCCGGCAGTGATGTGATCGAACTGGTGGTGCGTGAACGGGAAGTGTTATTGGGCCGTTATTCGCAAGGGCATTTTGGTTCCCTGTTGCTACTGACTGTGTTGCTGGTGATGCAGGGCGTGTTGTTACTGGTGCCGATGAAAAGCCGTGGTGACCGGATCTTCGCCAGTATCATGGTGCCTTTGTCGACAGGTGTGGCCATGTTCCTCGTGTTAATGGTCACTGGTTGGATGAGCCAACCGCGGTATATTGAAAAGGCCGCTGTCGATGCCACGGGGCAACGCAAGCTGCAGGGCCTGGTGCGTCACCGGCCAGCAAACGAATATTACGAGTTCACCTGGACGGATGCGCCGGAGTTGCCGCGTTCCTATCCGGGGCGCCCGGGCGGCTATGGCACGATTCCCATTGTCTTGACCAGTGACCGTTATGGTTATCGCAATCCCGGTGAATTGCTGGAGGAGTACCCGCTGCTCGTCGTTGGCGATTCGTTTGCAGCCGGTTCACATGTGTCAGATGAACAGATGTGGAGCCGCTTGCTGGCTGATCGCCTGGGGCAGCCGATTTATAACCTGGGGGTCTCCGGCTCTTCGCCGCGTGTGTACCTGAACAATTACGTGGTGCTTGGCCAGCGCTTCAAGCCAAAAACCGTATTGTTCATGCTGTACGAGGGTAATGATTTCCGTTATGAGCCGCCGCCCAGGATGGACAAGACCACTGGCAAGCGCCAGCGCTCACTGGGGCAGCAGATTGAGTTTCTTGGCAAGGCATCGCCAGTGACACAGGGTTTGCGGCGACTGTCGGACGAGGTCCTGCAGCCGTGGGGTGCCGATCGTGCGATCCCCGGCTATGAGGAACAGATGGGCTGGATGCCAGTGAAATTGACGGCGGATGGTCGCGAGCAGTTTTATGGGTTCCCGCCCAAGCGTCTCAAATACCTCAATGTGGATAAAGCGTTGTTTGCCCGGTCGCCGGATTGGACCAGCGTGCGGGATGTGTTGCTGGAAATGAAAGCCTTGACCGATGAGGCCGGTGCACGGTTGGTGGTGGTGTATGCGCCCAGCACGCCACACGTTGCATTGCCGTTGGTTGAGAAAGATGTGCCGGCACAGCAACTGCGGCAGTTCCTGGCCTATGAAGTGGATGACTTGCCTGAAGCCGGGGTTTTGAAGGAGCAATTATTCAGCCGGCTGGATAACCAGGAAAGTGTGGTAGCCGGTTTTTGCCGTGAACAGGGCCTGGATTTTGTCAGCATGACCCAGCCGTTGCGTGAGGCCATGCAGCGCGGTGAGCAAGTTTATTACAGCTATGACCAGCACTGGACACCGCTGGGGAACCAGGTTGCGGCATCCGTGCTGGAAGCGTATCTGTCGCGCCAATCAGAATAACGTGTAAATAAACGGCGCGACCGCTGAGCCCTGTGCAAATACGATCAGCATGCCAAGCAGCAGCATCACGAGGATGATGGGCGCCAGCCAGTACTTCTTGCGTTCACGCATGAATGCCCAGAGGTCTTTCAGTAAGTCCATCATCAGAAGGGTCGCTCCATATGCTGTTTATCACGGCTGTCGCGTTGTTTGCGATAGCTGGTAGCTGAACGGTCCAGTCGCAACTGCAAGGGATCATGCCCACCCAGTCGCATGATAAGCCCGATGGGTAGCAGGATAATAAAAAACAGGATCAACAGGATCACACGCGTGTTGAACCAGCCGATCGCTTCGGCGAAGCGCATCCAGGGTTTATAGATCACTATCAGGCTGCGCGGATGGATCAACGCCCATGGCCATAGTACCGCCGGGATAAACCATGGCCATGTTGGCCACTGCAGGTTCCACAGCCACGGGACAAGCAGGCCAAACGCTGCGCCGAACAAGGCACCGGTGATGAGCCCGAACTCGCGCAGTTGCTTGGGGGTCATGGTGTTGTGTGAGGATCCGTGCGTCATGGCTTAGTCCAGCTCGAATTCATTGCGCCAATCGCCGCTGTCTTCAAACAAGGGTTGCTCACGTTTGTCGAGCAGGCAGTTCTCCAGCACCAGGTAATCCATCTCCGTGCGCATGAAGCAGCGATAGGCATCTTCTGGTGTGTTGACGATCGGTTCGCCGCGCACATTGAACGAGGTGTTGATGCTGACCGGGCAGCCACTGTGTTGTTCAAAGGCGTCCAGCAGTGCATGGAATCGTGGGTTGGTTTCCGGGTGTACGGTCTGGATGCGCGCTGAATAATCCACATGGGTGACCGCCGGGATTTCCGAGCGCGGCACATTCAGTTTCTCGATGCCAAACAGCTTGTCTTGTTCCGCCGTCATCGGGATGCGTTTGCTGTCCACAACGGGCGCCACCATCAGCATGTAAGGACTGCTGGCCTGGTGCTGGAACCATTCGCTGACCTTGTCCGCTTTCACGGCGGGTGCAAATGGGCGGAATGATTCGCGGTATTTGATTTTCAGGTTCATCACTGACTGCATTTTCTGGCTGCGCGGGTCACCGATGATGGATCGCCCGCCGAGTGCGCGGGGACCGAACTCCATGCGCCCCTGGAACCAGCCGATGACGTTTTCGCTGGCCATTAATTGCGCCAGTTCGGGCATCAGGGTGGCGTCATCCAGGCGCCGGTACTTGGCGCCGATTTCCTGCAAATACGATTCAATGTGATCGTTGCCATAGGCCGGGCCCAGGTAGCTGCCGCGCATGCTGTCGGTCTTGCCGTCTGCCTGGCGTGGGTTATCCAGGTATTCGTACCAGATCGCCAGGGCAGCGCCCAAGGCGCCACCGGCATCACCGGCTGCGGGTTGCACCCAGATTTCCGAGAACGGGCCTTCGCGCAGCAGGCGGCCATTGGCAACGCAATTGAGGGCAACGCCACCGGCCAGGCACAGTTTGTCGATGCCCAGTTCCTTGTGCACGCTGCGCCCCAGTTTGAGGATGATTTCCTCGGTCACGACCTGGATGGATCGTGCCAGATCCATTTCTTTCTGGCTGATCGGCGATTCCGGTTTGCGGGGTGGGCCGCCAAACAAGGCATGGAATTTATCACCCGTCATGGTCAGGCCAGTGGCGTAATTGAAATAGCTCATGTCGAGATGGAACGTGCCGTCTTCTTTCAGGTCGAGCAGGTTCTCGAGGATAAGGTCGACATAAGTGGGTTCGCCATAGGGTGCCAAACCCATCAGTTTGTATTCGCCCGAGTTCACCTTGAAACCGGTGTAGTACGTAAACGCGGAGTAGAGCAGGCCCAGTGAGTGCGGGAAATCGATTTCCCATTGTGGCTTGAGGGTGTTGCCTTCACCCAGCCAGACCGAACTGGTGGCCCACTCGCCCACGCCATCCAGGCACATCACGACGGCTTTGTCGAAGGGGCTCGGGAAGAAGGCCGATGCGGCGTGTGATTGGTGGTGTTCGGTAAAGAGCAAGGGTGGTAATTGGGATTCTTTGAGGTTGCCCAGCTTGGCCAGTTCTCTTTTCAGTACGCTCTTCAGGTACAGTTTTTCCTTCAGCCACACCGGGATGGCTGCCACGAAGGAGCGGAAACCTTTCGGTGTGTAAGCCAGGTAGGTTTCCAGCAAACGCTCGAACTTCACCAGTGGCTTGTCATAGAAAACGACCTGCGTGACATCGGCCAGTGTGATGTCGGCTTCTTGCAGGCAATAATGGATGGCGTGTTCGGGAAAGCCGGCATCATGCTTCTTGCGGGTGAAGCGCTCTTCCTGGGCCGCGGCAACAATGCGGCCATCAATGACCAGCGCAGCAGCACTGTCGTGGTAAAACGCGGAAATCCCCAGGATCGCAGTCATTGAGTCAATCTGTCGGGCGGATGATTGTTGGGGCGTTATTGTAGAGGAAAACCACGGGCATGTGGTTGTGTCGGGTGAGTCGTCAGCGGCTGGCGCTGGCTAACTCGACCGTGACGGTTTCCAGCACAAGCCAGGGATCATGCCGGGCCAGTCCTTTGACGCTGCGGTCGATATCGGCCATTTTCGCCAGCGCCTGCCACAGCAATTTGCGGGGGATGCGATCGAGGCTGGCAGAGACGAGCGAGCGTCGCATGGGCATGACGTGCAAGCTGCCCATGGCGCTGTCACGGCCTTCATGGCGGGCCCGTTGCCCCAAGGCCAGCAAGGTGCGGATTTCCCGTGTCAGGGCCCACAGGATGGACAGGGGTTCAATGCCTTCGCCCCGCAATCCCTGCAGGGTGCGCCAAGCATCACGGGGTTTGCCTTCAAGGATGCGGTCCACCAGTTTGAACACATCGTAGCGGGCACTGTCACCCACCGCCGCGAGGATGTCTTCCATGCCGGCGCTGTCTTTTTCCAGTAACAGCCGCAGTTTGGTGATTTCCTGGTGGGCTGCCAGCAGGTTGCCTTCGGTGCGCTCGACCAGCAGGGCAAGTGCTTCCGGGCTGATTTTGAGGCCGGCATCAGTGCAGCGTTGGCGCAGCCAGCCGGGGAATTCGTTGGGTCGTGGTGGCCACAGTGTGAGGGTGCCGCCCACCGATGCCGCCTGTTGGTACCAGCTGGTTTGCTGCTCTTTCTTGCTGAGCCTGCCCGCAGAAATGATCAGCACGGTGTCGAGGTCTGGCCGGTCGCAATAGGCCTTGATGTGTTGGCGTGCGGTATCGCGGGCCGCGGCAGGCCAGGATTCGATGTCCAGTCGCAGGTCAATCACTTTGCGATCACCAAACAAGGAGCGATTGGCGGTCTCCGCATCAAAACGTGACCAGTCAAAGGCTTTTTCGGCAATCAGCAGGGTGTATTCGCTGTGATCGGCCTGGCGTGCCTTCTGGCGCAGGGCATCGCGAGCCTCCTGCACTTGCAGGGTATCTTCACCGGCAATCACATAGACCGGGTGCAGGGCCTGGCTGAGCAGGCGTTCCAGCTCCCGGTGGCCACTCATGGCTTGGTGGTTCCAGTGCCAGCCGATTGCTGGGCATAACCGACACGACGCAGGATCTGGCCGGCCAGGTAGCGGCGCATATCGCTTAGCAGGCGGGCTTCCTCGCGTTTTTTACCGGCCAGGTTGTCAGCATCATGGCGATAGACGCTTTGTGAGCTGAGGGACTCCGGTGCAATCACGATATCACCGTCGGCATTGCGCAGCTGCCATTGCACGGTGAGGGTGATGCCGAATTCGGCGGTGCGGATCTCCCGGCTGATGCTGATCTCACGACGCTGCTGGGTTTCGCTGAGGATGTCGAGGT
>SBFY01000055.1 GCA_006227085.1 Gammaproteobacteria bacterium
ACAAACACGGTATCTGCTTTCGCGGATTGCGCTGCTTTCCAGGCCAGTGCGTGCTCGCGGCCGCCGCTACCGATGATCAGGATGTTCATGTGGATTCCTTGGTCTAACTCAATAGTGACCTTTGATGTTTGCCTGTAAACAGCAAGGTCGCTTAGTGGCGGAAGTGGCGCATGCCGGTGAAGATCATGGCCATGCCATGCTCATCCGCTGCGGCAATGGTTTCTTCATCGCGCATGGAACCGCCCGGCTGGATCACGCAGCTGATGCCAACCGCTGCGGCATTATCAATGCCGTCGCGGAACGGGAAGAACGCATCGGAGGCCATCACGGCACCTTTCACTTCAAGGCCGGCATGCTCAGCCATGATGGCGGCGATGCGTGCGGAATTGACGCGACTCATTTGTCCTGCACCAATGCCAATGGTCTGGCGCTGCTTCGCATAGACAATGGCATTCGATTTGACGAACTTCGCCACTTTCCAGGCAAACACGGCATCGTGCAATTCGGCTTCGGTCGGTGCGCGCTTGGTTACCACTTTCAGTGCTTCGGTCTTGATCATGCCAAGATCACGATCCTGCACCAGCAGGCCGCCGTTGACGCGCTTGTAATCAAATGCCGGTGAGGCTTCGGCGGGCCATTCGCCGCATTCGAGCACGCGTACATTCTGCTTGGCCTTGGTGACTTCCAGTGCGGCAGCAGACACCTTTGGCGCAATAATCACTTCCACGAATTGGCGGTCAATGATCGCTTTCGCAGTGTCAGCATCGAGTTCACGGTTAAAGGCGATGATGCCGCCAAACGCTGATTCCGGATCCGTCTGGTGAGCAAGGTTGTACGCGGCGAGGATGCCATCAAGGGATACGGCAACACCGCACGGGTTGGCGTGCTTGACGATCACGCAGGCCGGTTTCACAAAACTTTTCACGCATTCAAGCGCGGCATCGGTATCGGCCACGTTGTTGTAGGACAGTTCCTTGCCTTGCAACTGCCTGGCGGTGGCAATGGACGCTTCCGTGACATGGCGCTCAACATAAAACGCGGCTCTTTGGTGCGGATTTTCACCGTAGCGCATGTCCTGCGCCTTGATGAACTGGGTGTTGAAGGTGCGCGGGAACGGGTCATTGCCGCCTGGCACTTGCTGGCCAAAATAATTGGCAATGGCACCGTCATACGCGGCGGTGTGTTCAAAGGCCTTGATCGCGAGGTCAAAACGGGTGGCGTAGCAGGTGCTGCCATCGTTGGCTTTCAGCTCATCAAGGATGCTGGCGTAATCACTGGCATTGACCACGATGTTGACGAAGGCGTGGTTCTTGGCAGCGGAACGCACCATGGTCGGGCCGCCGATGTCGATGTTCTCGATGGCGTCTTCACGGGTGCAGCCGGGTTTGGCGATGGTGCTGGCAAACGGGTACAGGTTGACCACCACCATGTCGATCGGTGCGATGCCGTGCTCGCTCATGACAGCATCATCGGTGCCGCGACGGCCGAGAATACCGCCATGCACTTTCGGGTGCAGGGTTTTCACGCGGCCATCCATCATTTCCGGGAAGCCGGTGTAGTCAGAGACTTCGGTAACGGGGATGTTGTTGTCTTTCAGGAGCTTGAAAGTGCCGCCAGTGGAGAGCAGTTCGATGCCAAGGCCGCTGAGGGCGCGGGCGAAATCGACGATGCCGGTTTTATCGGAGACGCTGATCAGTGCGCGTCGTACCGCGATCCGGTCCGGGTGTGTCATGGGATCCTCGCTGGATGATTACAGTAAACCGTATTGCTTCAATTTCTTGCGCAGGGTGCCGCGATTCAGGCCCAGCAGCTCAGACGCCTGGGTCTGGTTGCCGTTCGTGTGTTGCATGACGGCTTTCAGCAAGGGAGCTTCGACTTCGGCCAGCACCATGTTGTAGACATCGTGTGCGGGCTGGCCTTCGAGGTTATCAAAATAGGCCTGGATGGCTTCGGCCACGCATTCGCGCAGGGCGCGCGGTTGTGCGCGCTGGTCCGCTTTGGTGTTCAGGGGCACAACGGTTTGTGATGTCATGGCCTTGGCAGTGTTCATGCAGCGATGTCCTTACATTGCGGGGCAGCGGCCAGCGTGTCGAGAAACGCGGCCTGCCCTGACGCGGTGGTCAAGCAATTAAACCCATGGGCTTCAAGCCCTAACCGGTCGAGATACCAGCCGATATGCTTGCGGGCAATGCGCAAGCCCATAAAGTCGCCGTAAAAATCGATCAGGCTTTGCCAGTGGGCCTGCATGACGGCGAAAACTTCCTCGCGGCTGGGCGGTGCTAACCGTTCGCCGGTATCGAGGGTGTGGCGGATTTCCCGAAATACCCAAGGATTGCCTTGGGCAGCGCGGCCAATCATAACACCATCGGCACCCGTATGGGTGAGAACGGCGAGGGCTTTTTGTGGTGAATCAATATCACCATTGGCAATCACGGGGATGCTGACCGCCTGCTTGATGGCGGCAATGGTGTCGTATTCCACCGCACCTTCAAAACGACAGGTGCGGGTGCGGCCGTGCACAGTGAGTGCTTGCACACCGGCGGCTTCAGCGAGCTGCGCAATCAGCACGCCGTTACGTTGTTCCGGTGACGGTCCGGTACGGATTTTCAGGGTGACAGGCACATCCACGGCATTGACCACGCTGCGCAGGATGCGGTCAACGTGTGCCGGGTCCGCCAACAAGGCAGAGCCTGCTGCCTTGCGGCAAACCTTCTTGGCGGGGCAGCCCATGTTGATGTCGATGATTTGCGCGCCGGCGGCGACATTGAATCGCGCCGCTTCGGCCATGGTGTCCGGGTCATGGCCAAGGATCTGCACACTGATGGGGCCAGGCTCGCCGCGATGATCCCGGCGCAGTCGTGACTTGGTGCTGTCTTTCAGGGCCGGATTGGCCGACAGCATTTCACCGACACTGAAGCCGGCGCCGAGCGAGCGGCACAGTTTCCGGAAAGGCAGGTCGGTCACGCCAGCCATGGGGGCGAGGATCACCGGGTTTTCGATGCGGTAAGGTCCGATGCAAAACACGCTGGCCGGCCATTGGTTAAAAAATGGCCGGCCATGATACTCCCGCCCCAGCGGGGATGAAAGGGCGTTACCCGGCTCTGGTTGCGTGGCCGATGAGCGGCTTATTCAATGGGTTGCTTATTCAATGGGTTGCAGGGCGTAGCTGATGGCGGTCGGGCCAGGATCGGCAATTTCCAGTGCCACATGCACGGACTGGCGCGCTTTCAGCTGGTGTGCACCAGCCATTTCGCCTGCCAGGTAATCCTCCGGTGCCAGGATGCGCTGGGCAATGGCCTGGCCATTGACGTCCGAAAACTGCAGCAGCAATTTCGGGAACGCTTGCGCAAATGACGCGTCATTGCTGAGCACAAAATCCACCGCCAGCGCATTTTGCAGGCTGCTGTGCGAGCGGATGATCAGGTTGCTGGCCTGCAGGGCTTGCAGGTTGGTTTCCGCTGGCAGGGTACAGCCGGCAACTTTGCAGGCGACGCCGAGCAGGCCACGGTAACGGGCATCGTGTGCCAGCGTATCGAAGCGGTAAGTGGTGTATTGCACCAGCAGGGCGAGCATGGCGATGCAGGCCGCGGCCAGCCATACACCGTCACGACGGAAGATGCTGCGGGTGTCATACACGGGCATTTCCACCGGCGCGCCACCAATGCGCTGCAGCTTGCTGCTCATCGGTTCGGCCATGACAACGTCTTCGTCATGGCGTGCCTGGACGGGGCTGCCCCCATCCAGGGCGCTGAAGGTGTCATCCAGGTCATCGACGGTGACCACGGGCAGGTCATCCCGTGTCGGGGTCTCCTCGTCATCCAGTTGCACGGCCGGCATGCTGGGCTGGGTGCTGTCATCAAGAGGGGTGCTGGCGGCGGCCTCGGCCTCGGCGAAGTCTTCATCGTCCGCATCGTCGAGGATAAAGGGGCGCACATCATCAAATTCGCTGCTGTCGCCTTCATCGCTGTCGGCTTCGTCGCTGGCCACGGCATCATCGGTCGCAGCAGCCGGTACCGGGATGGCGGTTTCGTCCTTGTCTTCCCGCTCGTTGGCGAACGCATTGCCGGTGTTCTGCTCAGAGGTCAGGAAGGCATCGGAAAACTTCATTTGCCGGGATTCAGCGATCTGTTCCTTGATTTCCTCTTCGCCGGTATCGTCATCGAACAGGGCGTCATCCGGGACTTCGATGTCCTTTTCCTCGGGCGCTTCACGAACGGTGAAGCGCAGGTTGGCACTGATGTCCTCGATGTCGACGTCATCGTGACGGGCAAAATCGGGGGTATCGTCATCATTGCTGCTTTGGCTGCTGGCATCTGCGGACACCGGGAAGTCGGTCGCGGTGAACACATGACGGCATTGGCCACAACGGACGATGCCATCGGCCATCGACAATTCACGCTCGGATACTTCAAAAGCTGTGCCGCAATTGGGGCACTGGGTGATGAACGGTCCCGTCATGATTAGGCTCTTCCCTGCTGGAACAGGGCCAAGTGTACTGTGTGTGGCGACAAACGACTAGCTTCCCGCTGAGACATGGTGCGCCACCAGGCAGGCCCAACCCTGTTCGGTGCGGACAGGCTCAAAGCGCATATGGGGCAGGTAGGCTTGCATCACTTCGCTGGCCTGGGCTTCCAGTAATCCGGACATGACCAGTGTGCCGCCCGGCTTGAGTGCACGGCAGAGGGTGCCTGACAGATGCACCAGCGGGCCGGCGAGGATGTTGGCCAGTACGATATCGGCGCTGACTGGTGGCGCATCGGCCGGCAGGTGCAGCTGGAAACGTTCATCGGCGACATGGTTGCGGCGTGCATTGTCACGACTGGCGAGCAAGGCCTGCGGGTCATGGTCGATGCCAATGGCGTCGTTTGCGCCCAATGCCAGTGCTGCGATGGCGAGGATGCCGGAGCCGCAGCCGTAATCCACGATACTGGTGCCTTCCAGTTGTTGCGAAGCCAGCCACTGCAGGCACAGCGCGGTGGTCGGGTGGGTGCCGGTGCCGAACGCAAGACCCGGGTCCAGGTGTACCGCGACTGTCCCTGGCTCGGCGTCAAAGCCGCTGGGCACGATGCTGAGTCGCCCGAACTGCAGTGGTTTGTAATCGGCGAGCCATGCGCGCACCCAATCCTGGTCATTAATGCGTTCAGCGCGCCAATGCGGCAGGGGTTCGCCCAGTGCGGTTTCGATGGCGGCAGCGATCGGGTCGGCGTTGGGTTGGTCTTCAAACAACGCGGCCAGCCGCACGCTGGCCCAGAGCGGTGTGGTATCCGGGTCGGGTTCAAGGATCGGGTTATCGGCGGCATCACTGAGCGTGACGGATAGTGCGCCGGCGGCCAGCAAGGCGTTTTCCAGTGCTTCTACCGCAACCTGGGCGATCTCGAAATGCAGTTGCAGCCAGGCCACGGTAGCGGGTTCAGCCTTTCAGCTTCTTCTCAAGGTAATGGATATTGACGCCGCCCTTGCGGAACTCCCCATCGCGCACCAGTTCCTGGTGCAACGGCTGGTTGGTCTTGATGCCGCTGACGATCAACTCATCCAGTGCCATTTTCATGCGGTTCAGTGCATTCTCGCGGTCGCGGCCGTAAGTGATGATCTTGCCGATCAGTGAGTCGTAGTTGGGGGGCACGCTGTAACCGGCATACAGGTGTGAATCCACGCGCACGCCGGGGCCGCCGGGGGCATGAAAGTACGTCACCTTGCCGGGACAGGGCATGAAGGTTTTCGGGTCTTCGGCATTGATGCGGCATTCAAAGGCATGGCCGCGAATGATCACATCTTCCTGCTTGATCGACAGTGGCATGCCAGAAGCAATGCGCAGCTGTTCCTTGACGATGTCGATGCCGGTGACCATTTCGGTGACTGGGTGCTCGACCTGCACACGGGTGTTCATTTCGATGAAATAGAACGCGCCGTTTTCGTACAGGAATTCGAAGGTGCCAGCGCCACGGTAACCGATGTCGATGCAGGCACGCGAGCAGGCTTCCAGTGTTGCGCGGCGCACATCGTCCGGGATGTGCGGGGCCGGGGCTTCTTCCAGCACTTTCTGGTGACGGCGCTGCAAGGAGCAGTCACGGTCGCCCAGGTGAATGGCATTGCCCTGGCCGTCGGCCAGCACCTGCACTTCGACGTGGCGCGGGTTTTCAAGGAATTTTTCCATGTACACCACACCACTGCCAAATGCGGCGGCGGCTTCACTGCGGCAGCCGTTCACGGCATTCAGCAAGTGGGCTTCGCTGTGCACGACCCGCATGCCACGGCCACCACCACCGGCGGCAGCCTTGATGATGACGGGGTAACCGATCTGCTTGGCCATCTTGCGGATGGCATCATCGTCATCGGGCAGTGCACCATCAGAACCGGGAACGGTGGGTACACCGGCTTTTTTCATCGCGTCCTTGGCCGAGACCTTGTCGCCCATCAGGCGAATCACATCGGCAGTCGGGCCAATAAACACGAAACCGCTGTTTTCGACCTGTTCGGCGAAGTCAGCGTTCTCGGCGAGGAAGCCATAACCGGGGTGAATGCCGGTGGCATCAGTGACTTCGGCGGCACTGATGATGGCCGGTACATTCAGGTAGCTTTGCGGCGACGGGTTCGGACCGATGCAGACGGACTCATCGGCCAGTCGCACATGCAGCAAGTCGCGGTCAATCTGTGAATGCACGGCCACGGTCTTGATGCCGAGTTCCTTGCAGGCGCGAAGGATGCGCAGCGCGATTTCGCCACGGTTGGCAATAACAACTTTATCGAGCATGTCGGTATCCTGCGGCGATCAAACGATGGTGATCATGGGTTGGTCGAATTCGACCGGTTGGCCGTCGCTGACCAGGATGGCGCCAATGGTGCCGGCACGATCGGCCTCGATCTGGTTCATCATTTTCATGGCTTCCACGATGCACAGCACATCGCCTTGCTTGACGCTTTGGCCAACGGCCACAAACGCTTTGGCACCGGGTGCCGGGGCACCGTAGAACGTGCCGACCATGGGTGAGCGCACGACATGGCCTTCAATGGCTGGCGCTGCCGGTGTTTCGGCGGCCGGCGCGGCAACCGGGGCGGCTGCGACAGGAGCGGCTACTGGTGCAGCGGCCATGACCGGGGCTTGTACGGCGGTGGTGATCACGCCGCGATTGCGGCTGAGGCGAACGGATTCCTCGCCTTCACGAATCTCCAGTTCATCGATATTGGATTCTTCGAGCAGTTCAACCAGTTTTTTCAGTTTGCGGATATCCATGAATGCCTCTGTCTATGGTCTGGATTAACGGGATGCTTCAAGCCGGGTGATCGCTGCCTGCAAGGCCAGCTGGTAACCCTGGGGACCCAGGCCGCAAATCACGCCCTGGGCAATGTCGGAAAAATAGGAATGCTGGCGGAAACTTTCGCGCCGGTGGATGTTGGACAGGTGGACTTCGATAAACGGGATGTCCACGGCCAAGAGGGCGTCGCGCAGGGCCACACTGGTATGGGTAAAGGCAGCCGGGTTGATGATGATGAAGTTGACCCCTTCGCGGCGGGCGGCCTGGATGCGGTCGACCAGCTCGTATTCGGCATTGCTTTGCAGGGTCATCAGGTGGTGGCCCGCGTTTTTGGCAATTTGCAGCAAGTCGCCATTGATGGCGTCCAGTGTGGTGTGGCCGTAGGTTTCTGGCTCACGGGTGCCGAGCAGGTTCAGGTTGGGCCCATGCAGGACCAGGATGCTAGCCATGGCTGCCTCGCAATACCTTGTTTATAGGGACTTCCTTGATGCGGGCATTCTGCCCAAAAGCAGCATGGCAGGCAACGGATTTTCTCAAATCCTGCATGATGCCGGTCAATTTTTGCCAGTTCGGCGAAGTTTTTGACATTTATACATGGGGTGCATCGGGATGGATGCCGCCAGAGGCAGGATTTCCATGCCTGTTCATCGCAAATGGCGGCAAGCTGCTGGCGATTTCATGAAAAAGCAGTAAATGGACGGCATCCAGTGGTAAATGCCTGCTACTTTGTACCGATTGTGCCTTCAATGGCTGCTTTGAAAGTGTCTGGGCGCAGGATTTGCGGAAGCACGACAGGGCTTGCGCCAGGATTGGCCGGGTAGAACACATAAAGCGGGACGCCGGAGCGGCCAAATGAGGCTAGCAAGGCATCAATGGCGGGGTCTGGGCGGGTCCAGTCGGCTTTCAGGTAGATAACCCCGTGGCGGGCAAACAGGTCGCGGGTGGCGTCGGTATCCAGCACGACTTTTTCATTGGCCAGGCAGGTGATGCACCAGTCGGCAGTGACGTTGAGGAAGACCGGCGAGCCTTGCTGGCGCAGCGTTGCCACGCGCTCGGCTGACCAGGCTTGTCCCGGTTCGGTGGAGGATTTGCTCTCGGCCTGGATGGCAAGCATGGGCAGCAGGCTGGCCACCAGCAATGACCATGCGATGACGCGCTTGGCACCTTGTGCATGATGGGCGAGCAGGCCGCTGCCGATGACCAGTGCCAGGCAGCCCGCACTGACGAGTAATAGCGAGGTGCTGCTGGCCTGGTGGCTGAGTACCCACAGTAGCCAGGCCACCGCTGCCGCCATCGGCAGCACCAGCCAATGCTTGAACCGCTCCATCCATGGGCCCGGCTTGGGCAGGCGGCGGGCCAGCCCGGGCATCAGGCCCAGCACAAGGAATGGCGCCGCCATGCCGGCGCCGAGACAGGCAAATACGGTCAGGGTGATGGCCGGTGGCTGGGTGATGGCATAACCCAGTGCTGTCGCCATGAACGGCGCGGTACAAGGGCTGGCAACCACCACCGCCAGTGCGCCGGTAAAAAAGGATGCACCGGGGCCACTGCCTTCGGTCAGGCTTTGCCCAACCCCGAGCCAGCGCAGGCCCGGCATGAACCAGCCCCACAAGGTGATGCTGATGCCGGTGAACAGCCAGGCCAGGGCAGCAATCACATACGGCGATTGCAGCTGGAAGCCCCAGCCGACGGTGGCGCCGCCGGCCCGGATGGCGAGCAGTGCGCCGCCCACCAGCAGGAAGCTGGCGATCACCCCCGCGCTATAGCTCAAGGCGTGACCCAGGGTGCTGCCACGATGGGCATGGGTGGTGATGGCAATGATTTTCAGTGACAGCACCGGGAACACGCAGGGCATCAGGTTCAGGATCAAGCCACCGATGAAGGCCGCCAGGGCAATCCAGGCCAGGCTTTGTGCTGCTTCCATGGGTATGCCGGAAGTTGCGGTGGCAGCAGGAGCCTTGATGGGCAGCAGGGTGGCGGCATCCCAATGCAGGGTTTCCGGCGGGTAGCACAGGCCGGCGTCGGCGCAGCCCTGGAAATGGAGGGTGATGATAGTCGTGTCCGGCGGGGTATCGACGAGGACATCCACTTGCGAGTAATAGACTTCGGTATCACCAAAAAACTCATCGTGGAATGCCAGTCCCGCCGGTGTGGTCATGGGCAAGGGGCTCTTGAAGGCATGCCGGTACAGGTAATAGCCATCGGCAATCTGCCATTGCACGCGCACCCGGCCGTCTTCGCGAATCGCAGTTGCCCGGTAGGCTTCATGCACGGGCAGGAAGCGGGGGGTGTCACCGGCCAGCAGTGAAGGGTTGCGTTCACCCAGTCCCGCCAGTGCGGGCAGGGATAACACACAAAGCAACAGGATATGGACGATGCGGTGTAGGGACATGCTGACAACACAAGACTGGGTCGCAAAACAGTAAAAACAGTGTGCATGAGTCGTGCTGTGGATGCCAGCTTTCATTAGAATACGGCCTTTCCTCGCAGCCGGTTCCAGGAACTATGCGGCACTTTCCCATCCTCGGTTTTGCCTTGTTGCTGGCAGCCTGTGCCAGCCAGCCGGTCCCTGCGCCGGTGCCGGAAGCGAGCGCACAGCAACGCTGGATTGCGCAGGTGCTGACGGAAGCGGAAGTGGCATTCATGGAAAACCGCCTGATGGTGCCAGTGACCGATAATGCCGTTGATCGTTACCAGCAGGTGCTGGATATCGACCCGGCAAACGAGCACGCCTTGCTGGGTATGAAAAAAGTGGGTCGTCGCTATTTGTCACTGGCGATGGAAGCCGCGAATGGAGGCGACCTCGTGGCTGCGCAGCGCTATGTGGATCGTGCAAAAACGGTTGACCCCGGTTACGAAGCCATCGCGCACATGGAAGATTACCTGGCCTTGCTGGAAACGGAACAACGCCGCGACCGTGCCAAGCAAACGCGCAGCAAGAATACCCGGCCGAATGAGCGCTGGCTGGATGCGTCGGCGGTGAGTGCGCGCAGTGCCGGCATGGTGGCAGAGTTGCATGATCTTGCCAGGCAAATACAGGCATGGGATACGCGGTTTGAAATCATCGCGCGTTCCGATGCGGAAGGCCGCTGGATTTACCAGACCATGCGCGATGCCGTTTCCGGTTATCGCTTGCGGGCGAATTTATCGATAGGCCGTGAGCCGCGCGTGTTATTGATGGATGTGATAGAGGCAACAGACCAATGAGGATATTGACCGGGTTTTTCCTGCTGTGTGTTAGTACGATCACGATGGCATCGGAGCTGTCGGTACATGTCATGTCGCCGCGTGTGCGTGAAACCCTGCCGGCACAGACGGTGGCCAGTGCGTATTTCACGGTGATGAATCATGGCGACAAGGATGTGCTGTTGGTGTCCGCGCGCAGCGATCGCTCACCGCGCGTTGAAATCCATGAGCATCGTCATGACAACGGTATGATGCAGATGCGGAAACTGGAATCACTGCTGATTCCGGCGCATGGCCAGCAAGTGTTCCAGTCCGGTGGATTGCATTTGATGCTGATGGATTTACCGGCACCATTGAAGGCCGGTGAAACCGTCAGTGTGGTGTTGCAGTTTGGTGATGGTGCCGAGCTGGAGCTGGTGTTGCCGGTGCAGACGCTGCAGGAAACCCTGCAGCCGGCTTCCGCTGCAGGGCACTCACATCACTGATTACAAGTTCACTTGTTCAAGGATCTGCGGGAATGCCGTTGCGGGCAACCGCGGGCCGTAGTGCGTGACGATTTGTGAGGCGGCGAAATTAGCCAGGCGGCCAGCATCGGCCCAACTGTAACCGTGCGTCAGCCCGAACAGGAACGTCCCCGCAAACATGTCGCCGGCACCGTTGGTGTCAATCGCCTTCACCGGGAAACCCGGTACTTCGATCAGGTCTTCACCATCGAACAGTAATGCACCGCGTGCGCCGCAGGTCACTGCAAAGGTTTTGGCAGCCTGTTTCAGGGCGGGAATGGCGGCTTGCAGCGAATCCGTGCCTGCCCAGCTCATGGCTTCCGATTCATTGCAGAACACGATATCGAGTTGCTGGCCTACCATTTCCTTCAAGCCATCGCGGAAGTGAGCCACGATACCGGGATCGGAAAAACTGAGCGCGGTTTTCACGCCATGGCGTTCGGCGAGCTGGCGCGCATGGATTGCCGCATCACGACCGGTAGGGGACGTGACCAGGTAGCCTTCGATGTACAGATAGCGCGATGCTTTCAAGGCGGACTCATCAACCTGTTCGCGCGACAGCGTTTCACTGATGCCGAGGAAAGTGTTCATGGTGCGTTCGGCATCATCGGTGATCATGACCAGGCATTTGCCGGTGATGCCTTGTGGCAGGGTGGTTGCGGGTGTGTCGACACCGGCATTTTTCATGTCCGTCAGGTAGAAACGGCCATTGTCATCATCGGCGACCTTGCCGCTGAAAAAGGTACGGCCACCCAGCAGGGTGGTGGCGATCATGCTGTTGGCGGCTGAGCCGCCACTGGCACGGCGGGCACCGACCAGGTGATCCTTGAGATGAGCCATCAATTCATGCTGGCGCGATTCATCCACCAGGGTCATGACGCCTTTTTCAATGCCTGCATTGGCCAGGAATTCATTGTTGACCTCAACCTCGGTGTCCACCAGGGCTGCGCCAATGCCGTATACGTCGTATTTCATGGAATACTCCCCAACAGGATGCCGCGCAGGTTACCTGTCACTGGCGGTTCGCGCAAACCCTGCCATCGTCTTTTGTGGCGAAGCCGAAGTGCTACACTGCGCTCCCCATGAGCACCCGTCGCAAACCTGCCGCTGGCAAGAAATCCCGTAAAGCCACACCGCGCCCGCGCCGTTGGCTGGGCATGCTATGGAAAACGGCACTGGCGGGCCTGGTGCTGGTGTTGGTCATGGTCGCCTATCTGGACGCCATCGTGCAGCGCAAGTTTGAAGGCAAGAAGTGGGCATTGCCGGCCAAGGTCTATGCGAGGCCATTGGAACTGTATGCAGGGCTCAGCCTGCCAAAAACCGAATTGCTGCGGGAGTTGCAGGCCTTGGGTTACCGGCAAGCCACCGGCTGGCAGGCGGGCACTTTCCAGGATGCGGGTGACCTTGTGCACTTGCACACGCGCGGTTTCCGCTTTTCCGACGGGGTAGAGCCGGCGCGTCACCTGCAGTTGCAATGGCAGGGCAACGGTTTGGTGGCCTTGGGTCATGCCGCGCCGATCATCCGGCTGGAGCCACTGCACATTGGCGGGATTTACCCGGCACACCAGGAAGATCGCTTGCTGGTGCGTCTGGATGATGTGCCACCGCTGTTGCTGAAAACACTGGTGCAAGTCGAGGACCGCAATTTTTATTCGCACTGGGGCGTGTCGTTGCGGGGCATTGCACGGGCCTTGCTGGTGAACGTGCAGAGCGGTCGACTGGCGCAGGGTGGCAGCACTTTGACCCAGCAGCTGGTGAAAAACTTTTACCTGACTGCCGAACGCAGCCTCTGGCGCAAGGCTGTGGAAGCGGTGATGGCAGTGTTGCTGGAAGTGCATTACAGCAAGGATGCCATTCTTGAGACCTATTTGAACGAGGTGTATCTCGGCCAATCCGGCCCGCGCGCCGTGCATGGTTTCGGGCTGGCCAGCCTGCACTATTTCAATCGTCCAGTGGGTGAACTGGAATTGCACCAGATCGCCTTGCTGGTCGGTATTGTCAAAGGGCCGTCGCAATACAATCCGTGGAAGCATCCGGGCCGCGCGCTGGAGCGGCGCGATTTGATACTCGACATGCTGGCGGATGAAAACATCGTGCCGCGCTGGCAGGCCAATGTGGCGAAATCGCGGGCACTGGATATCGCGGGCAGTACACGCGGTGGCCAGCCCGGTTATCCGGCGTTTATTGAGCTGGTGTCGCGCCAATTACGGGAAGAATACCGGCCGCAGGATTTGTCATCCGAAGGGCTGGAGATTTTCACTGCCTTCGATCCCCGCGTGCAGTGGCAGTCGGAGTCGGCGTTGGCCGGTGTGGTGGCGCAATTGGAGCAACGTCACAAACTGGCGGCAGGCACTTTGCAGGGTGCCGTGGTGGTGACCAATCCGGTCACGGGTGAAGTGCAGGCAGTGGTGGGAGGGCGTTCGCCGCGATTTGCCGGTTTCAACCGCGCACTCGATGCACAGCGCCCGATTGGCTCCACCATCAAGCCGGTGGTCTATCTCACGGCGCTCGAACGTGGGCGCACCTTGGCGACGCTGGTCGATGACAGTCCGTTGCAAGTGAAAGGGCCGAAAAACACTGTCTGGTCGCCCAGGAATTACGACAAGCAAAGTCATGGTGAAGCCATGCTGGTGACCGCCTTGGCCAATTCATGGAACCAGGCCACTGCCCGCCTGGGGATGGAGCTCGGTGTGGCGAATGTGTTGGCGACGCTGAAGCGCCTCGGGGTGGAGCGCACATTCCCGCCGTTGCCATCGGTGTTGCTGGGGTCGGTCGCGATGTCACCGCTGGAAGTGGCCACGATGTACCAGACGATTGCTGCCGGCGGTTTCCAGGCACCGCCGCGGGCCATTCGTGAAGTCCGTGATGCGCGAGGCCGTCCGCTCAGTCGCTATCCATTGGCCTTGCAGCAGAAGGCGTCGCCTGAAGCGACTTTCCTGCTGCAATACGCCTTGGTGGGTGCAGTGCGGGAAGGCACGGGTCGCAGTGTCTACAACACCTTGCCGGCGGATCGCGTGGTCGCCGGCAAGACTGGCACCACCGATGACCAGCGTGACAGCTGGTTCGCCGGTTTTACCGGTGATCGCCTTGCCGTGGTCTGGTTAGGGCGTGATGACAACCAGCCGACGCCCTTGACCGGTAGCAGCGGTGCATTGACGGTGTGGGGTGAAATCATGCGCTACAGCGAGCAAAGCCTGGATTTGGTGCCGCCAGACCGGGTGCAGTTTGTGGCCGTGGATCGCCACAGTGGCGCCAAAACCGGTAGTGCCTGCCCGGATGCCTTGATGCTGCCGTTTGTCAAAGGCAGCGAGCCCACGCAGATGGCGGCTTGCCAGCAGGAAGGCCGGCCCATTATTTATTGGCTGCGGCGGTTGGTGCAGTAACGCTGCCGGCGCGGTTAAAATGGCCGCTTTCCAGCCGTGTGCGGATTCCTGTCATGTTGCGTGTTTCCTTTCGTCATGTGATCACCAGTGCGCTAATGCTTGCATTGGTTGCCTGTACCTCATCACCCCCAGTGGCCACATCACCGTCGACGGCTCCTGTCGCACCGGCGGCCTTGCCGATGCCGCCAGTGCCCGAGGCTGCCCCTGTGCGCCAGCCGAATCCGGCTGCGGCGGCCTTGATCGCGCAGGCAGAAAGCCATCGCTCGCGCGCGGATTTTGCGACGGCCTCATCGTTGCTGGAACGTGCCGTGCGTATCGCTCCCACCGAACCCG
>SBFY01000101.1 GCA_006227085.1 Gammaproteobacteria bacterium
ATCGCGGCCAATAACTGCAGCCCTTCTTCGATCACACGGGCGTTATCACCTTGCGATTGCGCCAGTGCAAACTGTAACCATTGCTGGTACTCGCCTGACCAAGTCACCAGGCAATCACTTTCCAGCAAGGCTTGCCAGACCCGTGTGGTCTGCGAGGGATTGACATGCCGGTGGATATTGGCAATGAACTCCTGCAATGCCGGTAACCACACTGCTTGCGCAACCAGCAGGTCGCAAGCCTTTGGCGTATCGAGCGGCAACCGCAACAACTGCATGTTTTCGACACCCTGCGGGAGCCAGTCCCCTTCTGGCGCTGGCAAGCCTTGTTGCCGGCTATCCCAATACTGCAATTGCTGTTGTGCTGACCGGATACTGCCCGCTATACGCAGTGGATGCCTTGGCCCGGGAGCATCCACTGGCCATGACAGGCCTTGCTGCAACGGCAGCGTGGCAAAGGGCAGCAAGGTCATCATGTCGCCGGCGTTTTCGCGCAGGAACCTTGCCTTCACGGCATGCTGGTCCACATACGGGTAATAGTCTGAATTCATCGGCACCGGGTAACTTTCAAACAAGGGCCCCATGACCGTGTGGTCGCCCAGGTAAGTCCAGTCAACGTCGGATTGCGTGTGGATACCAATCAAGGCGAGGCGCTGTGCCAGATCGGTACCCAGCAATGGCTGCAACACCGGGGCGGCCAGTGGCTGGTGACTCGCCAGCAATAACAGATCACCCCCTGAGGTGGCATAGACCCGGTAATTCGGGAAGACAGCTGCCAGCGATTTGCCCACGGATGCCAGCACCGGCATATTGATTTCATAGACATGGAACCATTGTGCAAACAAACCACCGTCATTCAGGTGCCGGCTTGCCAAACGATAGAACTCAACCGAAAACAAACCGGCCACACCACTCACCCAGGGATTGGATGGCTCGGACAGGATCAGGTCATAACGTGACTGGTGACTGGTAAAGAAAGTCTTGGCATCAGCAATGTGGATGGTGCTGCGGGGATCCGTGAACGCCTTCGCCACCTTGTTGCCTAACTGTCGCGCGCCTTCCACCATGCCGGGCTCGATTTCCACCGTATCCACCTGCTGGATGCCGGGATAGCGCAACAAGGTATCCGTAGACATGCCGGAGCCCAGGCCAATCACAGCAGCATGGCGAATATCCGGATGTGTCATCAAGGGAATCGCCGCCAGCAACGCCATCGTGCTTTCATCACTGCCGGCGCGGTCTTCGTCCAGCACCAGGCCGGCATCGGATTTGCCATTGGTGCGGATACTGACGGAATCGTGGTGTGCCACCACATCCACCGTGGCTGTCTTGCCATCATGGTGATAGAGCACTTGCTCATGTGCTGCCAGCATGGACCCATAACGGAACACACCCGATGCCATCTTGCTGGTATCCAATGGGACGGTGACGGCAATCACCACGGCATACAGCAAGCAGCTTGCTGCCACACCCCAGCGCCGCCATGCCGGCAAGGCATCACGCGTCATCGCCAGCAGGAACACACCGAGTGCAATATCGACCATGCCACCGGCCACGATCAGGCTCTTCAAGCCCAGCAATGGCATCACCAGTTGCACGGCCAGCACAACACCCAGGATGGCACCCACTGTGTTCACCGCATAGACACGACCGATGGCCACTTCGCCCACACCACGCGTCACCAGCACATGGGTAATAATCGGCAATGTCATGCCAGCGCATATGGTGGCCGGTAACATCACCAGCAAGGCAATGCCGTGACTGGAGAGATTGAACAAGAGATAGCCGGATTCGGTTTTGGCCAATGCCTGCAGCAAGCCCTGCATGATATGGAACGTTTGCCCATACACCAGCAGGGTCGTGATGGCCAAGGCACCCATCACCAGCTGGATCACTGCCAATGCCCATAACGGATTGGCAAAGCGATCGATATGACGGCGTACCCAGAATCCACCAATGGCAATACCAGTGATAAATGCACTCAACATCAATTCGAAGGCATGGGTGGAGCTGCCCAATACCATGGACAACATGCGAATCCAGCCGATTTCATAAAAGAACGATGCCAGGCCGGTCAACAAGGAGACCATCATCAAGGCCTGCACCGGTGCCGATGCATGCGCTGCTGGCTGGCTGGCGCCGCTTGCTGCCGGTGATACCACTGCTGCATCGGTGCGCACCAACACGTATATGGCCAGCGCCAATACGATATTGATGAAACCAGCGGTCGTAACCGTTCCCGGCAAGCCCACCCGGTCAATCAACACAAAACCAGCGACCAACACACCCACCGCCGCACCCAGGCTGTTGGCAAAATACAGGCCGCCAATCACGCGACCGGGCTCATGAACCAACCGCCGCAACAATCCGGCACTCATGAACGGGAACGTAGCGCCCAGCAACACCGATTGGGGAAGGATCAGCAACCCTGCCAGGGCCCATTTCCACACCTCCACCCAATAGTGGTTGCCCAGCGAAGGGATAACACTGTCATAGGACCAATTCGTGACACCCATGAATACCGGATGGAACACCAGCGCCAGGATGCCCACGACCATTTCTGTCACGGCATAGGCCAGCAAGGGTTGCCGCCAACGCAATGTCAATTTGCTGGCCCACCAGGCACCGATGGCCATGCCGCCCATGAAAATGGACAACACCAGCGTCTGCGCATAGGCAGCATGCCCAAGGAAGAGCTTGAGGTAATGCGTCCAGATCGATTGGTAAATCAAGCCGGAAAAACCCGACAACAGGAACAGCAATAAATACAGCCGGCGTAATGTACTGGCGGGATAGGAACGGGTCAGCGCCACCGTGTGCTCCTTGCGAAACCGTGCCAAGGTTATGGTTATCGCGCCAGTATACCCACAAGTGCCCATCCCTGGCGCTTTGGGCATATAATCGGCCCGACAGACAGGAGGACGCCATGGGCTATCGTTTGAGCAAGATCTATACCCGCACCGGCGATGATGGCACGACCGGCCTGAGTGATGGCTCACGCGTACCGAAACACAGCCTGCGCATGGAAGCCATTGGCACCATTGATGAGCTGAACTGCCAGATTGGCATGCTCGCCAGCGTGCTCGGCGAACACCCGCACACCGCACTGCTCTACAGCATCCAGAACGACTTGTTCGATCTCGGTGGCGAGCTGTCCATGCCCGGACATTGTTTATTGCCCGACCACAAAACCCTCCACCTGGAATCGATGCTCGATACCATCAATGCGGCATTACCGCCCCTGGAAAATTTCATTTTGCCGGGCGGCCCTGTCGCGGCCAGCCAATGCCACCTGGCGCGCGCTGTCTGTCGCCGCGCCGAACGCACGCTCAGCGCACTGCATGCGGAAGCCGGTGACGTAAACACCTCGGCGTCCAGCTACATCAATCGCTTGTCTGACCTGCTGTTTGTGATGGCTCGTGCGATCGCACGGGAAAATGGCGGGCAAGAAGTGTTATGGCAACAAACCGGCAAGACTAGCTGACATCACGGCACAACCAGGCGGCACCCCTCACGCCACTGGCATCCCCATAGCGCGCCTTGACCAGGCGCGTATCAATACGATCGCTGAACACCGGGCCATGCCACAACTCCGGCACGGATGCATACAAGGCATCGATATTGGAAACACCACCGCCCAGCACGATCACATCCGGGTCAAGGATATTGATAACCACGGCAAGCGCATGCGCCAATAACTGATGATGCAATGCCAAGGCTTGCTGCGCGATACCCTGACCCGTTGCCGCTGCTGCAGCAACCGCCGCGGCATCGGCAGCCGCATAACCCAGTTCACGACAGGTGCGTGCCAATGCAGGGCCTGACAACCAGGCTTCGATGCAATCCATCCGCCCGCAATAACAACGTCGCGACTCAAGCCCATGCGATTGCAGCAGGCTCCAGCTGGCGTGCGACAAGGGGTTGTGCCCCCATTCGCCGGTAATCGCGTTCGGGCCGGACAACAATTGCCCATTCACGGCCACGCCACCACCGACACCTGTCCCGAGAATGACACCGAACACGGTACTGGCACCGGCGCCGGCACCATCGACCGCTTCAGACAAGGTAAAACAATCGGCATCGTTAGCCAGCAACACGCGCTTGCCCAGCAGCGCCTGCAGGTCTTGCGGCAAGGCTTCACCATTCAGGCAAACCGAATTGCAGTTTTTCATGCGGCCAGTCACGCGCGACAACGCACCCGGGGTGCCGATACCGATCGCCGGAACATCCACACCCGCCTGGGCTTGCAGTTCCATCACCAGGCGATGGATGGTCGACAGGGTCAGCGCATAGTCGCCTGCCGGCGTGGCCACGCGCTGTCGCGCCAGTGCTTCACCTTGCGGTGATAACAGCAGCCCCTCGATCTTGGTGCCTCCAAGATCTATGCCCAGCAGTGCAGCCGCCATTACCAGATCGTCAACACTTGCCAGAAGGCAATGATGGCCAACCAGATCATGCCGCAGCGTGCCAACAGGGTCAGCAAGGCGCGTACATCGTGCTGGCCCTGCGCTGTAAAGGCTTCCAGTGCCGCACTGTCGGCTTCAGCAGGCATCACCATCGGTGACCATTGCAAAGCCCCCGCTGACGCCGTTCCCAAAAAATCCGCCATGCTGTGGGTCATGTCCAGCCACCCCAATTCAATGGCATTCATCGCAGTATTGAAATTACCCGCCAAGGCAAAGGTCAATGCCAACAAGCGCGCCGGTAACCATTCGAGCAAATAGAGCATTTGCTGGTCCAGAGGATCATCGTCTGCCGTCATCGCTTTCGCCTGCAAACTCGCCAGGCGATAGCACAAGGCGCCGGCAGGCCCAAGGATCATGAACCAGAACACCACCGCAAAGAAACGCCCGAATCCCTGATAGGCCATCGCACGCGTGGTGTATTGGTGCAGCTGCACCGGATCCGAAGCCTCATCCAGGATTTCCGGCGAACCCAGGGCTTGCGCATGATGCCAGGCTGCCTGCCAATCAGCCTGCTGCCAGGCCTCCAGGTAATGATCCACCTGCTCCTCAAGATCACCACGCCCCATGCTATACAGCAACACCGCAATGGACGCCAACAGCGAAATCGCTCCCCACAACCAGCCGGCCATCAGTTCAATGACGATGCCTGCCAACAGTGCCGGCACCAGCACCACAAACGCCCACAGCACGGCCCGTGGCAATAGCGATAAACGCTGCTGGCATACAGCTTGCCATGCGTGGAAAGTACCATCCTGTTGTACGGTTGGCCTGGTGTTCCAGTAATACACCAGCGCCATGACAACCAGCAATGCCAGGAATTTCATATGTCATACACCCTGTGTTTGCGGAATCCCAGGTCACGATACAGGCGCTGCCAATCAAATGCCGGCCCCGGATCCGTTTTCCGCCCCGGCGCAATATGCTCATGACCGACAATCGCCTCTTCACCAATCGCCGGATACGACTGCCGTAAAGCTGCAATCACCGCAGCCAATACCCTGTATTGCGCATCAGTGTACGGACAATAATCCGAGCCTTCGAGTTCAATCCCGATACTGAAATCATTGCACCGCTCCCGTCCTGCATAACTGGATTGTCCAGCATGCCA